>CBDUBV010000031.1:0-26870 GCA_965365475.1 uncultured Chthoniobacteraceae bacterium | reverse complement strand
GGCGGTTGCGATGAGCGATGCCTTCAGCCGAGACAAACTCCGTCACAAGTATATCCGCTCCAAACTCCCGACATATTCGGCGAAAGATCGTATCGGTGACACCCGCCATGGGTGCGAGATACAATGGAAAATCGAACGTATAAGGCCCTAAACGCATGGCAACATAACCTTCGATACGCCAGTGGTGCGGGCACTCAGGCGACCGGGTCGATGGTCAATTCCACGGGTGAGGACGGCACCACCACGCAGGACATGCCAGCCGCGCGGGCAGCCTGGATGCCTGGAGGTGCATCCTCGAACACCAGACATTTTTCCGGCGGCACACCCATCCGCTCGGCCGCCAGCAGAAACATATCGGGTGCGGGTTTGCCATGCACCACATCCTCTGCGGCCACGATGACCGGAAACATATGCAGGATGTCAAGAATCTTGAGCGTATCGATCACGAGATGGCGCAAGCCACCTGATGCCACCGCCATGGGATGAACGCCAAACCGGTCACGGGCAAAATCGACCACCACCTGGAGAGGTTTCACGCCGGGTAACAGATTTTTGAAAATGATTTCCTTTTCCTGCACGACCTGCTCCACCACCATGTGTTTGCCATACCGGGCATTGAGAATCTCGACAACGGTCGGGGTGCGTGTTCCTCCCAGATGGTAAAATTCATGCTCACTGAAATCCACTCCATGCCGCGCAAGGACACGCATCCATGCCTGGTAATGCATCGGCATGGTGTCGGCAAGCGTGCCATCGCAATCGAAGATGAACCCTTGGAAATCGCCAGTGGGAATGTGTATTTGCATGAGTAGGCGTTGAGCTAATCGCAAGGAGTTCAGGGTGTCGAGCGGGATTGCCCTGGGCCGCCCTCTTCCAGCTTCTGCGTCTGTTGCAGCTTCCAGATCGCGTAAGCAGGTTGCTGCTGGAGTGACTGGAAATCAGCATTGTAGCGATCGATCTCGCGTTTCAACGCTTCCACACTCTCGGCATCGCTTTTCACCACCAACGCTTTCTGCTGCATCAGCTTTCTTTTTCGTTCCAGCAGCGCATCCGCATGGGCGCGCACCTCCTCAAGCGTCCATACCTCGGCACTCTTCGCATAAGGCGATTGGGCGATGCGGGCCATTAATACATGCAGTGTGTCCGTCGTGATGATACCCGCAGGCAAAGCGAATACCGCCCCGACTAACAGTGCCAATCCAGCCAGCGAAGAAAATACAGCGCCTCGCGCCTGGCGCCATTGAACGATGGCGAAAAGCATGCTGGACACGGGCTGAAGGAAGATGTGAGCCACTCCCCAAAGCCAATGGACGCGGAACCCGGATACTACAAACCAGACGGATGCCACGCACAGCAGCACCAATCCGACGCCGGCCATGACCAATGGCAGCACCGGTACCTCAAAGGCTTCCATGGGTGAATGCAGACTGCGCAGCGATCAGGAAGCCTTGCGCATCTCGTCGAACGAAGCGCTCGTGCGCTCGATGGATTTCACTTTATATCCGGCTTTCTCGATGACGGCTTTAATTTGTTCATCGTCCATGGGCTGTTTCTCATCGAGCAAAAGAGTCTTGTCGGCCACGCTCACGTAAACCGCATCGACAGCATCAGCTTTTTTGAAAGCCGATTCCAATTTCATTGCGCACGAACCGCAGGACATGCCATCCACAGCCACTTTGACCGCGCCGTCGCCTGCCATGGCGGATGCGGCGAAAGTGGAGAGTGCCAGGACAGAAAGTAGAAAGAGTTTTTTCATAGGAAAAGAATCCTCGCACAAGCCACCTCGCCGCACAACTGGTAAGATGGAGCATCTTTTGTGCACAGGGCGAGATGACCGCCGAGAGTTCTTGTAACACGCGCGGGCTTACTGCTCATGCACCAGCAAATGGCGATTGCATAAAACCATGGCGATGGTTTAAGCCTTTGATTCGCAATCATGAGCGACATGGAGATAGAGTGAGCAAATTTACCACAGAACTTCCTTCGCGGGTTGCGGGATTGTTCCGGGCCACTCAGATCGAACTTTTCCCGCTGCGCCGTCAGTTGCGTGGCTACAACCGCGAGTTGTTTAGAGATGATCTGCGTAGTGGCGTGAACGTCGCACTCGTGGCATTCCCTCAGTGCATGGCCTACGCGATCATCGCGGGACTGCCCGTTTATTTCGGCATCCTGTGCTACCTCGCAGCCGCCATCGTCGGCTCTTTATTCTCGGATTCCCGATACAACTCGCTCGGACCTTCCAATGCCACCGCGATGCTGATGCTAAGTTCTTTCCTCGCGCTGGGGCTGCATGGCGAGGCTCTCTACGCGGCGGTGCCGATCATTGTCTTGCTGGCGGGAGTATTTCTTATGATCGGGGCGTTTGCAAATGTGGCACGCGTCATCCAGTACATTTCGCGCACAGTCATCATCGGCTACATCACCGCAGCGGCGCTGCTCATCATCGCAAATCAAATTCGCAGCGCACTTGGCTTTAGCATAGAGCCCACGTCCTCGTTCATCGGTGTCCTGCTTGCGACTGCGGGCGGATTGGGGCTAACGCATCTGCCCTCTTTGCTTTTGGCGGTGGCTACATTATCCACCTATTTTGTCCTAAGTAAGAAATGGCCGCAACTTCCCAACGTCGCGCTGGTGCTCGTGCTGATGAGCGTGGCTGCGTATGTGATGAAACTGACAGGCACCTCCGTGAAGACGCTCGACCCCATCGCGTCAGACATCTGGCATATTACGAAGATTCCATTTGATCTGAACTTGATCAGCCAACTTGCTACACCCGCTGTCGCGCTTGCATTTCTGGTCATGCTGGAGGCAAATTCCATAGGCAAATCGCTCGCTTCCCGCAGTGGACGTCCGTTCCGGTCAAATCAGGAAATGTTCGGCCTTGGGGTGGCAAATATCTGTAGTGGATTGCTCGGTGGCATGGCGGCCTCGGCATCTCTCACCAGGTCCACATTAAACTTTAAAAGTGGAGCCGCCACATCGCTAACTAATGTATTGGCAGGTCTCCTTGTGGGTACATTGTTTATCGGGTTAACGCCATTGATACCTTATATACCCCGCCCGTCTCTGGCGATCGTGGTTATTATGATCGGAGTGTCCCTGCTGAACCGGCATCAGATTCGAGTCGTATCCAAGGCCACGCGTTCGGACGCGATTGTGTTCTATGTCACACTGGTTGCCGGGCTATTGTTTGCGCTGGATACCGCAATCTATCTAGGCACCGCAGTGTCGATCATTCTTTTTCTTAAAAAAGTCGCCCAGCCGGAGCTTATCGAATATTCCTTTAATGAAGAAGGCCAATTGACGGAACTCGAAGATTTGCAGAAACGTCCCAACCCGGAAATTTCAATTGTACATGTCGAAGGCGAATTATTCTTCGGCGCCTCGGAATTATTTTATAATCAAGCCCGCCGCGTGGTGGAGGATCCTAATCTTAAAATTCTTATATTAAAATTGCGCAACGCACACCGGCTTGACGCGTCAGCAGTGTTCGCCCTGGAAGAACTTATTTCTCATATAAAAGAAAAAAGCCGATTTCTTTTAATAAGCGAAGTCCGCAAGGATGCGCTGCGGATATTTAAAAACAGCGGGCTGATCGAGAAGATCGGACGCGATAATTTGTTCCCCGACAATATACAGAACCCGACTCTGTCCACTGCTCGTGCGTTGAAACGCGCAAAAGCTCTGCTGGGCGGAGAGGACGCGACCATCAGCATCTATGTCGATGGTGCGCGCGCGGGTGGAGACGTCGCGGGGGCAAAGGGTTAAGCGGTGCGTGCTTCGGACTTAGCTGGCAGATTGCGGGAGAAGGCGACGGGCTTTTTTCAAGCCACGCAGATCCAATTATTTCCAATCCGGCACCAATGGGTCGGCTACAATAAAGCCTGTCTAAAATCCGATCTCGGCAGTGGGGTGAATGTCGCTCTGGTGGCTTTCCCACAGTGCATGGCCTATGCGATCATTGCCGGGTTGCCCATATCCTACGGCATCTTCTGCTACCTTGCCGCCGCTATCCTCGGATCGTTATTTTCCGACTCCCGCTATTCTTCGCTCGGACCTACCAATGCCACAGCCATGCTTATGCTGGGAGCATTTATGACGTCCGGGATTGAAGGGGAACGCCTGCTGCAAGGGGTATCCGTGCTGGTGCTGATGACGGGCATATTTTTAATTATTGGTGCCTTTGCCAATATTGCCCGCCTTATCCAATTCATTTCCCGCACAGTGATTGTAGGCTATATCACAGCGGCTGCTCTCCAGATCATTATTAATCAAATTAAGAACGTGCTGGGCTACTCTGTCCCGCAATCTCCTTCTTTGCTTGGTGTCACGCTTTCCACCATCGAGAACATAGGCAACACACACTGGCCTTCGCTCGCGCTCGGCGTGCTGACATACATTTCGTATAGTATCTTTAAGAAATATTTTCCCGCATTTCCTAATGTTGCGGCTGTGTTATTTCTTATGAGCTGCACGGCTTACATCATGGGATTGGCTGGATTCGAAATCAAGACGCTGGCGCCTGTGCCTGCGGGCATCTGGAAACTCGCCGCGCCCTCCACAGATTTCGACTTGATCAATCAGCTGGCCAGCCCCGCATTGGCACTGGCATTTCTCGTTATGCTTGAGGCGAACTCCATTGGTAAGTCTCTGGCATCGCGTTCTGGGCAGCAGTTTCATGCAAACCAGGAGATGTTCGGCCTTGGTATCTCGAATGTGGTTGCGGGCCTGACCGGCGGCATGGTGGCGTCTGCTTCACTCACCCGATCATTGCTCAATTTCCAAAGCGGTGCGGTGAGTTCGCTGACTAACGTGTTTGCCGGAATTCTCGTGGCACTGCTTTTTATCGGACTCTCGCCGTTAATTCCATTTATTCCTCTCCCCGCGCTCGCAGTGGTGGTCATCACCATCGGTGTATCCTTGATCAGCCGCCATCAGATTCGGGTGGTATCCAAGTCCACGCGTTCCGATGCCATCGTGTTCTATGTCACACTTATAGCTGGTCTGTTGCTGGCGTTGGATACCGCCATTTATCTGGGCAGCGCGGTATCCATTATTTTGTTTTTAAAGAAAGTCGCAAAACCGGAGTTGATTGAATTCAATTTTGACGAAGAAGGTCACCTCACGGAATTGGAATCACAGAGCGAGCGGGCCAATCCGGAAATTTCCATCGTGCATGTCGAAGGCGAACTGTTTTTTGGAGCAGCGGATTTGTTTTACAATCAGATTCGACGCATTGCCGAGGCACCCGAGCTGAAGGTGCTGGTGTTAAAACTCCGCAATGCACATCGGCTGGATGCTTCTGCTGTTATCGCGCTGGACGATTTGGTCACCCAGATCAAAGAACAGAATCGGCATTTGCTTGTGGCTGAAGTCCGCAAGGATGTGTTGCGGCTGTTTAAAAATAGCAATCTTGTTGAGAAAATCGGGCGGGAAAATGTGTTTCCTGATAACAGCCAAAACCCGACGCTGTCCACCGCCAAAGCATTGAAGCGCGCACGGACGCTACTGGGCGGCGAGGACGCGTCGATCAGCATCTATGTAGATAACAAGCGGGTTGGCGGCGACGCGTGATTTATACGCGCAGATTTAAAGGAGTGTCATCAGCTCTGTCGCATTTCTTTTTCCCTGTCCTTGATGACCGGTTTGGGTCTTAGTGTTGGGAATTATGTTGACGATTCGGAAATTGAGAAAATCGGTGGGGGGGCGCGTCCTGTTCGAAGACGCGGCGATGCAGATCAATCACGGCGAGTGCGTGGCGTTGGTGGGGCCCAATGGCGCAGGCAAAAGCACGCTATTTTCCATGATCCGCGGAGTCGATGAGGCGGATGCCGGCCAGATCGAGCGGGATGAATGGACGATGCTTGGCTATCTGCCGCAGGAAGCGGAATCGGTCGGCGAAGAGACTGTCCTGGAGATCGCCACGGGCCGGGCCGGGCAGTTGCAAGCGATTGAAAACCGGTTGCATGAACTCGAGAAAGACTCTGCGGTGGATGTGCCGGAATATCACGAACTCACCATGCAGTTCGAAGCGCTCAACAGCCCACAGGCAGATGCGAAAGCGAAGAAAATGCTGGCCGGCCTGGGCTATCGCGAGAGTGATTTCTCGCGCCCTGCGCGTGAGATGAGCGGCGGATGGGTTATGCGTGCTCATCTCGCCCGGTTGCTGGTGCTGGAGCCGGATTTACTGCTGCTGGACGAGCCCACCAACCACCTCGATCTGCTGTCGCTGCTGTGGCTGCAGAATTATCTCCGCACGTATTCCGGAGCGATCCTGCTTATCTCGCATGACAGACAATTTATGGATGAACTGGTGACTCGGGTTTTTGAAATAGCCGAACGCCGCATCGTCCCATACACGGGCAATTACACGGAATTCTTGCGACAGCGAGATGCAAATTATGAGCAGCAACTTGCGGCCTACAAGAACCAGCAGAAAGAAATCAAGGCATTGCAGGAATTTGCTGACCGGTTCCGGTCTGTCTCGAGCAAAGCCGCGCAGGCGCAGAGCAAGCTCAAACAAATTGAGCGGATGGAGTTGATCGAAAAACCATTGCCGCCCAAAAAACCATTTCGTTTCCAGATTCCTCAGCCACCACGAAGTGGGCAGCGGATACTCTCGCTGGAAGGCATTCACATGGCTTACGGAAAAAATGTGGTGTACGATGGATTGGACCTTGAGATTGAACGTGGTGAGCGAACGGTGCTGGTAGGTCCCAACGGGGCGGGCAAATCCACGCTATTAAAAATACTCGCGGGAGTGCTGCCATTTCAAAAGGGCACGCGCTCTGAAGGGCACCAGGCCAGAATCGGCTATTTCAGTCAGCACCGGGCGGAGTATCTGGATCCAGGGAAAACGGTGCTAGAGGAAGTGATGCAATCCAATGGCGAACTCCGGGAAGAGGAGGCGCGAGGCGTGCTGGGCTCGTTTCTGTTCCGCAAGGACGATATTTATAAAAAGACTGCGGTGCTCAGCGGGGGCGAGAAGAGCCGGCTGAACCTGATCAAGTTTCTGGTGAACCCGCCGAATCTGTTGCTCATGGATGAGCCGACTACGCATCTGGATATTCACAGTGTCGAGTCGCTGATTCTAGCATTGCAGGCGTATGAGGGGACACTTGTTTTCATCTCTCACGACGTGCACTTTATCAAGTTGCTCGCGACCAAAGTGCTGCATGTAAAAGACGGCAAGGTCCGCGCGTATCCCGGCGGGTATGATTATTATCTAGAGAAATCTTCGGCGGATGATGATCGCGCCGCGTTGACTGCGAGTTGAATAACGGGCGAACCTGACCCATAGCGCGATCAGGGAGAAGCCTGACAGCCCCAGGGCATGCGAGAACCATATTACTTTATGTACTATGAATTACTTTTATCTCTTCGGCTTAGGGGTGTTTCTCTCGGTGAGTTGGATCGAATCGCGACGCGATGCGTATATCCCATCGGACGTGCGACCGGTCTTTGAGCAAACGAGCCCAACCGATGCCGACAAATCTAATGAGAACGAATAACTAACATCTAATCAACCCAATACCAATATGAACGACGAAACTAACAATAAAGAACATGACGCAAATCGGGATCCAATGACTGGAGCACCGGGAGCGCATCCGGTGGGAACTGGAGTTGGAGCAGCAAGCGGCGGTGCGGCTGGTGCGGCCATCGGCGCGATGGGCGGGCCCGTAGGAGCCGCAGTCGGCTTGGTCGCAGGAGCCGTGGCCGGCGGATTGGCTGGCAAGGGCGTAGCAGAGAAACTCGATCCCACCGTGGAGGAAGCTTACTGGAAGGAAAACTATGCTTCACGCCCTTATGTAACCGGCGGATCATCCTACGAGGAATATCAACCCGCATACCGAGTCGGATATGAAGGAACGAACCGATATGATGACCGAGATTTCGATGAGGTTGAGCATGAACTTCGTGCACAGTATGAGACTACAGATGCGAAATTGAACTGGGACCGTGCTCGAGACGCAGCTCGCGACGCCTGGGATCGACGGGAACGGCGTCGGTCGTAACTTTACGAATTTGGGTCAGGGCGAAAGCCCGGCCCATCGTTTTTCTAAAGCCTCTCCGACCGTGTTTCTGCGGTCGGAGAGGCTTTTTGCGTGCCTTGTCCATGCATTCTCAGGTATAAGTGCATTCTATTAAGCGGCTCATCCGCTTGATTTGCGATACAACTACTGAGTGAAATTTGCCCCAGGAAAAAAAACCAAGCGTTGGCTATTCATTATTCTGGCTTTTTCCATTGGGGCACTAATGGTGCTTATCGCTGTGAATCTCCATACCCCGACCTACCAGATTCAATATAAACTTCCGCACCGATATGCGGTGGACGATCCGCAGTTTCGGCAGGCGATGAGTGTGCTGCTGGGACCGCCGTTACTTGAGGGAAACAAAGTGACCGCACTTCAAAATGGCGATGAAATTTTCCCTGCCATGCTGGAGGCAATTCGTGGCGCGGAGAAGACCATTACGTTTGAGACTTTCATTTATTGGTCAGGTGAAATCGGGAAAGAATTCTCGGATGCGTTGTCGGAGAGAGCACGTGCGGGCGTGCGCGTGCATGTGCTTCTGGACTGGCTTGGGAGCAACAAAGTGGACGAAGAGTATGTGCGCAACATGCAACAAGCCGGGGTGGAAGTAGCATGGTACCGTCCGCTCTCGTGGTATCACCTTTCGCGAATGAACAGCCGAACGCACCGCAAATTACTCGTGGTGGATGGCAGAATCGGGTTTACCGGCGGAGTGGGCATTGCGGACCTCTGGCTTGGCGATGGGACGAAGTCTGATCACTGGCGGGACTCGCACTACCGTGTGGAAGGCCCGGCTGTGGCGCAGATTCAAGCTGCGTTCTGTGATAACTGGATCAAGACCGAGTCGGAGGTCTTCACCGGCGATAATTATTTTCCGCTCTTGCAGCCTGCGGGAGAGATGTCTGCGCAGATGGTAAAAAGCTCGCAGCAGGAAGGCAGTGAAAACGTGCATTTGATGTATCTGCTTTCAATTGCTTCGGCGACAAAACGCATCCAATTGCAGGCTGCGTATTTCGTGCCAGATGAGTTGACGATCGAGACTCTGCTGGCTGCCATCGAGCGTGGGGTGCGGGTGGAAATCATCGTGCCCAGCGAGAAGACAGATACTCAACTGGTGCGCAATGCAGGCCGCTCGCTCTTGCAGCCTCTACTGGATGCAGGCGTGGAATTCTATGAGTTCCAGCCGGCGATGTTTCACTGCAAACTTTTCATCGTAGATGACGTCTGGGTGTCGGTGGGCTCCACGAATTTCGACAACCGTTCTTTTCAACTTAACGATGAGGCCAATCTAAATGTCTATGACCGGGAGTTCGCGGCGGAACAGGTGCGGGTGTTTGAGCGAGACAAGCAGAACTCCCGGCGCATCGATCCGTCCGAGTTCCGAGACCGGCCGTGGCATTCAAAAGTGGCAGAGAAGTTTGCATCGATATTCAAACGTCAGTTGTAGTGCATAGGCGCAGCCCGGTGCTGACGCGCGAACTCGTTGTGGTTCCGCTTTTTATACAACACCTATGAAACTCTCGCCCAAATATCTCGTCCGGTATCAACAAATAGCCAAGTTGTTCTGGAAATACGGGCGGCTGGATTTTCGCAAAGAAGCGGGGTTGGATGAGGATGAAGCACGACTGGACCCGGATGAAGAAGCCAAACCCGAGCAGCTCGCTCAGGACCTGGAGGCCATGGGGCCGACGTATGTGAAGCTCGGGCAAATCCTGTCGAGTCGTCCGGACCTTCTGCCGGACCCGTATCTGAAAGCGCTCGCGCGGCTGCAGGATCAGGTGAAGCCATTTCCCTTCGAGGAAGTAGAAAAGATCATCACGGAACAATTGGGCGTGCGTATCTCCAAAGCATTCTCCAAGTTCGATCCCGAACCGCTGGGCTCAGCTTCACTCGGGCAGGTGCATGCCGCGGCACTGCGCGATGGACGCCCCGTGGTGGTGAAAGTACAACGGCCCGGCATCGGCACGCAGATTGCAGAGGACTTCGAAGTGCTTTCCGAGATCGCGGAGTTTCTGGAAGCTCACACGGCAATCGGGAAAAAATATCGGTTCCGGATGATGCTGGAGGAATTCCGGGTGAGCATCCGGCACGAGCTGAACTACGAGCGGGAAGCGCAGAATCTGGTGACCGTGGGTGAGAATTTAAAAGAGTTCACGCGCATACAGATTCCGCAGCCAGTCTTGGATTATTGCACGCGCAGCGTGTTGACGATGGATGCCGTCTCGGGCCGCAAGATCACTGCGTTGGGACCGCTTGCGCACATGGAACTGGACGGTGCGCCGCTGGCGGAGGAAGTTTTCCGCGCGTATTTAAAGCAAGTGCTCAGCGATGGGATTTTCCATGCGGACCCGCATCCGGGGAATGTGTTTGTGACCGATAGCGGCAAGATCGCACTGCTCGACCTCGGGATGGTGGGCTATACCACGCCGACGATGCAGGAGCATTTGCTAAAGCTCCTCCTGGCGATCAGCGACGGACAGAGTGAAGATGTCGCGGACATCGTGCTGCGAATCAGCAGGAAAAATGTAGAGTCCGACACACCCGGATTCCGCACTCAGATAGCGCGCATGGTCGCAGACCGTCAGAACCAATCGCTTAAAGATATGAATGTGGGCAAGGCGGTGCTGGACGTGAGTCGCAACGCGGCGGAGAACGGCATCATGGTGCCCTCGGAGCTAACCTTGCTCGGCAAGACATTGCTGCAGCTCGATGAGGTCGGGCAAATTCTGGATCCGGATTTTGATCCCTCAGAATCGATTCGGCGCAACACGGGCGAGCTGATGTCGCGAAGGATGCGTGCGGAAGCCACGCAGGGCAGTGCATTGACCACGCTGCTGGACATGAAAGAATTTGTCAGCGGGCTGCCGAACCGGCTCAACCGGCTCATGGATAGCGTGGTCAATAACGAGATCGAGATTAAGGTGAAGGCGACCGATGCGGAGGTGGTGTTGGAAGGATTCCAAAAAATCGCGAACCGGATCACGATGGGTATCATCCTGGGATCGCTGATCCTTGGCGCATGTCTTTTGATGCAGGTGGAGACAGAATTTCAACTCGGGGGCTACCCGGGCTTTGCGATTCTCTGCTTCATCGGTGCGGCTGCGGGCGGGATCTATCTGGTGATCAGCATCCTCATGCAAGACCATCGGAAACGTAAATTTTCCGGGCCTCGCTAAGGTTGTATTTTTGTCGATTCCCGAGCGGGATGTTGGTAGCGTCCCGCGGATGATACAAAAGTCTTTTGCAGTTAGCATTCTCGGGCTGGCGATTGCGATGCTTTGCCCGGCGCAGGACACGCCTACGATCACCGTGCGCAAGAGCGATCAGGTCTCCGTCGTGCTGGAGGGCATCCGAGGATCACAAGAAGCGACAGCCATTTTAAAAAACGACCTGGGAATTTCGCCATGGATCGATGTGGTGGACCAGGCGCGGGGCACATTCATCATTCGTGGCAACGCGTCGGACGGCGGCGTGTCGGGGCAGGTGGTGGATCGCAATGGCGGGGTGATCCTTTCCAACGAATACAGCGGCGGGCTGCGGGCTGCGGTGCATGCGTTCGCGGACGACATCGTGATGACGCTCACGGGGAAGGAAGGCATCGCGAGCAGTCGGTTGGCTTTCGTGTCGAACAAAAGTGGTCGCAAAGAAATCTACCTTTGTGACTACGATGGAGCGAACGTGGTGCAGCTCACGCGGGATGGAAGCATCAGCGTGGGGCCGTCGATCAGCACGGACGGGCGGCGGTTGCTTTATACCGGCTACAAGAGCGGCTACGCGGATATTTATCTGGTGGATATCAGCAGCGGCGCACGCAACCGCGTGATCAAATCGCCGGGGACAAACACGGGGGCGGCGTTTTCGCCGGATGGCGGGCGCATGGCGTTGACTATGAGCAAGGATGGGAATCCGGAATTGTATGTGGCGCCAGCGGGCGGCGGGAGTGCGCGACGGCTCACGCGCACGCGCGGGGTGGAGTCTTCGCCAGCGTGGTCACCGGATGGCAGGGAAATCGTTTATACCAATGACGATGGTGGGCGGCCGCAGTTGTACCGCATCTCCGCCGGGGGAAGCGGTGCACGTGCGATCTCCACGGGGCATTCTTTCTGCACGGAGCCAAGCTGGTCGCCGGATGGCTCGAAGATTGCTTTCAATGTGCGCCAGGGCGGCGGCTTCCAGGTGGCGGTGCACGATCTGCAGAATGGCACAACGCGAGTGGTCACCGGCGGGGGCAGCGCGGAAGATCCCGCGTGGGGTGCTGACTCGCGCCACCTGGTGTATAGCCAGGGAGGAAGTCTTTATCTCCTTGACGCGCAAACCGGTCGCAGCACTAGAGTGCTATCCGGCGTGGGCAAAATAACCGAGCCATCCTGGTCCCGCTAATCCGATCTATGAATTCCAAATTATATTCGTTTATTGCTATCGTAGCGTTGGTCTGCGCCTTGGGGGCATGTGCCAAAAAAAAGGATAAGTTTGCAGGTATCGACGGCGATTATGATTACGTCTCCGGCACGCCGCTTTCGGATCGCAATGAGGGCGCGTCGTTTTTCGGGGGCAATGTAAACCGCGCGATGTATCAACCGGTGTATTTCGCATTCGACAGCTACCAGGTGGATGGCTCGGAGATGGGGAAAGTGCAGCAGGTGGCCAATGCGGTGGGCGGAAAACAAATCATCGTTGCCGGATTCACCGATGAGCGGGGCACGGCGGAATACAACCGTGGTCTCGGGGAGCGCCGTGCGCTGGCGGTGCGCGACGCGCTCATTCAATACGGGGTGAACGCTGCGAATATTCAGACGGTGAGTTTCGGCGCAGACATGCCTGCGGACCCCGGCTCAGGCGAGGCGGCCTGGGCTCGCAACCGGCGCGCGGAGTTTGGCATCGTGGATTGATGAACCCGCTGGAGCAACGGATCGGGTTTAAATTTCGCAATTCGCTTTTGCTTGCAGAGGCGCTCACGCACTCCAGCTTGAGCCATGAGACGCAGCGTCGCCATTTCGATAATCAGCGGCTGGAGTTTCTCGGCGATGCGGTGTTGCAACTCATTTTCACCGAAGAATTGTACCGCCGGTTTCCGCAGTTTACCGAGGGTCAAATGACCAAGCTGCGCTCGAAACTGGTTTCCCGTGCTGGTTTAAGTAAACTGGCGGAGCGGATAGACCTGGGTAGATATTTGCTCATGGGCCGCGGAGAGGAAGCCTGCGGAGGCAGAAGCAGATCATCGATCCTGGCGGATGCCTTCGAAGGGTTGATCGGAGCCATGTATATCGACAGCAATCTGGATGCGGTGCGGCGATTTATACTGGATGAATGCTCGGACTTGATCGAGTCCTGCACGGAAGAGTTGCACGAATTGAATCCCAAAGGGCAACTCCAAGAGCTGTTGCAGGCGGTGTCAAAAACAAGTCCCACGTATGAAGCGATCAGCGAGGAAGGCCCGGAGCATCAGAAAGTCTTTGTGGTGGCAGTGAAGTGGATGGATAAACTCCTCGCGCACGGAACCGGGGCCAGCAAAAAAATCGCCGAGACCAACGCCGCGCGCAATGCGATGGAATCGCGCTTGTGGGAAGTGAAACAGCCCAAAAAGCAAGTGCGCAAAAAACAGAGTCCGATTCCGTAAACACGCCAGACCTTGGACCCAAGCCTTGTGCACTTTGCACGTTTGGCGAATTTCGTTTGACGTGTGCCCGGCTTCCCAAGAGTATGCACAGCCCTGCATGAGACACACCATATCTGTAAAAGTCGAAAACAAGTTCGGCGTTCTTGCCCGCATCGCTGGTATGTTCAGCGGTCGAGGCTTTAATATCGACAGTCTCAATGTCGGTCCCACGATGGACCCCGGCACTTCCCGCATGACCATCGTGGTGCGCGGCGATGACAAAGTGCTCGAGCAGGTCACCAAGCAACTTCATAAACTGGTGGACGTGATCACCGTCACCGATTTCCGCGACAACGAATACGTGGACCGCGAGTTGGTGCTCTTGCGAGTGAATGCCGACTCACAGACACGGCCCGAGATCATGCAAATCTGCGATATTTTCCGCGCAAAAATCATCGATGTGCAGGCCACCAAGCTTGCGATTGAGATCACCGGCAACGAAAGCAAAGTGACAAAATTCCTTGATCTGATGAGCAACTTCGGGGTTTCTGAAGTGACTCGCACGGGCAAGGTGGCACTCGCCCGCTCCAACGACTAACACCATTTTAATCACACATTATGCCCGCAAAAATCTATACCGACAAAGACGCCTCCCTCGACCCGCTCAAAAACAAAACCGCAGCCGTCATCGGCTTCGGTTCTCAAGGCCACGCGCATGCCTTGAATTTGAAGGACAGCGGCGTCCGCGTGATCATTGGGCTTTATCCGAAAAGTAAATCCCGCGAGGTGGCGAAGAAGCTCGGTTTCGAAGTGTTCGACACGGCTGAGGCGGTGAAAAAAGCAGACGTTATCTTCGTGGCCGTGCCCGACCTAAAAATCGCGGAGGTGTATGAGAAAGACATCGAGCCGCATCTTGTCAAAGGCAAGACCCTGCTGTTCAGCCATGGATTCGCCATTCACTACAAGACCGTGACTCCGCCGAAGGATGTGGATGTGATCATGGTGGCGCCGAAAGGTCCGGGGCACATCGTGCGGCGGCAATTTACCGAAGGCAAAGGCGTGCCTGCCTTGATCGCGGTGTATCAGAACCCGAGCAAACAAGCGAAGAAAGTGGCACTGGCCTGGGCCAAAGGCGTGGGCGGCACGCGCGGTGGCGTGTTTGAAACTACATTTAAAGAAGAGACCGAGACAGACCTTTTCGGCGAGCAGGCAGTATTGTGCGGAGGCGCTTCGGCGCTCGTGCAAGCCGGGTTCGAGACGCTCGTGGAAGCTGGTTACCAGCCGGAGATGGCTTATTTTGAATGTCTGCACGAACTCAAGCTCATCGTGGACCTCATGAATGAAGCCGGTATCGCGGGCATGCGTTTCTCTATTTCCGAGACTGCCAAATATGGCGACGTGACGCGCGGCCCTCGCGTGGTGGATGCTTCGACCAAGAAAAAGATGAAAGCGATTCTGAAAGAAATTCAGAATGGAAAATTTGCCAAAGAATGGATCAACGAGTCCAAGACAGGGATGAAGAATTACGAACGGCTGTTGAAAGAAGGTGCGAAGCATCCCATTGAGAAGACTGGGGAAAGACTGCGTGGGCTCATGCCATGGATCAACAAGCGCAATCTCAAAGGTGCTCAGGCATCCTACGTGTAAGCGGCAGCGGGTTGGCTGCGGCCCCTTATCGCAGGCGTAGCTGAAAAGGTGCATCGCGCGGGATCAGTGGACGACGGGAAAGTTTGTGCACGAACCAAGGTCCTGAACTTCACGTACTGCACGCGACAATGATCCTCTCGGGTAGGGTGGGCGTCCCGCCCGCCGATTCAGGCGTCCCGCCTGGATCATCTCATCTACAAACACCAGCACAACCTGACAGTTCGTCAATTATTGCACTCTGACCTTTAGTTTTCCCAATGGGTGACAAATCGCGCACTTGGCGTGCTGTGCCAGTCCCGACATTTGGCGAGTCCTGCATTTCCTCTTTCGTCCAAACGTCATGAAGATAGAGCCGTCTGGTATTCGCATCGCGCAATAAGCTGATGGCCGTGACAGTCGGCTCGCCAGCTATCGAGATGGGAGCCGCCAAGATGACCCGATCCGTCGTGCCGCGTCTGGTTGCGGATCTTTGACAATGAAGACTGCCGATGGAACCACGCCATGCGGATAGGGGTTTCAATCCGCGCCTCGCGATTGCTCGCGAGGCGACCGTATCAGGCAGCTCCTCCTCTATGTGTTCTGGAGGTTTCAATCCGCGCCTCGCGATTGCTCGCGAGGCGACAGCCTGGAGATCCCCGACGATGAGCCATTCATCGAGGTTTCAATCCGCGCTTCGCGATTGCTCGCGAGGCGACCTGATAGCTACCAAGATCAATCTGTTCTCCCCCGTTTCAATCCGCGCCTCGCGATTGCTCGCGAGGCGACGCCGATGCGTCGTCCCAATCCACATTCATACGCGGTTTCAATCCGCGCCTCGCGATTGCTCGCGAGGCGACGAGCATCCTGCGCGAGTTCGGGCGTTAATTGGTCGTTTCAATCCGCGCCTCGCGATTGCTCGCGAGGCGACGCTACGAGTTGGACTTGCAGGGGCTGCCGTTCTCGTTTCAATCCGCGCCTCGCGATTGCTCGCGAGGCGACAGGCTCTACCCTCTCTTGCAGTCTGCAATAGAGCGGTTTCAATCCGCGCCTCGCGATTGCTCGCGAGGCGACAGGCTCTACCCTCTCTTGCAGTCTGCAATAGAGCGGTTTCAATCCGCGCCTCGCGATTGCTCGCGAGGCGACCCGCATGTGCGCTACCATCATGCCGCGAGTAGATGGTTTCAATCCGCGCCTCGCGATTGCTCGCGAGGCGACTCTTGCGCTTTCGACCTTTCGGCCAGCCCCCCCGCTTGTTTCAATCCGCGCCTCGCGATTGCTCGCGAGGCGACACTTACCGATCCGTCCGCATAGGTGATCTTGTAGGTTTCAATCCGCGCCTCGCGATTGCTCGCGAGGCGACCGAAGGAGTAAATCCGCGGCTCCAAACACATTGGGTTTCAATCCGCGCCTCGCGATTGCTCGCGAGGCGACTTTCGGGAGTGCGCGCACTACATGATCTTATAGGTTTCAATCCGCGCCTCGCGATTGCTCGCGAGGCGACAAGGGTCTTTCCCCTTACCCAGTACCATTCATTTGTTTCAATCCGCGCCTCGCGATTGCTCGCGAGGCGACGGAGAATGGTGAACGGAAATTCTATCAACTCGGGGAGTTTCAATCCGCGCCTCGCGATTGCTCGCGAGGCGACAGCGGCTCGACGATCATCGCCGCAATCCGCACCGGTTTCATTCCGCGCCTCGCGATTGCTCGCGAGGCGACTCTCGCTGGCGACTTCCCTATCGCGGTGACCGCCGGTTTCATTCCGCGCCTCGCGATTGCTCGCGAGGCGACTGCAGCCTCCGTAAACAGCTCATGCAGAATGTATTCAGCCTGGCTATTCGCGAAGGTTGCATTTACTGACATCAATACTTTCAATTTTCAAAAAGCGTTTTGCAAAACATTCCATTGCGGAATGCTTTGCGTTGATCGCGAATGCTTGGGATGTTGGACGACGCTATTGGTTCGCGCAGAGAAATGCGTAACATCAAAAAGGCCGACACACAAGTTGGAAGCATGTCCACCACGGTTACAGTACATACGGCTCGTTGACATTTAAGGGCACGCTGCAGCCATGGTGCTCGGTGCGGTTGTTTGCCTCGGCATTTAAAAAATAAAATCGGAGGGAATCTCGGTCCAGTTTTATTTCAGCCAACAATCTCGCGCGCAGGGCAACCCATTCCTTTTGGCCCACCTGGCACTCGAACACAGACTTTTGAACACGAATGCCGTAATCCATGCAGGCTCGGGCCACGCGGCGCAGTCGCTTTGTTCCGCCGTCGTCTGATGTCGCAACATCGTAGGTGACAAGAATGAGCATAAAATTATCGCGGTATAAGCGGCGTGTATTCTTTCGTGTCTCCCCGCAGAACACGAGCCAGAAGCCTTGCTTGCACGAAAAAATGTCGCCCAATCGCAATTTTTTGTCCGAGCATGGGATGCTGCACTATCTCCCGTTTGCGTTCCTGATACGCCTTGATGAGGGTCTTGCGTCCGTCTTTGGTAAGCTCCACCGCTCCCCCTTCGCGGATAGCAAATTCGCCCGGCTGAATCTGCTGGCGATTGATCAGGGTCACGGCGAGCCGGTCGGCCAGCCACGGACGGAATTCCTCCATAAGGTCTAGTGCCAGCGAAGGCCGGTTGGCGCGTTCGACATGCAGAAATCCTACAAACGGATCCAATCCTGCAACGGTGAGTGCCGCGATGCAATCGTGTCGCACGAGGGCGTAGAGAAACGAAAGGAGACAGTTCGCCCGATCAAGCGGAGGCTGGCGGGTTCGAGTGGAGAAATGAAATTCTTTTTTCTGTTGTTTCAGCAGCAGGGGGAAGACTTGAAAATATGTCTGCGCCCCAGCCCCTTCCAAGCCGCGAACGGAATGCGTGTCCGCCGCCTCCGGTAGCCGCGCTATCACATTGGCAATTGCATCGCAGGCCACCGAGAGCGAAGGCGTGGCTACCGGGTCCGCAGATTCGCGCCCGGCTCGGAGCAATGAGTTTCTGGCGTTTTGCAGTTTTCCGGCAACGATGCATCGCGCAATGCCAAGCGCTACTGCGGGATTATCGGCGGCGCGGAACTGGGCGCGGCGCAGGGTGACGCTGGTGTCCGGCACACCCGTGACTCGCGCGTGGAGACGTCCGTGCTCGTTGAGATAATTGATAGGCACGCCGTGCTCGAGGGCCAGTTGCATGGCCCCATGGCTTAGAATGATTTCGTCGCCCATCACGCAGATGCTTTCCACATGATGCACGGGCAGGGAGAGCTTGTGGGAGCGTTCCAGCTCGATGCGCAAGGTGAGATGATCCCGCGCCACGTAGAGGCCGGGGGTGGTGAGGTAGAGAACGTTCTGGATGATTTCGGGCATAGCGTTTCTCTGGTTATGCAATTTCAAACAGGGTGGGGGAATGCATGGATGAGGCTTCTGGCAGACAAATTTCGCGCAGGGAGCATCCGTCGCATTGCGGTTTCAACACGGCGGGCGGAACGTTGCTGGCCCTCACGAGTTCATGGAGGGCGCGGATGGAAAACAAAGTTTCTTCGCGAAGCGCGGAATCCATTTCCACGCGGGTTCGCTGATTGGATTTGGCGTGAAAGATGAGGCCTTCGGAGACGGTCACGCCGAGCATTTCTTCAAGGCACAGTGCCTGTGCGCAAAGTTGCGCGCGGTCGTTGGTCCATTGCGATTTTTTTCCCGACTTGTATTCGACCGGACGGACCTCCGCGATGCTCCCGCCCGATTCCCTTGCCTCCACGAGATCGGCCTTGCCATGGATCCCGAGGGCGTCGGACCACACTGGCAAGGCGCGAAGGAGTCGCCAGCCCGCGCGATGCTCGAAGCCGGGCAGATCGGCATGCTCGTGATTGAGGTCGCCTCGCAGGGTGTGCTCGTTTGTGCCGCGAACGCCTTCGATGGCCTTGAGCGCGGCGCGGTGCTTGCAATAAATGAAGTCGTTGAGCAGCGAGAGAGGAAGAGGTTCGCTCATGGGGACACAGCGGCAAGTTTAAATACCGATGGGTGCATATTGCGGAAGGGGGAGACGTCGGCTGTCGAGCGTCAGACTCTCTCTGATTGCGGTCCAGACGAGCACCCGCTCAGGGTAAAATTCTTAGGCCATTCGAATCTTCGATTTCGCGGAAGGCACCCAGGGTGCCGCTTTTCAGTCCAGGCGGAAGGGCTCAGGGTTCATGCGTGCGAGGCGTTTTTCCCAAAAATCGGACGCGGCGTTGCGGATGAGAAACCGCGCGTGAGCCATCTGCGCTTCGTAAGTCGGAGGACCGAGCGGCAGCGGCTCCTCGCCTTCATGGATGATGGGGAGGTTCAGATTGTAGATGTCTTCACTCTGCATGGCGGGCGAGGTCGGAGAGCAGTCGTTCTTTGATGCTTGGTGTTGCATATTGGTCGAGTATTTGGAGGAATTCGTGGGACTGCGCCTCCAGCTTGTTCAATCTGATTAGATTGAGGATATCATAATAATCCTTTCCTTGCACAGCCCGGGACCAGGTGCGGGTGGCATGGAGTTTCAGTGCGATCAGATGGAGCACGCCCGCGACGCGAATCCGGCGCGAGCCATATTCCATCCACTCGCTGCCGGAGAGCATTTTTTGAAAACTCAAATTGTCCACCAGCATGAGATCGACCCGCATTCCGTCGGTTGTTGGAGGAGAAAACTGCGCGAAGGCAGCGGTCTCGTTCACAAGTTTGAAGCCGTGGGATTGCAAGATTTGTTTCCAGGGATCGAGATCATTCGCCGCGATGATAAAATCCAAATCCACCGTCGTACGCTCGTAACCGCGCGCATTCACCGCATGACCGCCGATGAGGATGAAATCCAGAGCGGCACCGTCTGCGGCATCGACGGCTTGTTGGAAGGTGTCTATCATGCAGTTAGTGGAATTTCCCAGACCAGCCTTCGAGCAGTCACACCATTGCTTTCACAACCGGGTACAGGCGTGTGTTTATCCATCTCACCCGGTGCAGAGCCATTGTAGTCAATAATTCTTCCAGCATCTCCCGAGCGCGGGAACTCGCTGCCGGACGACTTGAATTTCCCATTGAGTTCCGGTTTGCCCAAACCGACAGCTTCTTCCTCAGTGTATTTAATGCCGCTGACTTTGACTTTCTCAAACAACTTGTGGGCGGGCGCGTTGCCGAGCGCGGATTGGTGCTGGAAGTCCACAAGGCCGACCACACGCAGAAAGCGGCCTGAAGCATGGTCATCGCGGAACATGTGGGCGAGGGCGAACAGGAAATTGTCCAAGTCGTAATAGGTGAAGCCGGTTTTGGCCGCGAACGCGGGCGAGAAGTGAATGTGGCTTCGAAAAAGGCCGTAATCAATGCCGTGCTTGCGGCCCATCGTGCGGTTTCCGCCGCTATCGCTATCCTCCTCCTTTTGTTGCTTCTCCTTTATGCTTGCAACCGCACAACGGGTGATCGTCGTGTCGAGTTGCAACACTTTGTCTAGGCTCTCTGCAAAAGTGAATTGGATCGGCCCACGGACTTGCCCATAGAAACTTCCCTTGAGCGGTCCTTCTGTTGAAATGACTCCGCCAAAGGCACGGAGATCGAAAAACGTGCGGAGTAAAGCAGCGCGATACGCCTTTTTCTTGGAATCGTCTGCTGGACTGACTTCCTCTTTCTCCGCTTCGTCCGGCTGTTCCGGTTCTACCTTTTCTGGCTTCTTACCCTTGCCACCTTTCTTTTTCCCCTTGGCATCCCACTCTTCTTGTGTTCGCCTGAGTTCCTCGACAAAGATTTTTTGAGCGAGAGTTTTGATTTCGGGCGATTCCATTGATTCTTGGAGCACAGCGTTCTCCCGGATGAAAATCTGGTAGCCAAATGCGGTTGTTCCATCGGGGCGCGAAGTCCCGTCGGGGTTGTAAAGACTGAAGAAGTTGCGAGCCTTGCGTTTCTGGCAAACGTCCGTGACCAAGCCTTTTAACGAATCTGGCTGGACGCGAGGCATATTGCCGGTGTCGGGATCGCCGTTCGGATTCGACTTGGCGCAGTCGAACAGGAACACGATATCGTGACGCTCGGCCACGAAGTCGGAAGCCCGCTTGCCGGTGGGCAGCGTGATGAGTTTGTGATGTAGTTGGATTTCGTCGTTCATAAATCAGGCGGTAGGGGTGGAGGTTTGAGAATGTTGGTTTGTTTTTTCGCTCTTCTTGTAATGCGGCCAGATTTCACAGCGTTTGCGCTGGTGGTAGAAGCCGATGGCAAAGACGCCCTGTTCTTCCAACGAGAGCAGCCGGGGAAAAGCTCCACCGGCCGCTTCCTTGAGTTGGGAGACGACATCAGACAATCCCTCAAAATCTTCATTCACGCCGTCCTCGCGCTTGGCTGCGGGCACACCATCTTGGAATCGGTCGCGCTTGTATTTGGGCAACTTGTCAAGGTGGTGGCGCACAAGCTGGCAGAGCTGTGGAAAGGCCAGAGCTGGGGTTTTGGATGCCGCGCCGTAAAGACGCGTCGCAGGCGAAGACGCCGACTCTCTCTCATGGGCTTCGTTGTGGATGTGATCAAGCACGGCGAGCAAGCGTCCGCAAAGAAAAGCCGTGCGATGCTCGGGCCGGACAGCGGTTGTTCTGACATAGATTTCGTTCATGGTGATGCCTTTGGTGAGGGTGAAGTAGAGTTGAATCAGACTCGTGCGGGCGCGCAGGCGCTCGCCGAAAGGTTTTACGTTGTGGTTCTGGCCAGCCATCTCAACCTCCTGCCGGCAAATAGCTGCTGCGAAGACTCGATGCGGCAGCGGTTGGCCAAATAAGGCCGATGCAAACAGCGCGGAATAGGTGGCTGGAGCGGGTTTCGACTTTTGACGTTTCGCTTTCGAGATCGTTGCTTCTGCGAGTTGGTTCAATGTCGGCGTTCCTTCCTCTTTCGAATCCAAGCTCAGAGCCGTGAACCATTTCTTGACATTGTCCTGTGCACGCGGAAGCGTCTCCGTGTGCCAGGAGCGAACGGAAAAACGGCCCTTCCCGGCCGGGCTGAAAGTAGCCGCGTAGAATAGCCCCGGGTTCAAATCAATTAGCCGCCCGCCCCAGATTCCCCGAAAGAAATCCCGCACCGCCAGAGAATCAGCCTTTTCAAGCAGACGAACAAACGGGATAACCGAAACGCCTGCTCCGCTTTTGGCAGTGTCATCAGTTACGGCCCAAAACACGGCGGTTTGGTCCGCCATTTTAAGGCTGCTGTCATCCCGAGATAACAGCCAATTGAGTCCGGCAGTCAACTTCTCTGCCGTTTCAAGTCGCATGGTTGCTGTTTGGCTGCCAAGGCCGTAGCTCGTAAACGTTGCGCTGCCAAACGACGCGAACGGAACGCTTGAGAAAACCGTAGGGAAGTATTCGGTAAGACCTCCCTTGCCCGGCTCATAAGCGTCCCTGCCAACCGTAAGTTGTTCCCTGACCTGCTCCCTCTGTGTTCGGACCCTCTCCGTCCACCAGTGGCGCAACTCCTGGTCCGCGACCGCGATTCGACCATTCACTCGGAAGGAGATGGTTTCCTCGCCTTTGTCCAGTGATTCAAGTAGCCGTTTACCGACTTCACCGTCAAATGAAATTCCCATGTCAGCCATGTCAGAGAACCGAAGCTGGTGTGGGTGGCGAATGAAGTTGGCAATAGCCTTTATGGCCGCATTTGTCGGGTTCTCTCGCTCGGCCGCAAATACCAACCGCCGCCAAAGCCCAAGCTTGGAAAGCCGGTTGCGGTTGGAGTGCTTTGCGCCATCGCGACGAACGGCTGCAATGACGTCACGCAATCTATAAATTTGATCACCAGTGACTCCCGCAGGGAAAATCTCGTTTGCAGGGCCGCAGAGAAAATCGGGAAGCCAGTTGCTGTCGTTCGTACAAACTGACTGAATCTTGGTATTCTTCCACTGCATGTGGTAGTTCGCAGGCACGGTGAATTTCTTTCCCCGGCTATCCTTGCGTTCACCGCCTTTCGTAAAGGATGAAACGGTGGTGGGGCTAAAACCAACGACTTTTCCAGTGCTGTCGAGTTCAATAAACCAATGAATTGAGTAACGCCGGAACGCCTCCCAACCCGTGATGCCGTTCAACTCGGAAACGCGAATAAGTTCGCAAATCATACCGCCACCACCTTTCCGTTTTCTACGCGACTTACGGCGATCCAACCGGCGTTGGCTTTCGCGTTGAACGAACGAACGGCGGTCAGTCTCGGCATTCCGGTTTCAGGGTTGAATTCGCGTGCGTCGAAGTCGTTCCAGAATCGTCCGAAATCGAAATCCCGGAAGGTGAACCCAAAGTGGTCGTTCATGTTCTGCATCTGCGCTTGAATGTCAGCCGGCAGCCGCCAGTCGCGGGTTTCCTTGTCAAAATCTTCTACGAGTTCCCATTCCGCCAGCGAGAATTCCCGGCAGCCAAAGAACGGTTGATAGAAGCATTGGCCGGCGCGGGCGCGGCGCAGGAAAATTTGGTGGTACTTCGCCATGACTTGGACGGTCTTCCAACGGGGCTTGCGATTGCGGACGCCGCCAAGCCCGAGATCATCTTCGACTTCAAGGCACGCTTCGATCAGGTAATCGAGCATCACGCGGTTGCCGCTGTTATCCGCGCCACCGGAGAGAATAAGGTTGTGGCGTTGAGCGCGCTTGTCGGCGATGTCAAAGCCGCGCGTGTTGCCGTAAGCCGGATGGCTATCGTAGCCGAGTTCATTGCGAAGAAGCGGCATGAGGACGCCTTTGCGAATGATGCCAAGCCGCAGAATATGCCAGCGGAAGCCGGTCTTGTTCTGCCGCTTCGCCGCATCGGGCTTTTCCACCGGCTTCATCAAGATAGCCTCAAGAATGCCCCGCGCGGCGGACGGTGTGATGATGGGGTAGCTCACGCGCTCGACATGAAACTCCGGCATGGTGAAGCAGGCGAACGGGCCTTTGACGCGAAGGCAGATCGGATCGGAAATCATAGTCAATAAAGCTCCCTCAAAAGATCTGTTGAGTCTGGTGCAAATTCGATCCCAATTCCGTTGAGACCACCGTTGTAGCCGGAATTTCCCGCACCCCAGATTTTAAGCTCGTCATCGGTTGAATCGAAAACAGGCCGGGCGTAGTGGGCAAGCGCGACTTGTGCTGTCTTGTTTCGGTAATCAAGGTTGAGAATGTAGGGCTGTAGCTGCCGCCACTCGTCACGGGTGAACCAGCCGTAGCCCTGCCCTCCGGGAATGGGGCGTTTGCGGGCGGCATCATAAATTGCCTGTGCCGGAGTACTCACGGGTTCGCCGTTGACGAGTTGTTCGATGATGAGCAGAGGAGTCGTAAACGACTCGATGAAGTTGAACAGCTTGCTGACTTCCTCAAAGCGCAGTTCGGCGCGGTTCTGCTGAATCAGGCATTCGTCTGGCACGCTGATTTGATAGAGCAGCCTGAAGTAGTCGTTGAACGAACTTGGGTCTTCGGGATGCGCCCGGCCCATCTTGCGGAGCAGTGTCGTTTGCTTGGTTGCCACCCCGTAGATGTCTGCACGGTCGTCAATGTTGTCGCCCTCCAACCGGAACACATGAACCTTGCCCATGCCGTCGAGTTTGCCTTCGCGATTGCAGCGGCCCGCCGCCTGCACGATGGAATCGTAAGGGCTGTAAGCGCGCCAGACTTCGGGAAAGTCCACGTCAACGCCCGCTTCGATGCATTGCGTGCTGACGAGGAAACACGGTTTCTTTTCGGCCAAGCGACGTCGGACTTCTTTCAGCACTTGCAGCCGGTGAGCCGGAATCATCCAGGTGGAGAGGTGAAACGCGGCGTCTAACGCTCCTGCCGTTTTAGCTTCCGCTTGAACAGCGGCGAATAACTGCCGCGCGGATTTGCGGGTGTTGACGATGACTAGACATTGCTTCCGTTCGTTGGCGGTTGCTTGTTTAGCTACTTGGTCCGGGGTGAGCGGTTCGGATTCGGCATCCTTCTCAATGCCGGAATAGACCACACGCTTGAGATCGTTGAAGTGCTCCGCTGCATCTGCGGTTGGGACGATGTGGCGAGTGTTTTTCAACCCATAGGGAAACTCCTCCGGGTTTTCCGGGTCTTGGCCAAGTGCCGGTTGGGTCGCGGTACAGAAGACCGCTGAACAGCCGTAGGGCCTCTCGGGGTTGGTGAGTTCGCCCAGCACATCGAGAATCGGTTGGAGCAAATGCGGCGGCAGCGTCTGCACTTCATCAAAAATAATTACGGACTGCGCGATGTTGTGGAGCTTCCGTGCGTCCGCCGGACTTCGAGAGAACAGCGAATTGAAAAACTGAACACTGGTGGTGACTATGATGGGCGCATCCCAGTTTTCGGCGGCAAGCTGGCGAAGCGAGCGAGCGCGGGAGTAGTCGCTGCCCTTGCCGTCGCGAAGTTTCTTTTCGTCCAGCACCGGATCGGCGGCGCTGCTGTGGTGTTCCAAGACAACGGGGCTATCGTCCGTATGGTTGAAGACATCCTTGAGAACGGCAGCAGTCTGCTGGATGATGCTGAGGTAGGGAATTACCACAATGACGCGGCGCATGGGTTTCCACCCGGTTTCGTTCCGGCCAGCTTCTTCCTGCGCGTGGGCCTTCGCGTGATTGAGGGCAAATAGCATCGAGGCGAGCGTCTTGCCGCCACCAGTGGGTACAGTCAGGGAGAATAAACCGCGAGGCGCGTTTGCGGCCACACCGCAAAGACCGGCGACTTCATCGCGAACCCGCTGAACATCCTGCTCGCGGCCCGCCAGCGATGCCGGATTGCGGCGCTTGCCCGTAATAAAATTCTCCACCTGTTTCGATAGGTTGACCGCCTCGAATTTGCGCCACTTTTTCCGGTCATTCCCGGCTTTCAAGGATTCGGGGTCACTTCGTTCGGTATCCAAGCGATCCGCATCCACCAGTGCGCTGAATAAAAAACGGGTGAAAAGTTCTACCGCCATCATCTGGCACTGTGGGTAGTCACCAAGTGCTTCCAAACATTTTGGCAGGATCGGGCCAAATTTATCTGGAAGTGCACTGAATCCCTCGCTCTTCAAATTCTCTAAACAAACTTTCTCAGCCCGCTGTTCGTAGTTGATACGCTTGCCTCGCATGGAATCCAAGTCGTGCCGGTCGTGGAGTCCCGCATGATGTCCATTGATTACAAACGCAACGGGCCAATGATCATGTGCAAGCGCAAGTGCTGCTCCGTGATGGGCGTGCGGTTCTTTGCCGCCGGGATCGTTCTTGCCTGCTTGGATTGCCTCCATTCGTCCTTGGAAGATGCTTTCAGCTTTGCCCAGATCATGAAGTAGTCCAGCTAGCTTCCCGTGGCTGCTTGCGCCAAACGAACCAGCAAAGCCTTCTGCAAGTTGCGCAACTCCGGCGAGATGACTGGCAAGCGATTGGTCAGGGTGGGCAAGCAGAGCTTTTGAAGTCATTGGCCTCTTAATATGGTAAAGATTGCAACTTGGCGCGGAATTGGGAATTTAGGTTAACTGAAATTATGGGCGAAGACCATTGTTTTGCGTCCCAGGCTCATGCGGAGATTCGCCCTCCCGGAAGCTGCTCCTCGAATCTGAAGTGAAAGCGGATAGCAATGTCCGCGCTCCGTTGTGTGGCAGCTCCGTTGCTGGTCCGTCGGCAAGATTGAAAGTCATTTGTGTAGGATTCTTGCACAGG
>CBDUBV010000030.1:0-27304 GCA_965365475.1 uncultured Chthoniobacteraceae bacterium | reverse complement strand
TTCGTGCGAGGCTCTACCGGGAGAAAGGTCAGTTCAAAGAAGCCCTTGAGGAACTCCAGAAAGCGGATTTATCGCAACTCTCAGAATCGCTCAAAAGCAAAATTGAGATGGAGATGGAGGCATTGGAAAAACTGAACGCCGGTTGGAGTTTGCCTCCCGGAGACATATTCGGATTTCAGCTCAGCACAGCACAATTGCTCGTGCGCACCGGTGGAGATGCCTTGGGTATGCTGGATGAACTCATCCACGAACATCCGAATCGCTGGGAACCTGTGGCGGAGAAAGCAAGGGTGCTTGCGATGACCGGAGCCGATGCCAATTCCATCGTCGAATGTCTGGACAAAGCAGAGGAACTCGGCGGAGAGCAAGCGAAACTGGCAATGACCGCGCTCCGGCAGCATACCCTGACGCTTGAGCAAGCGCGCAAGTCTGCGGAAGAGATCGAGGCTCTCGCGAAGAGGAACAGGATCACACAAGCTGCGCAACTCCTGGAGGCGCGGTGGAAAGAAAATCCTGAGCGAGTCGAACTGGCTCTGCAGGCTTTGAAGTATCGGACGAAGACGCGGAAGTATGCCGATGTCTCGCGACTTGCGAAGAGCGTGGCGGCTTATCTCAAAGAGCATCCCACCAGCCGCTATGCGCAGCACGGTCCGGCATTGGAAATCGCGGCGCAGCAGAGTGATCGTGCGCTGCAATTGCAAGCGCGCATCGGGCAGGCAAAGAGTGCGAGCAAGTCGCGGACTGCATCAAGCAAGGCAAATGCACCGCCGCAGAAATCGAGCATGAGCAGCAAGTTTCTACGCAGGACCGGGAATTGATTCCGCCTGCCCGATGGTGCGAACAGGATTTATTTGAAAGATGCGCGTGCTAGCAAGTTTTCGGAGGTGCGACATTCCTGTCGCATGGAGAGATGACTCAGTGTGCGCGCTGGTAGCGCAGGGCGATCTCGGGCCAATTGACTTTGCCCAGGACAGCGGGCAAATATTCGGCGCGTTTATTTTGGTATTTTAAATAATACGCATGCTCCCACACATCGATGCCGAGAAGTGGCGTGTTGCCATGCATCACCGGATTGTCCTGATTGGCCGTGGTCTCCACTATCAGTTTGCGATTGCCGTCCAGGCTCAGCCATACCCAGCCGCTGCCGAACACTCCCTTGCCTTGGTCCTCCATCTCTTTGAGTAGCTGCTCAAGGCTGCCGAATGTGGCGTTGATGTCTTCCGCGAGGCGGCCTTCAGGCTTTGCGCTCTCGGGTGTGAGCGATGGCCAGAACAGCTCATGGTTATAATGCCCGCCTCCTTGATTGCGGACACTTTCCCGCACGGATTCCGGGATGGAGTCCAGATCGGAAAGCAGTTCCACAATGCTTTTACCCTGCAGCGACTCTTCCTTTTCCAGCGCCTGATTGAGTTTGTCTATGTAGCCTGCATGATGCTTGCCGTGGTGAATTCTC
Source organism: uncultured Chthoniobacteraceae bacterium (assembly GCA_965365475.1). Lineage (GTDB taxonomy): Bacteria > Verrucomicrobiota > Verrucomicrobiia > Chthoniobacterales > CAKUMP01 > CBDUBV01. The sequence goes on along the minus strand of CBDUBV010000030.1, from coordinate 25,851 downwards.
ATGGTCTCTTCATCTATCGCTGGCTCCAGTGCGGCGAAGGAATACGGAAGCTCGGGAAGAGTGAAACCGTTTTTGCCTGGAGCGGCTGCTGCTGACACGCTGCGAAACGGCGTCAGAATTCCTGTAAGACCTACGGCACTCAAACCGAGAGTTTTCAGTGCCAACCTGCGGTTCATGTTTAAAGCGATGGGTTCCATGGGCTGTACGATTTACTACGCATCGCACGACACGCAAGGTTGTGTGGTTTTATTTTTTTAGCACGATGATCTGGCCGTAGGAGGGGTCTGATGGTAACGCGCGATTTCAGGCGCAACTTGAATTGTTGAGTTTATCTGTTTCAATGACCCCATGCATTCACACATAAATCCTGAAGAACTCGGTGCCATTCTGTCTGCTCAACATGGTAATCCGTTTGCATTTCTGGGGCCGCACCGTATCGATGGCGGCACGCATATCCGCGTCTTTCTGCCCGATGCCGCGTCGGTGAACGTGGTAAAAAGCGAGGGCGATATGCAAAGTTTTGCTGCGGAAAAAGTCGCGGACGAGGGTCTTTTTGAAGCGCGCATCGAGGGCGATGCGTTCCCTTATTTTCTCAGAGTTACCTATTTCGACGGCACAACGCGGGACATGGCGGACGTGTATGCATTTGGGCCGGTGTTGGGCGAAGTCGATCTCCATCTGTATGGCGAAGGCAATCACTACGACATCCATGACAAGCTGGGAGCGCATCTGAGGGAGATCGGGCATGTGCGCGGCACGAGCTTCGCCGTCTGGGCTCCGAATGCGCGCCGGGTGAGTGTGGTCGGCGATTTCAATCGATGGGATGGGCGGGTAAATCCCATGCGCAAACATCCGGGCGTAGGTGTGTGGGAGATTTTTATCCCCGACGTCGGAGAAGGTGCGCACTACAAATTTGAAGTAGTGGATGTGAATGGGCAGATGACTTTAAAGAGTGATCCGTGCGCTTTCTACGGCCAGCATGGTTTGCAGACGGCCTCGCTCGTATTCGATCTGGACCGGTATAGTTGGTCAGATGAGGAATGGATGACCACGCGCGCACAAAAGCAGTGGCACCAGGAAGCGGTCAATATTTACGAAGTGCATTTCGGCTCGTGGGCTCGCATTCCGGAGGATGGCAATCGCTACCTGAGCTATCGCGAACTGGGCGAGCGGCTCATTCCTTATATAAAGGAGATGGGCTATACGCACATCGAACTCATGCCTGTGGCCGAGCATCCTTACGATGGTTCATGGGGGTATCAGGTCACGGGGTATTTCGCGCCGACAAGTCGGTTTGGGAACCCGGATGAGTTCAGGAATTTTGTGGATCAATGTCACCGAGCCGGCATCGGCGTGATCCTGGATTGGGTGCCGGGGCATTTTCCGAAGGACGCTCACGGCCTGGCTCGTTTCGATGGTACGAACCTTTATGAGCATGCCGATCCGCGACAAGGCGAGCATCGCGATTGGGGGACGCTAATTTTCAACTATGGCAGAAATGAGGTGCGCAATTTCCTCATAGCGAATGCACTGTTCTGGTTGGAGGACTATCACATCGACGGCCTGCGAGTGGATGCTGTCGCGTCCATGCTCTACCTGGACTACTCGCGGGAAGCCGGTGAATGGATTCCGAACGCACATGGCGGGCGCGAGAATCTGGAAGCAATTTATTTCCTACGTCGGATGAACGAGGTCTGCTACGAGCGGTGCCCGGGTATAATGACCATCGCTGAAGAATCTACCGCGTGGCCCGCTGTGTCGCGCCCGACTTATCTGGGCGGACTGGGGTTTGGGTTCAAATGGAACATGGGCTGGATGAACGATTCGCTGAGCTACATGGCGAAGGAGCCGGTGCATAGGCGGTTTCATCAAGGCGATATTACTTTCTCGCTTATTTACGCGTTTCACGAACATTTCATCCTCGTGCTTAGTCACGATGAAGTGGTGCATGGGAAAGGCAGTATGCTCAACAAGATGCCGGGCGATACCTGGCAGAAATTCGCCAATCTGCGCATGTTTTATGCGTGGATGATGGCGCATCCTGGGAAGAAACTTTTATTTCAAGGCGGTGAATTCGGTCAGGTCTCGGAATGGAATCACAACCGGAGCCTGGACTGGCATTTGTTGGACGAGCCGCTCCACCGGGGGTTGCATGATCTGGTGAAACGGCTGAATCATCTTTATAAAGAAGAGCCTGCTTTCTGGCAGCAGGACGATAGCTATCTTGGTTTTGAATGGATTGATTTCCACGATGCAGAGAACAGCGTGGTCGCTTTCATGCGGAAGGGAACATACGACACGGTCCTGGTCTTCGCTGTAAACGCTACGCCAGTCGTGAGAAATGGCTACCGCTTTGGAGTGCCGCGTGCTGGGTGGTATCAAGAAATACTGAACACGGATGCCGAGCAATATGGTGGCTCGAACGTGGGAAATCTCGGCGGGGTGATGGCGGAAGCTTCGCCCTGGCAGGGCCGGGAGTATTCCATCCAGGTGAACCTTCCGCCGCTGGCTGTGGTGGCTTTCAAATGGGTTGGGCAAAAGCCTGAATGAAGCTGGCACTTCCAGCTCTAATCCTGCTTGCGTGGGTGCTCGGCGGCTGTGGTGAATCTGAGGATCGCTTAGCTTTTCAAGAACGCCGAATCGCTTTGCTGGAAGAGGAGAACCAGCGTCTGCGCGAGCATATTCGAGCTGATGAGGCTCGGAAGCAGGATGAGGGCGAGGAGGAAATCCGCAAGACCGTGGAGCGTCAGGTGGAGGAGATTCGCGGGCTTCAGTTCACCGCGCCGGTAAAATACGAGGTGCTGCCGCGCGAGGATTTGGAAAAAGTGATAGCGGGTAAAATTGACGAGCATTATTCCGCCGAGGAATTGCACGCGGTCGGGCAGGGGTTTATCGCTCTGGGTTTGTTGCCGGACGGATTCGATCTGCGGGCTTCTTACGTGAAATTGCTCGGGGAACAGATCGCGGCTTTCTACGATCAATTTGCGGACAAGCTTTTCACTTTTGAACAAACCCCGCTACGCAAGGCGATGAACCGGATGATTCTTGCGCACGAGCTGACTCATGCATTGCAGGATCAGCATTTCGCTCTGGAAAAACTTCCGCTGCTGAGCAAGGACAACGATGATCTGGTCATGGCCACCGCTGCGCTGATCGAGGGCGACGCCACCATGGTGATGACGGATTACATGACGCGGATCGCGGACACCACGACGCCAGTAGAGTTGATCGGGGCCGCGTTGAGTCAGAACACGGAAGCGCTCGCTGCAGCTCCGCGATTTCTGCGCGAGGGACTTACGTTCCCGTACATTCAGGGACAGCTGTTCGTCTCTGCACTCATGCGCCGCGGAGGCTATCGAGCGGTGGATGCCGCATATGCGTTGCCGCCGCAATCCACCTCACAAATTATGAATCCGGATCGATACCTGGATGATCCTGGTGCCACACCTCCAGTGCTTGAGTGGCAGGGTCTGGAGAGGAGTGAAGTCATCGCGGATAACGTGCTGGGTGAGTTTGGCTGGCGTGTTTTTCTCGTGGAACACGGCTTGCAGGACCTTGAGGCGAAACCATGGACAGGCTGGGTGACTGACCGATTTCTGGTGTTGAAGAGTCAGGCGGAAAAACCTGCCGTCGTTGCATGGACGGAATGGTCTTCTGCCAAGGTTGCGGATGCCTTTGAGCGTGCTCTTTCGGATGTCTCACACACGCGGTGGGAAGAAAGCGACAGAGCGTTTAGCATCGACCGGCCGCAAAGCAATGTGGTGGTGTATGTGGAAGCTGATTCAGCCGAGGCGCTCGAAGCGTTGCGCGGTATCCGGGCGGTGTATAAAAGTAAATGAAACACGTATCGACACGCACATGGCTGCTGCTGGGTCTGCTGGTGCCTTCCTTGTTGATCATCATCCCCGCGATAAGCAGTGTGCGTAGTAAGAACGCATTGATCGAATCCTACGACCGCATCGCCAGAGCGATGGAAGCTCAATCGGAAATGTCGCGCTTGCTGGGGACTTTGGTGGATGCGGAGACGGGTCAACGAGGCTATTTGCTGACAAATAAAGCCTACTATCTCGCGCCTTATGAACGGGCGGTGAAGCAACTTCCCGAGCACCTCGCTGTATTGGAAAAACGTTTGATCCAGGACGCAGTTCAAAATGAAAGAATGAACCAACTCCGCGACCTGATCTCGGCTCGAATGTCATTGATCTCCCGCACACTCGCGCTGAGCGAACAAGGCAAACGCGATGAGGCGATGGCGTTGATTCAGACCGATCAGGGCTTGCGAACGATGGATGCCATCCGCGCCGTGATGGGAGAGATGCAGACACATGAGGAGCAATCGCTGATCTCTCACCAGGCGCAGCTTGCCGACAAGGCCCGCGCCAATTCCGTGCTCATGCTTACGTTGGTCATTGCCAATACGGTATTTGTAATCGGCGTCTTCGCGCTGGTGGTGTATCTGACTAAGTTGCGCAATCTGGTGACCATGTGTGCATGGTCCCGGACGATAGAATACGAGGGCGAATGGATTTCGTTTGAGGAATATCTTAGCCGACGTTTTAACATCAGCACCAGCCACGGCATCTCTCCGAAGGAAGCACAGAGAGCTTTGGATGAGATGGCCAGGTAATATGAACGAGGGCTGGCTAAAGGTGGACCTGCATCTGCATAGTGGGGAGGACCCATTGGATGCGATCGACTATTCCGCAGCCGAACTAGTGGAGCGCGCAATCGAACTCGGCTTTGGAGCACTATCGATCACCTTGCATAGTAAAGTATTTCACGACCCGGCACTTATTGAATATGCGGCGCAGCGGGGGTTGCTGTTGATTCCAGGCGTTGAGCTTCGACTGGAGAAAGCGGATTGTGTTTTGCTAAATATAATGCCGGAGGACATCGTAGGTCTGCAAACATTTGCCGATCTCCGTGCGCTCCGGGCAAGGAAAGGCAATCACGTGCTCACCATCGCACCGCATCCCTACTACATCCTTGGCGGTTCCATCGGAAGCAAGCTGAGAGATCTGATGGATTGCATGGATGCCATCGAGTTTTGCCATTTCCATACGCGGTTACTGAATCCCAATGCGCCTGCTGTGAGGATCGCGAAGGAATTTTCGAAGCCCATGCTCGCGACTTCAGATGCACATCGCTTGAGCAAATTTGGGAAGCATTTTTCCTATGTTGAATCCAATCGGGATGTGGGCTCTTTGTTTGCTGCGATCCGTGCGAACCGGATACGTCTGGAAAGTCCGCCTGCGGGAGCGCGAGATTTTTTAGAGATGCTGCGCTACATTTTCATCGAACATCCCGTGAGATGCCTGCTAAAACGCTGAGGGTTATGCACGCTTCCTTCCGATTTCTCGTATTCACGCTTTGCCTGGTGGTGGCATCCTGCAAGTCCACCAAACCGGACCCCGTTGCGCCTGTCGAAGAAGCGGTCGAAGCAGCCTCGGAGGAAGTCGCTTTACCAAAAACCGACGCGTTGCAGGAGACTCTGTCCACTTTAAGGAAAGCCGTTTCGCAGCGCGATATGCCAGTGATCGCATCGCTGATGACGTCGTCGTTTGGGTATTCACTCAATCCGCTGCGGGAAGGTGACGGGGTGTTTGCGTATTGGGATGAGAAAGGGCTTTGGGGCGAACTGGAACTTATCTTGAACGAAGAGTTTGTGCCGCTGGATAATTTCATGGTTTCACCGCCTGAGTTCGCCATGGACCCCGAGAATTATCGGGGTTATCGAGCGGGGTTGGTGAACACGCCTGCTGGATGGCGGTTTGCTTATTTCGTGACCGACTAGGTGCGATGAAGTTCGCAATCGCGTGGGTGGCGGGAGTCGGAAGCACTGTGGTATGTGGTGTGGTGACGGGACTTCTCACCGGGCACATCGGAGTGGGAGTAAGTGCTCTGTCGTTGGTTGTGGGGCTTGCCGCAGCGATCTGTGCTTCGTGGCACACGCGCGACTCATGGATTAGTCGGCCGCAACACCCGGCAAGCTGGTTGCTGATGGCGGTCTTCGCATTTGCTGTATGGCGAGGGTTTTTCTTTCTGATCTATTCGGACGGGTCCGCGCTGCGCATTGGGAACGTGAATAATCTTGGAGATCTGCCTAAGCATATAAATTACATTATTCATCTAAGCAGAACACAATTCTGGCCTGCGAATCCGCTGATTGCCAGTGGCGCGATTCATTATCCATTCGGCATGGATTTGCTAAACGCGCTGCTCGCTAGTTGCGGAGTTGGTTTGAAGGAATCACTCGTGTGGACTGGGCTTTTGAGCATGGCGGCGACTTGGATGTTGTTGATGCGATGGGGTGGCGCGTTTGCAGTTGCGGGAGTTCTTTTTAACGGCGGGTTATTGGGGTTTTTATTCTTCTCCGAGTTCAATTTGCGCGACTACCAGGCGGAAGCAGCATGGAAAAATATATTTCTCTCACTCATCGTGCCGCAGCGAGGCTTCCTATTCGCGCTACCTGCGGGGCTCCTGGTAATGTGTGGTCTTAGTGAGCTTCTGCATGAACATGGTTCCAAGGTTCCAAGATGGATTGGCGGGAGCATTTTGGGTGTGATGCCATTGTTTCATCTGCATACATGGATGTTTTTGGTCGGCCTGCTGGGTTTTTGGATTATGTTTGGGCCGAGGCGTTTACGGAGGGAACTCGTAATTGCATATGTGCCGGGATTTTTGGTTTCAATCGCCTTCGCATATGCTGTGTCCGATGGATTTTCTGGCGGTAGCCACATCCGATGGGCACCAGGGTGGATGGCAGGAGAGGGGGGCGTTAGTTTCTGGATGATTAATTTCGGCTTTTTCATACCGTTGCTAGCGGGTGTTCTAATATTAGCGCGGAAAAATGTTTATGACCGGATGTGGCTCTGGCCTTGTTCCATACTGCTTTTATTGTTGTCGTTGTTTGCCTTCGCTCCGTGGCTTTGGGACAACACGAAACTATTTATTTGGTGTTATATCTGCGTATTACCCGTGTTGGGAAAATATCTGTCTGGCATGCATTTTCTTCCACGCCTCGGCTGGTATATCGGGCTGTTTTTCTCAGGAGCAGTGTCGCTTTTCGGAGGACTGCTTGATCCCGGAGTGGAGTTGATGCCGAGAAAACGCCTGCACGCGGCGGAGATGCTGCTGCGCAGTTTGCCGACAGAATCTCGGATCGCTTGCGCGCCGGAGTTCCATCATCCGGCCTATTTTCTGGGGTATCTGATGGCTGCTGGCTATGACGGACATCTGTATGGTCATGGGCTGGATTACGGATTGCTCATGCAGCAGTTGGAGGGCTTGATGAATGGCGAGCAGAATGCTGAGCAAATGGGAAAAGAGTTGCAGGCTACGCACATCCTGTGGTCAGAACTGGAAGCGCGACGCTACCCGGCAAGCACGCAAAAGTGGAAAGAATTTTCGCGACTGGTGCGCTCGGTGGAAGGCGCCGAGCTTTATCAGCTCACTTATTCCTTGGACGAAAAATCTGGGAGGCGACCGTAAAAATAGTCAGCAAATTCTTTCGCAGAATAATAGGCTCGCACGGGTTTCTGTCCGCTCCTTAGTTTTACATCTTCAATAAAGTATTCTCCCGTAAGTTTCGGTTCGACGATGGTTGCCAAATCGCGATCGATGAAAAGGAACGATGCGTCGTATGAAGGAGGTTCTTTTTCGTAATAGCCAATGCCAGTAAACTGCCCGAGAAGCCAGGGCAGTGGATAATAGCTTTCAAGCCAGATAATGCCACGGGCGTGGTAAAATAATGGATTTGCCGCAGCCTTTTGCAGCAGGGGTTCACTAAGCGTCTTCGCTTCATGATACGTCTGAACATAGACGTAAGGCTCCGAGTCGTCCGTGTTTGCGTATAGAGACAAACGAAGTGAATCGGTGATGTTAAAGCATACGATGAGAAGAAGAGCGCCTTTGGCCAGGGCTTTGTGAGCGGTTCCACTCACTTCGGCAAATCCAGCACCGGCAACCAGCAGCAAAGGCCAGAGGATGGAGATCACACACCAGGGAGTTTTATATGGTATGAGGCTGTAAGCCAGCAACGTGCCGCAACCCATAATCGCGAGAAACCGCAGCGGGGCGGGCGAGGGGAGGAGCAGCCGAAAGCTGTAGGCGATGCCGACCAGCGCAGCCCACTCGTAACGGGCAAATAACGTGAGCCAGTAGTGGAAGGGTTTGGCGTGGTCTCCGCTTTCGATGCCAGTGGCGAACCATTTTTTGTATGTCGCAAAGGCGTCCAGCACTCCCGGCCAATTCAGAAAATTGCCGGAGTAGAAAAATACGAATGCCAAAAGTGCACCGGCTGAAGGCCACAGCCAATTCCGGAGTGGCGCGATTTTTCCATGTCCGAAAATGGTCTGGGTGGAGGGATATATTTTCTCCCATAGCAGCAGGCAGGGAAATGCGGCGGCGAAAGCGGCAAGATGAATTACATAAGTTTCTTTAGTAAGAGCAAGCCCGGCCAGGGAGAACATGATCCAACATATGGCTTTGCGTTGCTGCGACTCTCGCAACAGCCAGAGGCCGTAAGTGAAACTTAGTAGAAAGAAAACCAGCGATGTCTCGTGAATGGCATAGCGGCTGTAATAGACCAATGCCGGCGAAACTGCCATGAGCAAGCCGGCAATCCTGGCACCGGAAATTCCCAGCAATCCGCGTAGGGCTAGCGTCATGGCTACACAGCCAATCCCAAATAACGCAACCGGAAATCGAAGTGCCCAGATTGTGCGACCGAACAATGCTTCACTCGCATAAAGTATATAAAAGTGCAGCGGCCCATGATAATTCTGTGGGTCATACCGAAAGAAACCTGTCCGGCGCATTTCATCCAAAAACCATCCGTTCACGCCCTCATCGAAGTGTGGTGGGCGAGCGTCAAGCATCCAAAGCCGCAATCCGGCGGCTAGAAGAATGATGAAAGACTCGGGTGATAGCAGTTTGCGACTCATGCATTTATTTGGGCGGGCAAGGGAATGGCCTCGCACACATCCCGCCAACCGGGGAAGTTCCACGTGTTTGGAAAACCGGCGCATTGCGCTGGTTTAGCCGACTGAATCTGACAGTCACGCCCGTTTAGGAAGATGCATTCGCCATTTGCTTTATCCATGAGGGCAAGGCCATCGCGTGCGGGACGCAAGCGGGTATATGTCTGGATAAAATCGTGTTCGCCGCATTTTAGAAAGAGGGCGATTCGACGAATGTCCTCCGCTGAGACTCTCACGAACCCCGGCCAGCGGCAGCAGTTTGTGCAGCGTTGGCATTGATACCAGACAGGCTCTGCGGATGGTTGATCGGGCATGGTTGAAAAAGAGCTTTTGAATAAATCAGTCCTGTTGATAGAAGAAAAGCATGCGTTTACTTATCACCGGGGGTTGTGGATTTATCGGGAGCAATTTTATTCGACATATTCTGGGGCATTATGCTCCGGCTCTGGTGACCAATGTGGATGCGCTGACTTACGCCGGGAATATAGAGAACCTGGAGGGTTTGAAGGATACAGATCGGTATGATTTTTTTAAAGCGGACATCGCCGATTCCCAGGCGGTGGACGATGTGATGTCGCGACACCAGTTCTACGCGGTTGTTAATTTTGCCGCAGAATCGCATGTGGACCGGAGTATCGATAGTCCGGAGAACTTTATACATACGAATGTGAATGGCACTGCGGTGTTGCTCGATGCGGCGCGGAAGCATGGGATAAAGCGATTTGTGCAAATCTCCACGGATGAGGTCTATGGCTCACTGGGTGAGGAGGGGTTGTTTACGGAGGACTCGCCGATCACGCCCAGCTCACCTTACTCGGCGAGCAAAGCTGCTGCGGATCTGCTGGCACTCGCCTGTCACCATACCTACGGGCAGGAAGTGGTCATTACACGATGCTCGAATAACTACGGACCTTATCAATATCCCGAAAAACTGATTCCGCTGATGATTTTGAACGCTCTGGAGGATAAGCCGCTGCCGGTATATGGCGATGGCATGAACGTGCGGGATTGGATTCATGTGGAAGATCACTGCACAGCGATCACGGCTGCGCTGCTGGAAGGCCAGCCCGGACGTGTCTATAATGTGGGATCGAATAACGAGATGCGTAATATCGAGGTGGTGAAAACCATTTTAAATGCGCTCGGCAAACCGGAGAGTCTGATCACGTTTGTTAAAGATCGGCTGGGCCACGACCGCCGCTATGCGATCGATGCATCGAGGGCGCGAAACGAGTTGCGTTGGAAGCCTATTCATCAGGCCGAAAAGGGAATCCGCGAGACGGTGGACTGGTATGTGAACAACCAGGATTGGTGCCGCTCCGTTTTGGCCAAGCAGAAATGAAAGACAAACGGGTGGTGGTGGTCGGCGCACGCGGTCGTCTGGGCGCAGCGCTCGTGCGCAGACTTGCGGATGGATATGACGTCACGGGGCTGGGCCGCGAAGTGCTGGATTTAAACACGCCGGACGCCATGGCGGATTCGCTACGCAACTTGGATTTTGATTGCATGATTAACTGCGCAGCTCTGACCAACGTGGATTATTGCGAAACCCATGAGGCCGAAGCCTGGCGAGTGAATGCAGATGCGGCACGGAGCCTGGCTGTGGTGTGTCGAGACAAAGTCGCTCGCTTGATTCATATCAGCACGGACTATGTGTTCGATGGAAAAGAACCGGGACTTAGGAAAGAGACGGATGATGCCCGGCCAATCAGCGTCTATGGGCGCTCGAAGAAGGCGGGAGAAGAAGGCGTGTTGGAAGTGGATGGTAGTTTCCTTTGTGCAAGAGTTTCGTGGGTGTTTGGACCGGATCGAGCAAGCTTCATCGACTCGATCGCGCAAAGGGCATGCAGTGAGGAATCGGTGGAAGCAATCAGCGATAAATGGTCCAGCCCGACTTATACGGAAGACCTTTCCAATTGGCTGGAGGTGCTTATGTTTAGCTATCCTGTGGGCGGTGTCATGCATCTATGCAACGCGGGCGAAACCACATGGCGCGAGTATGGGGAGTTTGCATTGGATTGTCTGGCAGAGGCGGGCGTTGCGCTTAAAGCGCGGAAGGTAAATGGGGTGGACATGGGCTTCATGCGAAATTTCATCGCGCAGCGGCCCGTCCATACTGCGATGGACACGGGGCGGTTCACCGAGGTCACAGGAATACGCCCGCGCCACTGGCAGGAAGCGGTGCGGGAGTATGTGGAAACGGTGCTGGCCGAGCGGTTGCGGTAAGCGAAAGTGCTCTGCGGCTATTGAGCCAGGGCGTGCGATTGCTCCACAAAGGATCGATCGTCCCAATCGGAGTCCGTGCGCCGGGCGCGGCGTCGTTTTTGTCGCTCCACAAGGTCTGCATGCGTGGTGAAATACGGAAGACTGAGCCCACGGAAATCTTCCAAAGTCTGAAACTCATGCTTGCGCATGAAGGCCAGCAATCCTTCGCAGAGCGGGCGTATGCACTCGTAGCCGTTCTTCATTACGCCTGTGCAAAGCTGCACGGTATGGCTGCCCAGAAGAATAAACTGCGCAGCGTGCTCAGCGGTCTCGATGCCGCCAATGCCCGAGAGGGTGCGGGCTGGAAACTCGTTACGTATCATGGTGGCAAGCTCCATGACCATCCGGAGAGCGATAGGGCGAATGGCGAGTGAGGAATAGCCGCCGGGAGTGCTGTAGCCTTCCACGCAGGGCTCAGGACGAAGAGTATCGAGGTTCACACTCATGACGCTGCGGATGGTATTTATCGCGCTCAGCCCTGAGATTCCGGCAGCCAAAGCCGCGCGGCCTGGTGCTTCGATGCTGGTAATGTTGGGAGTCATCTTGGCCCAGACAGGCAATGTGGTGGCAGCTTTCACCCAGCCGCATATCTCTCGCACGAGTTCAGGGTCTTGCCCCATGGCCGAGCCCATTCGCTGCTCGGGCAAACCGTGAGGACAGGACAAGTTGAGTTCGAACCCATCCACTCCTGCCGCTTCGCAACGCTGCACGATTTCCATCCACGCATCGCGAGAATACTCTTCCATAATGGAAGCGATCAAAATGCGATCCGGAAACATGTCTTTGCATTGGCGGAATTCGTCCAACCAGGTGGCAAACGGCCTGTCGCTGATGAGTTCAATGTTTTCCCAACCGATGACCTGCTTGCCATCTGCAGCGTACATTTTCGCGTAGCGCGGGGATACATTGACGATTTTTCTTGAGTCCAGGAGCACGGTCTTTGCGATGACTCCGCCCCAGCCTTCACGCAAGGCGCGCGTAATGACATTTAGATTGGTTCCAGGAGGTCCGGAAGCAATCAGAAACGGATTGGGAAGGCGAAGACCATCCACGCTGGATGCAAGTGAAGGCATGGCGAAAAATTTTAGGCTGTGAAAAGTCTGTGCATCGGCTGCTGCGATTGTCTATCTGTCATGCTAAGCTCGTTTCGTCAAATCATCTACATTCAATGGCACAAATTGTTAAAGGCGCACTGATACAGGCACAATGCACGCATTCTGGTGACGATGATCCGCATGCGATCAAGAAAGCGATGATCGAAAAGCATGTGGGGATGATCGAGGCGGCTGTCCGGCAGGGTACGCAGATTATTTGTCTGCAGGAGCTATTCTATGGGCCATACTTTTGCGCCGAGCAAAATTCTCGATGGTATGGAATGGCGGAAGCGGTCCCTGACGGGCCGACCATTCGCCTCATGTGTGATCTGGCGAAGACGCTGGGAGTGGCTCTGGTGGTGCCCGTGTATGAGGAAGAGCAGGCTGGAGTGTTGTATAATACTGCTGCGGTGATCGATGGCGACGGGGCGTTCCTCGGAAAATATCGGAAATCGCATCTTCCGCACTGCCACCCGGGGTTCTGGGAGAAATTTTATTTCCGGCCGGGCAATCTCGGGTATCCCGTGTTTCAAACTGGTGTGGGGAAAGTCGGGGTGTATCTGTGCTACGACCGCCATTTTCCTGAGGGTGCGCGTTGTCTTGGGCTCAATGGCGCAGAGATCGTGTTCAATCCATCGGCGACTGTTGCTGGTTTGAGTGAGTATCTGTGGAAATTGGAGCAACCTGCACATGCTGCTGCGAACCAGTATTTTCTCGGAGCATTAAACAGGGTGGGAACCGAGGCACCGTGGGGGATTGGGCATTTTTACGGGCAATCGTATTTCTGCGATCCGCGTGGACAGATCTATGCGGAGGCAAGTCGAGATTGTGACGAGGTGCTGGTAGCAGATATGAACCTTGATTCCATCCGGGAAGTTCGGGCCACGTGGCAATTCTACCGAGATCGCCGTCCGGAAACATATGGTCAGATTGAAAAGCCTTGATTTGAACTATGCGAAATCCACCGCCTGGCCGACACCGCGATAGCGGTCGGGGTGACAGGTCAGGACAAGAATCTGCAATGTGGATTCGAGTTCGCTTAGCAAGTCCAACACACGCTCTTGTCGTGAGGAGTCGGTGTTGACGAGCACGTCATCCAGGATGAGCACCTGCGGCTCTTCAACGGACAGCTCCTGCGCCACCGCGATTCGCAAACACAAAAGCAGTTGTTCGCGGGCACCTTGAGAAAGATTGTCAAAGGGATACACTGCATCGCGCGTGCGCCCGAGCCCCGCAATTTGCAGGGTGTCGTTGAGAAACACGCGTCGGTCCCTATTTCCCGTGAGCTGCGCAAATGCCGTGGTGAGACGATCTTCCAGCGGAGACAGGACCGCTCGAGTTGCAGCGTGTTTTCTATGCTCGATCAAGTCACTGAGTATGCGGGTGGCCCAGCCTTGAGTGCGTGCAGCCTCACGACGAAGCAGAATCTCTTCGTGTTTTTCTTCGAGTGCATTTTCTCGGGAATAAAGTCCCTGGCTGCCCAGGGATTGAAGGACTGCATGAGCCCCATCGCGGTCACGGCGAGCGGACTGGAGAGAGTCCGCAACCTGCTGCGCAGCGGCGATGGCGCGACGGGTGCGTTCGGGAAGTTGCTCGTAATCGGGCGGGAGCTGCTCTTTGGTGACGTGGAACCGCGCTTCGGCTTGCACAAAAGCATTCTGCGCAGCAGTCCGGGCGACCTCCAGACCCTCGGGATAACGCCCCGCAAGCTCGCTGATCTGTGTGTCCAACAATCGGACGCGGGTGCGGAGTTCGTTGGATGTCTCGCTGCTGATTTGCACTTTCTCACGCGCGGTTTGTTGTGCCGTCTCAAGGGCAGTGAGTTTCGAGGAGATTTGAGTTAGTTGTTTTTCCTCCGAGGATATCTGGGCGGCAAGCCGGGCTTCTTCGCTTTCCAACTCGACGAGCGTCAACTCCGATGGCGATGTGGAAATGGTTGCGGTCAGAGAGTCGCATCTGCGCTGGAGTGCTGCTGCTGCTTCTTTCAAATCGTCTAATGAAGCGTAGGCGCCGAGCCTCTCCGCGTGAGCAGCTCGTGCGGCTTTGAGTTCCACCTCGAGGGTCTGCCTTGCAAAAAGAATCTCACGGGCGGCATCCAGCGAAGGCACTTCTGCTTTTTCCAGGGCGGTCCGGAATTCCGTCTCCGCTTGAGCAAGCTCTCGTGCTGCGTCGCGGCCTGCATCCGAGCCTGATCGGATGGCGATGCGGCCCCAGCCTTCAAGCGTAAACACAAGATTCTGCGGACTGTGAAAACTGGTAGAACTTCCCTGGGCCAGCTTCTCCTCTCGGGCGTGTGTGTCGCCCTCGATGCGGATGCAGACATCGCGTTCCACTTGGACATCGGCAGTGAGTCCCAGTGCTTCAAGCCGCGCGCGAAGCACTACCACAGAATGGGACAATTCGTTCAGCGATGTGAGTTTTTTTTGCGTGAGTGCGGGCAGTGATGCGAGCTGTTCTTGCAAGCTCGCAATTGCGCTGGCGGATGTAGTTGCCTGGGTTTGCCGCTCATGAAGAGCGACGCTTTCCCTCTCGACTTGTCGGAGCTTGAGCAAGGATTGCACTTGTTCATGCTGTGCGCGCAGCCTGGCAATAGTCTGCTCTTGACTGGTGCGCTGGGTTTTCTCCAGGTCGCTATTTTGGCGCAGGTCTGAAAGTTTGGTTTGCTCTTCGGTCACTGTCTTCTCAGCCAGATCGAGGGCGGCTCGTTCCTTTATCCGTTCTGCCTCGCGAGACTTTGTGGTCTCTGCGTCGCGGCTTGCGATGTGCAATTTCTCGCGTGCCGCATCAAGTTCTTTGCGCCGGGCGTCAAGTTCTCCTTTGAGCCTTTCGGCTGTGGTGGCGAGTTGAGTAAGGTGTTTGGCGGATTGTGCGCGCAGAGATTGTTCCGCTTCCAGGCGGGCCACGGTGGCAAGAGCTTGTTCGTGGCGGTGGCGCGTGGTCTCGAGTTCATCGCGGGTTTGGCGGATCGCAGAGAGAGCGGACTCCACATTTTCCAGTTCCTTCTCGGCGCTATCCCATATGCCACCGATCTTAGGTTTTCCACGTGATGTCATCACTTCCTCAGACATCGATGACAACCGGGCGCGCACTTTCTCGATGACGGGATCGAGTTCGATCTGGGCCAGGCGGGCACGAATCTTCTGCCCGACGCCTTCGTCGTCCAGCGTGGGCCAGGCGGCCACCTCTCCCTGCCGCGCCCACAGATACCCCAGATAGCCCCAATGCTCGGGCTTGGTAACACCGCGTCCGGGCAGGGAGGCATGTAGTATCTCTTGCACTTTCCGGTCAGCGGCATCTCCTTCGGCGTGATTTTCCCAGACGCCTGATCGATGAACTTTCAGCACGCTCGTGGGTGATTGAAGAAAACACTTTTCGATGCGATAGCGCTGCTGACCTGCGGAAAAATCGACCGCAATCTGCGGACACAATTCGGTGCCGACCGGTTGCAGGCATTTTAATTCCTCGCTTTTAGTAGTATGCCGATCGAACAACGCCCGTGCGGCAGCGCGTAGAGCTGTGGTCTTGCCGGCTTCGTTCGGTGCAGCGATGATGTTGAGTCCCGAGTTGAATGGCCCCAGACGGGCAGCGTCATGGAAAGGACCCACACACCGAAGTTCGATGCAATGCAGGATCACTCCGTGACCTCCCGCAGGGTTTCGAAAAGCAGTTGCCGCAGACCTTTGAAAAACTCCTCCGGCAACCCGGCCAGCTCGATTTTTGCAGCACCTAAAAGCGTTTGTGCCTGTTCCAGAGTCATTCGTTGGTCCGCACTGCCGGGCGGTGAAATAGTGCTGCGGGTTCCCAGGGCGAAGCTTTCCAATTGGTCGATGTCTGCCAGCACCTGGCATAAAATGGGATGGCGGGTCTGCAGGTCCAGCATCTGGGCGGCATCGAGCGCGATGCGCGTGGAATCCACAATTTGTCCAAGGAAAAAATCCGCAGTGATGTCCTCGAGGCCCGCGATGGTGTGCGCAACTGTCTGAGGTGAACTGACACCCGTGAGCGTGATGCGCAGAAGCGTTCGCGCCGACTGCTGCCGGAGGGTTTGTAGTTCCTGATTTAATGCAACTCGCGATGACTCTTCCGCGTTAAAGTTTATCTCAAGTAATCGCCATGTGAGGGTGGATACATCGACGGGTTCCACTCGCGGGAGGTGTCCAGGTGCGTCGATCTCGACATACGCCACATGTCCGGAGCGCCCGGTGCTGAATCGATCAGGTTCCGGCGTGCCCGGCATCACGATGCGTCCATCATCGGTATCTGCAAGCCAGTTATGCCAGTGACCGAGAGCAAGATAATCGAGCCCAGCGCGGGAAGCGGCATTGAGTGCAACGGGAAAGTCATTGGGCTGATGCCTGCTTTCAATCGCCAGTGCACCGTGTGTGATTCCAATGCGGATTCGGTCTGTCGGAACCTGCATGCCCGTAAATACAAGGCTTGGATCGGTGGTGGACACTTTCTGTGAAAGCGGTGACGCAAGCAGCATCGCACTTCCCAAATCGACTGTGCCCGCTTCTCGGAGTATATGAATATGCTGCGGCAAGTTGAGCAGGCGCGTGCGTTGCCACACGGATTCCGGCCCTGAGATTGGGTCATGATTTCCTGGCAAAAGATAAATCGGGATCGTGGGATGCTCGCTAAATATCTCGATAACTTCCGCGACCAGGGTGTCCGCGACCTGATTGTCTTCAAATAAATCGCCCGCCACGAGGTAGGCGTCCACTTTGCGAGAGCTGGCCAATTCCAAGCTGCGCCGCAAGGTGGTGAGTCTCGCTTGGCGCAAGGCTTCGGCGTGCGCCCCGAACTGGCGAAACCGGGCTCCGAGCTGCCAGTCTGCGGAATGGAAAAAACGAAACATACGCTGTAGCCTGCGGCGGAGCTTACGCGGGCACGGGCGTAGGGCGCAGGCGACGGACCAGCCACACGATGCACCAGGGGATGTTGATAAAGAAAATGATGAGCAGCAATTTATTGTATAAAAATCCCAGGTGCATGATGCGGCTGATCGTTTCGTGCATGAGGAGAAGCGAGAGTCCCATAAACAAAGCCCACCAGCGGTTCAGCAACGCGAGAAATGCGAACAACTCAAGAACTAGACCGGTGCCAAAAATCGCGCGGGCTATGTTCGGATAGTGTGTGACGTAGTGAATGATCAGCTCGGTGTTCCCCTGCGCGGGTGTGAGAAAATTATACCAATGCATGTCGAGATTCTTGGCAAATTGAACTGCGAGATTTGGCACGTTCATGATCCATTCTCCGCCGGAATTAACCAGTTTGGTAATGCCAGAGACGACATACACCGCAGCCATGACCTGGATGGATGCGGCTATAAGATTATCCTCAGTGCGCGCGTGTCGCTGTTGCGGCTCCAGCTTTCGATAGGCGATGGCAGCATGCCAGATCGAAAAGGTTTGGCCTAGCATGACCAGGACCATAATTTGAGTGATGTGGTTGATTGCGCCCTGTGAATTGCCCAGCGTGTTGGCGCTGATAAGTATGCCGGTCAACACGGGCAACGCAATGACGCGAAGGCGCCCGATCGCATAAAAAGCGAGTGCTATGACGAACACGACTTGAAGAATCTCAACAATCCGAGGGTTGGCAAAAAAGGTGAAGTCGAAGAAATGTGCCAGTCCATTGGGACGCGGCTGGCCTGTGTAGTTGGTGACCTTGGGATATCCCCGCCAGATGAGAGATGCAAACGCCAGGCGCGTGATCCAGTGTTCCCACCAGGCGTAGTGGGTGTGGTCGTATCGGAGCAGGCGGCGCAGAAGATTCATAAGCTGCGGCGCGCGATCAACGTATGTGTGCGTTTCAGCTCGTTGTTCTCAATCTCGATCCCCAGAAAGTACAAACGAATTTCTTTCCACTCGGGATTTTTTCCCATGTCTTTGCGGAAAGATAATATGCGGTCGATGGCGAGTTCACCTGCGGCCGCATACTCTTCGGGCGGAACGTTGCGCATCCGGCGTTTGCTCTGCCGTGCGATGTCGCGGGCTTCCTGGTTAAAGAATTTTTTCAATATCGAAGTGCGCATTCCATACGAGGTAAATAGCGGAAGCGGTTTATCATTTTCGTCGGTGATATAAAGCAGGTAAGTCCAATCTTCCATGCTGGAGTACATCGGAAAATCGGAGAATGGATATTGCTCGCCAATAGTGAGGCAGAGCGCGGTGAAAAGTATGAATAGCTTCACACGCGCATGCCGCAACCAGCCGCCTGCTGCACGCAGAGCAGGAGCGACGGTGCGAGCGAAGTGGTGGAATCGATCTGGAAAACTCATGCCGGAATGCAATCGGGCACTTGTCGCGGAGGCCAGAGATGAATAAGCCCGAGCGTCTGCAATCGGAAGGCGACGAGGCTGGCCATGCGCAGCTCGAGTCCGTTGTCCCACGCCAATTCCTGCAAAGCGCGGCGTCCGTCGCAACCTGCGAGGATGAGATTCTCGTGCGTGGTGAGCCGAAGCTGTGCTCTTAGTGCGACTGTCTGTGGAGTGTGGCAGGGAATGGATGCAGGGGGAAGGAATGTGCGGGCGGAGTCTGGGCGAAGATAGCGCAGGGTTTTTAACAACCAGGTGTCCGCCGTGCTGGACACCGTGGGGAAATGCGCGGCGAATTCGGGAAGCGCAGCGGATTTTTCGAATTCAAACATGAGGCTCTGTTGCAGCCACAGTCGGCTGAATAGACGCTGCCCGTGGTCGCGACTCAAGTTTACTGCCATGGCACTATTGAGGGCATCGCGGTCGCGAAGCGTGAGGAAAAAAGGACACGCATTCTGGCGATGCGTGCGTTTGGCATCATCGAGTAGTGATTTATCCACTGGAGGTATCACCGCAGGGGATTCCCGGCAATATGCGGCGAGATCGCGGCTGCTGCAAAGCACGACGCTGCCTTGATGTAGAAACACTTCGACGGGATGTTTGCCCGAGAAGAAGCGCAGTGTGCCAGTCTCGCGTCCGGTTTCCAGTCGGCGAAAGATGGCAGGCACCGGGGTGAGCGCGGTGTCTCCGCTGAAAGGAATTTCGGGAAGCGAAAGGCGCAGTCCATCCGGAGGCAATGGGGCGGGGAGGGGAATCAGTGCGCGAGTGTGCCCGAGCAGATCGGAGACCGTGCGCACAAGCGTGTCTGGAACAATGGGCTTGTGCAGCGCTGCGCGGATGATGGGATATTTTTTTTGAAGTGCGGAGATGTCCGCTCCGTTGGAATACATCAGGACCACGGGGACGTCGGACATGGCGGTGTCTCTGCCCAGATGCCGAATCACATCCTCGACACGCATGTCTGGGAGCGAGTAGTCCAGCAGGATCATGTCGGGCCGTTGGTGGGTTGCGGAGGCGAGTCCGGCACCAGCGCGGGCATGCGTGCGCACGGTGCATTGATCGATCTCCCGTTGCAGGATGCCCGTCGTGATGCGGCGCATCATCGGGCTGCGGTCGAGAAAAAGAATCTGGTGGCTCATGGAGAATTACCGCAACCATACCAAACAAAAGTCCGGCTTTTGGCAAACTCAAACGCGTCGGGCTGTGCGGCTAGCGCGGTGCATTTGCGAATTGCCATTTTGCAGCCCTCTCCCCATGGTCCGCGGCGATGCGATTTACCAATTTAACGCGACAGGTGGGAATCGGTGCGAATTCGTATCTGCTTGAGATGGGCGGATGCAAATTTGTTGTGGATGCTGGCATGGATCCCAAGACTCAAGGTGCAGAATCGGCGCCAGATTTTTCTTCCATCCATGGCATGGGACTGGACGCGATCTTCGTATCGCATGCGCACCAGGATCACATCGGCTGCCTGCCGCTGCTTACGCGGGATCACCCCTCGGTGCCAGTTTACATGACTGCGCCCACTGCGGAGTTGGGCGATGCCATGCTGCATAACTCGGTAAATGTGATGCGGAAAATTGCGGAGGAAACTGGAGAGGCACCTTTGTTTACGCACCGTGGGGCGGACCAATGCGCGGAGGCATGGCAGCCGGTGGCATTGCGCAGGGAATACCGACTGGAGGTTTCCACGGAGAGTGTCAGCTTTGAGATGTTTGATGCCGGGCACATTCTGGGTTCAGCTGGAATCCTGTTTCGTGCTGGTGGGAAACGGGTTTTCTACACGGGCGATGTGAACTTTTCTGATCAGACATTGCTGCCTGGGGCAGAATTCCCCGAGGAGCCACTGGATGTGTTGATCCTGGAGACGACGCGAGGAGATAGCCCTGAGCCGGAAAATTTTACGAGAGCTGGAGAGGAGGAGCGATTTGCAGAAGCGTTATTATCGGCATACGAGCGGGGCGGCTGTGTATTAATCCCGGTATTTGCGATTGGCAAAACTCAGGAGATTTTGGCTTTGCTGTATCGTCTGCGAGCCGCCTCGCGCATCCGATTGCGTCCGGTGTATATCGGCGGGTTGAGCACGCGGATGACTGGCATCTACGATAAATACAGGGCGTCCACGCCACGGCGATTTCCTCAGCTTGAGTTATTCGAGGCCATCGCTCCCTTCACGCTCACGGGAAAAACCATCTCGCAAGCGAATGCTGCGAAGCCGCATATTTACGCGCTTTCGAGCGGCATGCTCACTGAGAAAACTCTTTCCAACGGATTTGCGCGACGGGTGTTGGAGCATCCGGAGAGTTCCATCTTCCTTGTGGGTTACACCGATCCCGATTCTCCGGCTGGACGCTTGAGAGCGGCTGGGAGTGGGGGAATCGTGCGGCTGGATGGTGCCCTGCCCGAGCAGCGGGTGGCTTGTCGCGTGGAGGAGTTTAATTTTAGTGCGCATTCAGACCGTGAAAGCCTGCGACGATTTGCCGTGGCTCGGCGACCCCGGACCATAGTGCTGGTGCACGGCGATCCTGCGGCGATGGAATGGTTTCGCAGCACGCTGCAAGCAGATCTGCCCGATTGTAAAATTATCGTTCCGACGCCTGGGCAGGCTTTTAATTTGGAGTAGCGGAATGCTGCTGCTCAGGCATATGCAAATCCTCTCAATGCGAACGGAGCGTTTTTTTGCAAACACAGGAATTGAAATGCTGAGCCCATGATGCCTGGGTGAATGAGCGCCTGGTAGCTGCGCAAGAAGGTCTGCATCTGGGCCGCATGTGCCTCCAGGCGTGCGAATTCCGGCTGCCCCACGCCGATAAGAAAATGATGCTGATCCGTCTGCCCCAGCAGATGCAGCCCCGCAGCCACGGCAGCTTCCACTAAAGAAGTAAACTCCACATCTGCGGTGATGTCTATGCTGCCCGGCTCGGCCAGAATCTGCTCCAGGGCGGTGATGCGTCGGTGACCGCTGAATCCGCGCAGCGTGCCCGCAGTGCGCTCTGGGCTGTAGTAGGACTGGCGGTCGCGCCCATAGTCGGCGATCAACACAAAACCGCACTGCAAAGCAGCCGCGACTCCGCGAACCCAATCACCTGTGTGGAGCGGGAGTTCGGTGGTGTAGCCGTCCACCGGGCATGCAGGCAAGTGGCGCGGCACCTCGCATGGCAATGCCAACAGCTCAAATCGTTCCGCCCGCCAGACTACGTGCAATTCTTTCCACTCGCCGCGTTCGAACCGCACCAGTCGCACAGGCATGCAGTCCAGGAGTTCGTTGGAAAAATGCACGCCAACAAACTCCGGCAACTGCTGCTCACACCAGCGGACTTTCTCGCCCCAGAAATGGAGAGTCCGCCGTTGCCGTTCACGCCATCGCGCGTTGGGCTCGTGAATAAGATAGATCATGCTCGAAAAAAAATCCGGCCGATCTGTTTCAGCCGCCTGCAGGATCCCACCGGCAAAGTCACCTTCGTGTGCGCCTTGTTCTACAATGGTGAAATCCGTGGGCCGCCCCAAATGCTCCCACATCTCTGCAAATTGCCATAGCAAGAGTCGCGAAAACGCTGGTCGCACGCTGGTGAGGAAATCTCCCTCCCGCCCGACGCGAGCACGCCCCGCACCGTAATACCCTTCTGCCGGGTCAAACAAAGCATGTTGCATGAACCAGGCGAAGGTCTGAGGTGCTTCCCTGGCCTGCTCCGCCATGCGCTCTCGAAGCGGCCTGAAGTCGGCTTTTTTTGCCTGCGGCATGATTTTAGCTTATAAATCCGCCATGCCCATGCAGGCCGAACCTATTCCAGCAATGCAATAAAGCCCTTGCGCCCATGATATTTTCTCCATTAAAACACCCGCGGCTTCTTCGGAACCGGACTCTTATATGACTACCATTCATTCCGCTTTATTAGTAGGTCTCGCGGCAGTCGTCACCGCAATTTCCGTTTCTGCCCAGACCCCATATCAAAGCAGCTCCGATTTTACCAAGTATGCCATGAAACTGCGGGAGAACGCGTTGCTCAAAGTCGAGCCGCAGGTCTTTGTTCCGACCACATCGCGCAATTCTAAGAGCAAGTTTGCCTGGAAACGCAACATTGTGACGACCACATTCTGGGTCGGTGAGCTGCCCACGCCAAATAATCCCACGCCGAATGTGAAAAGCTCCTGGGATGTAAACTGGAAATCAAATTACGGCGGCTACGACACCCCGGATCGTTCTCGCCGCAAGGGCTATCTCCCGGCAGCCTTTGTGCCCGGGCAGAACCCGTTCTATGTCGCGCTGCCCTATAACGACATCATGAAAGGTGGGCTGCACAAGCCCGAGGCTTCGCGCGTCATTCCATGGTTCCGGTCCGCCTTCGTCAAGCCCGGCCAGACTGTGCTCAAAGGCCGTTGGGTCGCCATCCGTCGCGGCAATCGCATCGCCTACGCGCAGTGGGAGGATTGCGGGCCTTTCCGCACGGACCACTGGCAGTATGTATTTGGCAATCAACGTCCGCTTCCAAATTTGAACAAAGGCGCTGGGCTCGATGTATCCCCGGCGGTTCGTGATTATCTCGGCATGCGCGACTCGGATGTGACCGATTGGCGGTTTGTGGATTTCAAAGAAGTGCCCCGAGGTCCGTGGTCGTTGCACGGCACGAATAATACGTTTGTGATCCAGCAGAAAAAAAGCCGGGGTCAATACGTGGAGCTGCACCCCACGTGGCGCAACGCGGTGGCTAATTAAAAAGACTGTCCCGTTTCAAACGGGCACATTTTCCCTGCTTCGGCACACGGCTCGAAGCAGTGCCGCGCACGATTCCATCCCACCATGAAATCCACGATCACCGTTCGCCTTGCCTATTCTGTGCGCCCACCGGTCACCATGCTGCTGAATTTCCGCGTGAGTGGACGCAGCTCGCAGAACGTGCTTGCGGAATCATTAAAAGTGACCCCGGAACTCGAGCCGGAGATCTTTATCTCCCAGCCTGAAAAGAATCGCTTCGACCGATTCCAGCTCACCGATCTCTCCCAGTTGACCCTTGATTACAAAGTGGAGGTGGAGAATTTCCCGAATTATCTGGACCCGGACTCGTTGCGCAAGTTGGAGCCTTATCAGCTGGACCAGGGGTTAATGCCGTATCTTTTTCCAAGTCGATATTGTCAATCCGACCGATTGGGCAGGTTTGCGTGGCAGAACTTCGGGCACATCACTCCGGCATACGACCAGGTGCATGCCATCACGGAATGGATTCATGAGAATGTGGAATATAGCATGGGCACGACGTCCTCGATCACCTCGGCATACGACACGGTGACTGAATGCGTGGGCGTGTGCAGGGATTTTGCGCACCTTGGCATTGCGCTCTGTAGGGCGTTGAATATCCCAGCGCGCTATTGCACGGGCTATGCATACAAGCTCGAGCCGATGGATTTCCATGCATGTTTCGAAGCTTACATCGGCGGACATTGGATCTTGTTCGATGCGACTCGACTCTGCCCGCTGAATAGTTTTGTGCGCATCGGCTTCGGGCGCGATGCGGCGGATGTGTCCGTGTGCACGGCGTTTGGCACGGTCTATCCTGGACAAAATCAAATCTGTTACGAGATGCATGACCGTGATTTCGCGCCGATTGATACTTCCACTACGGCCATTGCCATGGATCAAAATGCATGAGCACATTGCGCATTCTTCATTCCACCATTTACCATTATCACACGCCGGTGTGTTTCGGCCCGCACCGTGTGGTGTTGCGTCCGCGGGAAGGTCACGATGTGCATGTGGAGGAACACGAATTGCACAGCCAGCCGGAAGGTGCGGTACAATGGAAGCGGGATGTATTCGGCAATTCCATCGCCATCCTGACGCCGGAAGGTGAATCCGATTCGCTCTCGATTGTGAATGCGGTGACCGTCTCCAAACGTGAATCGCACAAGGCCGAGAGTGCTGTCCCTGTGCCGTATCCGGTGGAGTATCCCGCGCTGGAAATTCCCGTGATCGATGGCTACCGCATCCCTGTCTATGCAGACGAAGCCGACGATCTTGCGCAGTGGGCACAAACCTATCTGGATGTGCATATGGGTCGCGATGCGCACGAGATCATCGAGCAATTGATGAAATGGGTGCATGTCCACGTGGACTACCGGCGCAGGGACACACGCGGCGTGCAAACTCCTATGGAAACCTTGCAACTTGCTTCCGGCTCGTGCCGCGACATGGCCACACTTATGTTGGAAGCCGCGCGGGCCATAGGCATCACCGCACGATTTGCCAGTGGCTACCTCAACACTCGCAGCTCAGAAGCCGGCCGTGCATCGACGCATGCCTGGGTTGAAATTTATTTGCCCGAGCAGGGGTGGACGGGCTGGGATCCGACAATCGGTGAGCGGACGAGCTTCAAGCATATCACCACCGGAGTGAGTTCCCACCCGCGTGGGGTCATGCCGATAAGCGGTTCATGGTCGGGGAAGGACGATGCCTATGCCGGCATGGATGTGTCGGTAAAAATCAAAGCCGTTCCGGCTTGATGTTCGTGTCCAGCCGCACGGCGCGGATGGTTTTTTTAAGCGTGTCCATGCTGTATTTCTGAGGCTCGGGGCCGTAGCGGAGCGCGAGATACGATTGCTGAATGTTGCGGAGGGTGTGTGCGGTCGATGGGAACGCGGATTGAAGTCGATCCAGATAATCGCGTGGGCCCTCGCCGGGTTGCACATCTGCTCCGGCTTTGCGTCCTTTCTCACAAAGCTGCTGGTAGATGCACGCCAGAGGCTCGCGTGTTGTGCGTCGGCGAAGATGCAAAATCAAGCCCACAAACAAGCAAACACTCACCGTCGCCACCGCGCACCAGACCAGCAGCATCGCCGTCTTGGGGCGTCCCAGCCCGGTCAGCTCAAACAGGTTGTTCTGTGTCTCCGAGCCGAAATCCATGACGGCGGAATCCCATTTAAATTGCAGGCTATCCCAAGCCAGTCGCATTTCACGCACGGAGACGCGCCATGCAGAGTCCGCCTGCGCAGCATCCGCGCGATCCATGTCGCGGCTCTCCGCTCCGCTCTGAGAGAAGCTCATCGAGCCTGCGCTGATACGGCCTGGTGCCACGGCTTCCGTGGGGTCCACCCGCTGCCACCCGGTGCCGTCAAAAAAAACTTCCGCCCACGCATGCGCGTGCGATTGGCGCACAATCATATAGCCGCCATGCCGGTTGTATTCTCCGCCCTGGTAGCC
>CBDUBV010000029.1:0-27472 GCA_965365475.1 uncultured Chthoniobacteraceae bacterium | reverse complement strand
CGAGCCCGTGTGCCCGAGGAAAACAAGAAAAACCGCGCCATCATCGACATGGTGGAGCCCGGGTCCACGTTCAAAATAGCGACTGTTGGCGCGGCTCTTACCGAAAAGCTGGTCAAGCCGGAGACCGTGATTTTCTGCGAGAACGGACGCTTTTACTACGGAGGCAAGGCGCTAAAAGATCATCATCCTTACGGCAACCTCTCCGTGACAGACATCGTGGTCAAATCCAGCAATATCGGCGTGGCCAAGCTCGCAATCCAGATGGGCGACGACCGTCTGCATGAATACGTGCGCCGATTTGGATTCGGAGAAAAGACCGGCATTGAACTGCCCGGCGAGATCGGTGGGCTCGTGCATCCGCCGCACAAGTGGAGCAAAATTTCCATCACCCGCATCCCCATGGGCCATGAAGTCTGCGTGACACCGTTGCAAATTGCGTCGGCGTATGCTGCGGTCGCCAATGGCGGCGTGCTCATGAAACCCCGCATTGTGGAATCCGTTGTAGGTGATAACAACGAGGTGCTTGCGAAGTCCAACGCGGTGCGCCTGCGCGAAGTGATCTCCCGCGAGGCGGCGGAACACCTCAAGGACGCCATGGTAAAAGTGGTCGCACCGGGGGGCACCGCCATGCGAGCGAAGGTGGATTTTTATCGTGTCGCGGGCAAGACAGGCACCGCGCAGCGCGTCGATCCCAAGGGCGGTTACACCCCAGGGAAATACGTCGTTTCCTTCGCCGGATTTTTCCCCGCTGACAACCCTGAGATAGCCGCTGTGGTGATTCTTGACGATGCGCACACGGTGGCCGGGGGGAACTACGGCGGCTTGGTTGCTGCGCCTATTTTCGCCAAAATTGCCACTAAAGCAGCGCGCTATCTGGACCTGCCGCCAACAGCCGAGCCCGCGCTCGCCTCGAAGCCTCTGGCGCAAATGGGAGGGCGTGATTAACTGAAATGAAACTCTCGCGCATATTGGAGCAAATCGAAGTGCAACGCATCGGCGGATCGGTGGATCGAGAGATCAGTTCCATCCAGTTCGATTCCCGGCGAGTGGGCAAAGGGTGTCTCTTTATCGCATTGCGTGGAGACAAGTCCGACGGGCATCAATTCATCGAGCAGGCCATCGCTGCGGGTGCAGTCGCCGTTTTATGTGCGAATGATCACACCTCGCCACATGCCACGACCGTGCAAGTGGCCGACACGCGTGCTGTCATGGCGGCTGTGGCAGCCAATTTCCACCGCCATCCTTCACGTAGTTTGAAGATCGCGGGCGTCACCGGCACCAATGGCAAGACCACCACTGCGTTTCTAATCAAGCATCTGTGCGCGACCGCTTCGCAATGGCGGTGCGGACTCATCGGCACCGTGCGCTACGAGATTGCCGACCGTGTGCTACCCGCGCTGCACACCACGCCGGAGTCTGCCGACATTCAAGAATTGCTTGCACAGATGGTGAGCGCGGGCTGCAAAGCTGTGGCAATGGAAGTGTCCTCGCATGCGATCGATCAGGAACGCCATGCCCAGACCGAGTTCGACGTCGCAGTGTTTACCAATCTTACCCAGGATCACCTGGATTATCATGGCACGATGAATGCCTACTTCGACGTCAAGACCCGGTTGTTTTCCGGGCTCGCAGATCAAGCTCATAAAAAGCGGACCACAGCGGTCATCAACGCCGACGACAGCTATGGTGCTCGACTGGTCAACCGCGTTCCAGCAGGCGTCGATGTGCACACTTACGGCGTTGGAAGTCGTGCCAACTTCCGTGCAGGTTCGTTCACGATGGACTTCCATGGCATGACATTTCAATTGCATGCGCAGGGCAAAAGCTACCTCGTGCGACTACCGTTGATCGGGCGATTCAATATGTACAACGCGCTGGCCGCGCTGGCGGCAGGTGCCGCGTTGGGCCTGGATATGCGGCACAGCGTGAAAGCACTGGCCAGTGCTCCGCAAGTGCCTGGCAGACTCGAAGCCGTGCCCGGTAAACGCAATTTCCGCGTGTTCATCGACTACGCGCACACGCCCGATGCGCTCATTAATGTAATAAAAACTCTGCGCGAGCTGAATCCGGCCCGGCTCATAGTGGTATTTGGCTGCGGGGGCGATCGGGACAAGGGCAAACGCCCGCTCATGGGCGCTGCTGTCGAGGCCGGTGCCGACCATGCCATCGTCACATCAGACAACCCGCGCACGGAAGAGCCCGGGCAGATAATTAAAGATGTCATCGCTGGATTCCGTGGCAGGGCGTATGAAGTCATCGAAGATCGTCGCGAAGCCATTTTTCACGCTGTAGCCATGGCTGGTGCACGGGACATCGTTCTCATCGCCGGCAAAGGCCACGAAGATTATCAGGAGATAAATGGCATGCGCATGCAGTTCTCCGACCTGGACACTGCGACCTGGGCCGTGGAAGGCAGAAGCCCGGAGGTATTTCCATGAATGCTCTGTTTGCAGAGCAGATCGCCATGCTGGCAGGTGCCACCCGTTCCGGTGGCAACGGCCCGCTCATCACACGGGTGTCCACCGACTCGCGCACGATGCAGCGCGGCGATTTCTTCGTGGCTCTGCGCGGAGAACACTTCGATGCGCACGATTATCTCAGCCAGATCGTGGAGAAAGGTGCAGGCGCGGTAATGGTAAACCGTGATTGCGCCTTTGCGTTTCCAAGGCACATGCCAGTGCTCCGTGTGGACGATACTTTGCGCGGACTGCAAACCCTGGCGACAAATTATTTACGCAAACTAGCTCTGCGTGTGGTGGGCGTCACGGGCAGCAACGGCAAGACAAGCACGAAAGATTTTCTCGCTGCAGTGTTGAGCGAGAAGTTCGAGGTCATCAAGACTCATGGCAATCTGAACAACCAGATCGGATTGCCCCTTATGCTGCTGCGTGCAGATGACAGTCACGAGATTGCAGTGCTTGAGATGGGGCTGAGTCACCCCGGCGACATCGCGGAATTGGTTGCCATGGCGCCGCCCCACGTCGGAGTGCTCACTGGCATCGGAGTTGCGCATTTAGAATTTATGAAAACGCAGGAAGCGATTGCCGAGGAGAAAGGGCATCTTCCTGCCGCTGTCGGCACCTCCGGGATGGTCACGATGCCGATAGCGGATCGTTTTTTTGAAACTATCCGTGCGCGGTGCGTGGCGCCTGTGGTGGGAGTCGGTCTTTCTGATGGCGAGATTCAAGCACGAGATATAACCAACAGTGCGGACGGAGCTTCATTCACGCTGGTCTGCGGGGAGGAGCGCGTCCATGCGTCCCTTCCAGTCCCCGGCGATCACATGGTGCAGAATGCATTGCTGGCGGTGGCCGTGGGCAGACACTTCGGATTGTCCCTCGATGATTGCGCGCGCGGATTGCGCAATGTCTCCATGACCTCCGGCCGACTTCAGATTCGGACTATCGGCTCGCTGCGCGTGGTGGACGATAGCTACAATGCAAACCCGGACTCCATGGTCGCGGCGTTGCGGACGTTTGCTTCGCTGCCCTGCGAGCACCGTCGCATCGCAGTATTGGGACGCATGGCCGAGCTGGGTGCGGCGGAGGAAGCGGGTTACCGCAGAGTGGGAGAAACCGTCGCTGAGCGGGGTGTGGACGCTTTGATCACCGTGGGCGGTGAGACCATGCCCATGGCCGAAGCCGCACGCGGCGCTGGGATGAAGCTCGTCCTCACGGCCAACGACATCGAGCAAGCCTCAAAGAGCTTGTGCCAACTCGCGGCGGATGGTGATTTGATTTTATTAAAGGGAAGCCGCTCCGCAGCCATGGAACGACTTCTGGAACCACTCATGCAGCAACGATCGGTCTGATGTTTTACTACCTACACGAGTTTCACGAATACTTCGGCGTGCTGAATGTGTTTCAGTACACCACGTTTCGTGCAGTGGCAGCAGCCATCAGCGCCTTTCTGCTGTGCCTCATGTTCGGCAATCGTGTTATCCGCAAACTCATCTCTCTCAAAGTCGGCCAGCCCATCCGCACTGCGGAGGAGGTGCATCGGCTTAATGAATTGCACGGTCAGAAAGCAGGTACACCAACCATGGGCGGCGTGCTGCTGCTGGGCGCAGTGGTGGCTTCGACCATGCTCTGGGCTCGTCCGGATAATGCGCTAATCTGGCTGGGCATACTGACCATTCTCGTCCTCGGTGGCTTGGGGTTTGTGGACGATTACCTCAAGGTCACCAAACGCAAATCAGCCGGCGTGAGCAGCCGCATGAAGATCGTCGTGCAGCTCGGGTTGGGCGTGGCTGTAGGCTGGTTTCTACTCGTGCATCCCACGCAGAGTCTGCTCGCGGAGAGTTTATACGTTCCATTTTTTAAAGATGCAGTGGTGGCAAATATGGGCTGGTTCGCCATCGGCTTCATCGCGCTGGTAATCACGGGCAGTTCTAATGCAGTGAATCTCACCGATGGCCTCGACGGACTTGCTGCCGGCTGTTCCGCTATGGTTGCTTTCACCTACGCCGTGCTCGTGTATGCCGCCGGGCACGTGAAGATCGCGAATTATTTGCAAATTCCCTTCAACCCCTTGAGCGCGGAACTTGCCGTTCCCTGTCTGGCACTGGTGGGTGCGTCGCTCGGGTTTCTATGGTTCAACTGCCACCCGGCGCGCGTGTTCATGGGCGACACGGGATCGCTCGCCATCGGCGGATTCATCGCCGTGATGGCCATCGCATGCAAACAAGAGCTGCTGCTCATCCTGGTGGGTGGCGTGTTCGTCATGGAAGCGGGTTCCGTCATTCTTCAAGTGCTTAGTTTTAAACTCACCGGACGGCGCATCTTTGCCATGTCGCCCATCCATCATCATTTCGAATTAAAAGGCTGGAAAGAAAACACCGTCATCGTGCGCTTCTGGATTCTGGGGATTATGTGCGCCCTTTTTGGCATTGCTACGTTGAAATTAAGATGAGCTATCGAGATAAAAAAATTGCAGTGCTCGGGCTTGGAAGCAGCGGTAAAGCGGCCGCGCGCTTGCTGCTTAGTGAGGGTGCCCGAGTCACGCTGCTCGATAGCGGCAGCGCAGCCAGCCTGCAATCCGCTGCTGAGGAATTTCCCGATGCACAAGTGATCACCGGGCCGGAAGCAGAGCATGTCGCTCCCCTGTTCGATCTGGCAGTGATCAGTCCCGGCATCGATCCCGCATCGAAGCTCGTGGGAAACCTCATCGGTGTTCCGCTTATTTCGGAGATCGAGCTGGGATTCGAGTTTGCCACAGCGCCCGTGATCGCGATTACTGGCACCAACGGGAAGACGACCACTACAGGGCTCGTCTCTGCAATGCTCGAAGCCGCAGGCTACCAGGCTCCTCCATGTGGGAATTACGGCCAGCCGCTTTGCGATGTGCTTCGGCAATCTACCCCGGTCGATTTCTTTGTGGTGGAAGTCAGTTCATTCCAGCTCGAAGCCATCCGCAGTTTCCGCCCACGAGTCAGTGTCTGGCTGAACTTCGCGGCGGACCATCTCGACCGCTATCCCGATATGGAAAGCTACCGCGCGGCCAAACTGCGGATTTTCAAAAATCAAACATTGACTGATTCCGCCGTGGTAAATGCGCGTGACGAATTGCCCGAACTGCCTGCGCAACGCATTACATTTGATGCGCTGAATACCGGTGCGGACTTTGCGCTCGCGGGCACGGTAATTTCCTTTCATGGCGAACCGGTGTTGGACATGCGTTCCACACAGCTCAGCGGCACGCACAATGCGGAGAACCTCATGGCCGCGCTGGGCGTGGCTCATGCGCTCGCGCTGCCGATGGAAAAAGTGTTGCCCGGTCTGCAATCCTTCCGGGCCAAGGCCCATCGGTGCGAATTGGTGGCCGAAGAGGATGGCGTGCAGTTCGTGAACGACAGCAAAGCCACGAATCTGGATGCGCTGGAGAAAGCACTCATCGGGCAGCAACGTCCGGTGGTGCTCATCGCTGGCGGCAAGGACAAAGGCTTTGGCTTCGCAAGCCTGAAAACGCTCGTTGGCGAACGATGCCGTGCTGCGGTGCTCATTGGCGAGATGTCATCGCAAATTGCTTCGCAATGGAGCGACGCGCTTCCTTGCCACAACGCAGGTTCCCTGGCCGACGCCGTGCGCCTTGCGCAGTCGCTGGCTGTGTCCGGAGACGTGGTGCTGTTCTCACCTGGCACTTCTTCCTTTGATATGTTCCGCAATTACGAAGATCGCGGGGATCAATTTCGTGCGCTCGTTCATAACAACCAAACCCAGAATAACTCCCTATGAAAAAAAGACTTAAAGCCACCGCCCAACGGGCTGTCCGTCGGGACTTTGTCGATGATGACGCCTACGAAGAGGAGCCAAACATGCGATTATCGCGCGCTTTCTTTGTCGTGCTCGTGCTGCATGTCGTGGCAGTCGGCGGCATCTTTCTCTTCAATAAAATACAGCTTGAAAGCCACAAGTCCGAAGCGACACAGACGCAGCCAATCGCGCCGGATGTCACAGCGGCGGTGCCCGCAACACCCGCGCAGCAGGCGGCTGCGGCCACTGAGCGAAGACACTTCCTGCGCAGCGGCGAACGTCTCGCAGACGTGGCCGCGAAATACCGGGTCAGCCTGGCGGAGTTGCAGGAAGCCAATGGCTTCAAACACAGCTCCGACGCGGTCGTGGGTCAAAGCCTGATCATACCCTCCGTCTCCGCTCCGGCGCAGTCCGTCAAAGCCGCAACAGCACCTCCTGCCGCTGCGGATTTGCGACGCATCGTAGGCTCCGCGCCTGCCGTGCCCCCGCATCCGCCCCGAGTCCAGTCGGCTCCATCAGTAGCTTCGCGCGGCACGACCTATGTCGTGGAGAAAGGTGACAACCCGCATGCCATCGCCCGCGAACACGGAGTGGACTACCATGAGCTGATCAAAATTAATAACATCACCGACCCGAAATTGCTTCAGATCGGTCAAGTGCTCACCATTCCTCCCAAGAAATAACGCATGCAAAAGCACGCCGTATTCAGCCTCATCCTGCCGACCGCCGCACTCGTGGTGCTCGGCTTGATCGCGTTGCTGAGCACGGGCGCTTACGCGGAAGAGGGCAATGGTGATCCGACATTTCTTTTGCAAAAGCAATCCATCTGGCTGGTGCTCGGCGTTCTGGGTGCCATCACCGCCGCCATGTTGGATTATCATTTCTGGCGCAAGACATGGTGGGTCTGGTTTGGCTCAGCGATCGCTCTTCTCGTTCTCTGCTTCATCCCTGGCATTGGCGTGGAAGTGCATGGCGCACACCGCTGGATCAATCTTGGCTTTGCGAGTTTCCAACCCTCAGAGCTGGGCAAGTTCTCCGTCATCTGCTTCCTCGCATTCTGGTATGCACGCCATGAGGAAAAAGTGCGCACTTTTAAATATGGCATTCTTTATCCCGGCCTGATCGTAGCCGCTGTGACCGGTTTGATTCTGGCTGAAGTGGACATTGGCACCACGGGTTTGATCGGAATCGTTTTTATCGGCATGATGTTCGTCGCCGGTGGCAGCTATAAATATCTGTTTCCGCTTTTATTACTCCTGCCCGCAGGTGTCGCGGGCGCCATCTATATGGTGCCCGAACGGGTTGGGCGCATCATGGCGTTTCTCGACCTGGAGAAATACCGCGAGACGGAAGGCTATCAGCAAGTGCAGGCACTCATCGCGCTGGGCTCAGGCGGTGTGAGCGGGCTTGGTCTGGGCGATAGCAGACAGAAAATGAGCTATCTTCCATTTGCCCACACGGATTTTATTTTTCCGATTATCGGCGAAGAACTCGGCCTGGTGACCACGCTGTTGGTCGTGTTTCTATTTTTAATTCTGTTTCTGAGCGGCTGCTGCATCGCAATGCATTCGCGCGATCGGTTCGGACTGCTCCTCGGGTTCGGGGTCATTTTTTTAATCACGATGCAGGCGGCTATCAACATCGGGGTGACAACCGCCGTCCTTCCCAACAAAGGTTTTCCCCTGCCGCTCATCAGCTACGGCGGGTCCAATCTCGTGTTCTCGCTATTGGGCATCGGCATTTTGATCAATATCTACCGCCAGGGACTTCCAACCAACCGTCAACCCACTCGCAATGTGTTGCGGGCTAAAATCCGGCATACTCCACGGCTATGAAAATCATCATCGCATGCGGGGGGACTGGCGGGCACTTATTTCCAGGCCTTGCTGTGGCAGAGGCACTGCGCGAGCGCGGTCACGAAATTCTGCTTTTGGTCTCCGAGAAGGAGATCGATGCGCTGGCGTTGCGCGGTCACGACTTCGCGTTTGAGCGCATCGCTTCCATGGGTATGCCGCGCATGTTGTCCACTGCGATGTTGGGTTTTAGTCTGCGGTTTCTAGGCGGTCTGCGCCAGTGCAAGGCGATCTACAATCGTTTCCGTCCCGATGCGGTGTTGGGCATGGGAGGGTTTACATCCACTGCACCCGCACTGGCTGGCAGACTGGCTTCCGTGCCTGTGCTCATCCACGAGTCCAATGCGATCCCGGGGAAAGCCAATAAAATAAACGCACGATTCGCGAACACCGTTCTGCTTGGGTTCAAAGAATGCGCAGCATACTTCCCCCGCTCCGAGACGCGCGTCACCGGCACGCCGATTCGAAGCTCCATGCGTGCACCCGCAAACAAGAGCGCTGTGTTGGAGAAATTCGATTTCGATCCCGCCAGGCAGACTTTGCTCATCATGGGCGGAAGCCAGGGTGCGCATGGGCTCAACGAAGCCGTGGTGTGCGCCATACCCGCACTTCAATCTCTAAATGTTCAAATCCTTCATCTCGCCGGTGGGTATGACGAACCTATGGTCTCCGAGGCGTATCGCAGCGCAGGAATCACTGCGCGGGTATCGGCTTTCCATCATGATATGCGGGAACTCTACGCCGTGGCAGACCTGGCTGTCGCTCGCTCGGGCGCGGCCAGTTTGTCCGAGCTGTGTTACTTCGGCCTGCCTAGCATTCTGATCCCTTTCCCACACGCAGCGGACGATCATCAGACGCGCAATGGCGAGATAATGGTTCGCGCCGGGGCGTCCGAAATGCTCGCCGAATGCGATTCGGTCGGGAATCAGCTTCAAACGCTGCTCAGTGTGCTACTGCCCGATGCTGCGCGTCTCGAGCGCATGTCCTCAGCGGCTCGCTCCCTCGCGCCGGAACATGCGGCGGAGCAAGTTGCCGATGCCATAGAATCTTATAAAAAGTGAACACCGCTCTCTCAGACATACTTACTCGACGCCCGGGGCGCATCCACCTCATAGGAGTTGCGGGTTCCGGCATGAGCGGCATCGCTGCGTTGCTCCTGTCGCTCGGACACCGCGTGAGCGGGTGCGACCGGGTGAGCACCATCGAGATGGAGCGTCTTCAACGTCTAGGCCTGGATTTCCGCATGCCACAAAGCGCGGACTGCGTGCAGGCTTGTGATGCGGTGATTTACTCCTCCGCGATTCGACCAGGCAACCCCTCGT
The DNA here is from genome assembly GCA_965365475.1 of uncultured Chthoniobacteraceae bacterium. Lineage (GTDB taxonomy): Bacteria > Verrucomicrobiota > Verrucomicrobiia > Chthoniobacterales > CAKUMP01 > CBDUBV01. The sequence goes on along the minus strand of CBDUBV010000029.1, from coordinate 18,046 downwards.
TCGATGCTGCGGTGGCGCTGCAACTGCCCATGTTCCGGCGCGCCGAAGCACTGGCCGCGATCATCGAGCAGAAAAAAGGCATCGTCATCGCCGGCATGCACGGTAAGACCACGGTCTCGTCCATGACTGCGCATGTGTTACGACGCGGAGGCTTGCGTCCATCGCACTACGTCGGCGCTGAAATCCCGATTCTAGGCACCAACGCGCACTGGGATTCAGGTGGAGATTATTTCGTGGCGGAAGGCGATGAAAGCGATGGCACCATCGCACTTTACCATCCCGAACACGTGATCCTGCTCAACGTCGAGGAAGAGCATCTGGATTTTTACAAAGACCTCGCAGCGATCGAGCGCACGTTTAATCAGCTGCTGGATCAGACAAAAGGCGCGGTATTCTACTGCGGCGACGATGTGAATGCACGCCGGCTGTGCGGACACCGGCCGGGCTCCATTTCTTTCGGCAGCGGAGTTGATTGTGATTATCAGTTTACGGAATTGGAGACTCCGGCGTACCAGTCCATCTTCAAAATCATCGCCCGTGGGAAACTGCTCGGGCAGGTGATATTGAACGTGCCCGGTCGGCATAACGCGAGCAATGCGACGGGCGTCATCGCGCTCGCGAGTGAGCTGGGAATCCCGTTTCAATCCATTGCGCAATCGCTGGCGGTATTCCGTGGGGCGCGTCGCCGGTTTGAGGAAAAGTATCGCAGCGAGAAGTATCTGGTGGTCGATGATTACGCGCACCATCCCTCCGAGATCAAGGCCACGCTTGCGACGGCTCGGGGTGGCACCGACGGGCGCATCGTGGCATTTTTTCAGCCGCATCGCTATACCCGAACGCAAGCATTGCGGCAGCTTTTCGGCGAAGCGTTTCATGCCGCAGACAAAGTTTTTGTGACCAATATTTATCCCGCGAGCGAGACTCCCATACCTGGCATCACGGGGCAGACCGTGGTGGATGCCGTGCGCGAGTATGGAGAGAAACCGGAGGTGGAATATGTGCCTGAGGTGACGCGTCTTCGCCAGGCGGTGGCGCGCGTCCTGGAGCCGGGCGATACCATTCTGAGTCTGGGAGCAGGCAATGTCCACGAACAGGCTGCTTTGATTGCTGCCGATCTTCAACGAATGGAAGAGCTGCAGGAGGCCATGGGGCCGGGCACGATCCGATTGTATGAACCTCTGAGCAAACACACCACGCTGCGTGTCGGTGGTCCGGCGCAATTCTGGGTGGAGCCGGAAACTGTGGAGGGGTTTTCCCGCATCCTGCGCTATTGCCGGCAGACGCTGTTGCCACTGATGGTGATGGGTCGGGGATCGAATTTATTGGTGCGTGATGGTGGCGTGCCGGGAGTGGTGGTTCATCTGAAACGCGGTGATTTCGGCCAGTTGCGCGTGGATGGCAACACGATCCGCGCAGGCGTGGGCGTGCAGCTCAAGCAGCTCAGCTACGCAGCTCGCGATGCTGGGCTGGGCGGGTTCGAGTGGTTCGAGGGAATCCCGGGAAACGTGGGCGGTGGTCTGCGGATGAATGCCGGCGCGATGGGTTCGGAGACCTTCGATCACGTGCGCGAGGTGGAGTATCTCGATGTGGAAGGAAATTTGCACGTGGTGGAGCCTGCACAATTGCAGGTCAACTACCGCAACGTACCATTTTTCGTCGAACGATTTGCCGTGTCCGCTTTGTTTGAAGGCTCGCAAGATGGCGCAGAGCGCATCGAGGAGAAGCTTCGTGAATCCATGCAGAAACGCAGGAGCACTCAACCGGCTGCTGCCAGTGCGGGTTGCACATTTAAGAATCCAGCGCTCATTCCTGCTGGCAAGCTGATCGAGGAATTGGGTCTGAAAAATCTCTCCGTCGGGCCTGCTCGGGTGTCGGAAGTGCACGGGAATTTTATTGTAAATGATGGCGGTGCCACCGCATCGGACGTGCTCGCGCTAATCGATAAAATCTGTCGCATCGCGATGGAACGACGCGGCATCCTGCTCGAGACCGAGGTGCAAATTGTAGGCGTGGAGGAACCTGCACGATGACTTTGCACGGCAAACGCATCGCAGTGTTAATGGGCGGGCCAGGCTCGGAGCGTGAGGTTTCCATGGCCTCAGGGCGCGGGGTCGCGAGGGCGTTGCGGCAGGGTGGCGCGATCGTCGATGAAGTTGATGTGCAAGACGCCAGCTTCATCATTCCTGAGGGAACGGACATCGCTTTCAACGTGATCCACGGCACGTTCGGTGAGGATGGTCAATTGCAGCGGCTGCTCGCTCAGCGCGGAGTGCCATTCACCGGGGAAGGTGCGGAGGTAAGTCGGGTGGCTTTTGATAAAATTCTTTCAAAGCAAAAGTTTCTGCAAGCGGGAGTGCCCACGGCGGAGTTCGAAGTGCTGTCGCCTGGCGCGGAGCCGACGATGTCGCTGCCTTATGTGCTCAAAGCTCCACGCGAGGGCAGCAGTGTGGGCGTGGTCGTCGTGAAGCACAAAGACCGAGTCGCAGCCGCGCTGGAGGAAGTGCGACGCTACGATAGCGAGATCATGGCGGAAGGGTTTTTCTCGGGACGCGAACTGACCGTGGGCATCCTCGGGCAGCGTGTGTTGCCGGTCATCGAGATCTGTCCGAAGGATGGCGTGTACGATTTTAAAAACAAATATCCGTTTCTCTCGCCTGGCGGTGGCGCGGATCACTACTGTCCAGCGGACTTGTCGGAAGCAGACACCGTGCGCGTGCAGGCCGTGGCGCGGGATGCAGCCCAGGCACTCGGGCTGGAGGTCTATGGCAGGGTGGATATCATGCTTGCAGCGGACGGCAGCCTCTGCGTGCTCGAGATTAACACCATTCCGGGCATGACGGAATCGAGCTTGTTGCCTGAGGCAGCAGCAGTCGCGGGTATGGACTATGTCGCGCTGTGCGCAGAGATCATCCGATTATCTTTGAAGAAAGGAGCAGCATGACGCCACGGCAACCCGTGAGGCCGGTCAATCGCAGGCGCACTACCAAACGCACTGGTGGCGAGGTGTTGCTGCAAGTCCGCGCTCGCAGGGATAAAGTGCGCCAGCAGCGGCAGAACCGGCTATTCAATATCGGTTGCCGGTTCGTGTTGCTGGTCACGATCATCGGTGTGCTGGTTTGGGGTGGGCATGTGGGGATGCGAAAGTTATTTCACGAAAATAAAGACTTCACCATCCGCGAAGTCGTGGTGAAAATCGATGGCTCGATGAGCAAGGAGCAAGTGTTGGATGTAGCCGAAATCCGGGAGGGAATGAACATCTTCGAGCCAAATCTGGGCGAGGTGCGCAAACGACTTGAAGACCTCGGCAGGGTGCAAAATGCGGCCGTGGAGAGGCATCTACCGGGCAAAATCCATATTCACATCACCGAACGCGTGCCGGTGGCATGGCTGGCACCGATGGGCGAAAATTCCGATCCTTTCACCTCGCCAGACAGCATGCTGGTGGACGCGCGAGGCATCGCCGTGAAGCCAGGTGAATTGCAGCCGGAATATTTGCATCTGCCGATCATCTACGGCATCGATACCGCGTATCTTATGAGCGGCGAGGCGGTGGGATCGCCCGGCATGCGAGCTGCGCTGGACTTGTTGCGTCTGCTGGAAATGCATCCCACCTTGACCCGGTTCCGCATACAAAGCATCGATCTGCGCAAGGGTTATTGCATGGTGGTATCGGATGCGCGGCATGCGCGATTTACCTTTGGACTGGATAATCTGGAAGTGCAACTTGAACGCCTCGGCGCACTGCTATTGCATTCCGAAACAACGCAGCGCGAGATCGAGACGGCCAATCTCATGCTGGCGCGCAATCTTCCTGTGAAGTTTGTGGAGGTGCCCGTAGCGGAGCCTGTTGAGCCGCCTAAGCCTGCCGCAACCACACGCAGCAAAACCACTCGCCGCTGAATTTTTTTTAAATGGCGAAAGAAAACATACTTGTAGGTTTGGAGATTGGCACATGGAAAATATGTGCCGTGGTGGCGGAAACGCGCTCCGATGGCATGCTCCAAATCCTCGGCGTGGGCCATGCGCCCTCGCGTGGAGTCCGCAAGGGCGAGATTGTGGATTTCGATACAGCGCAGAAGTGCATCCGCGAAGCGCTTGCCGATGCCGAGGAGAAGAGCAATGTGGAGATAGGCAGCGCCTGGGTGGGTGTGACGGGAGCACATATCCAGAGCTTCAATAACCGCGGGACCGTGCTGTTGCCTGAGGATCGCGATGAGATCGATGACCAGGATATCGAGGATGTAAAAGTAAGTGCGCGCGAGGTGAGTCTGTCACCGGAAAATCATTTCCTGCATAACATCATCCAGCACTACAGCGTGGACGGGAAGGAAGGCATCGTGGACCCTTCCGGCATGATCGGTTCCAAGCTGGAAGCGGATTACCACATCGTCTATGGCGTCGGGAACCGGCTCAAAAACACGATCCGATGCGTAAAAGAGATTCCGCTCGAAGTGGAGGATGTGGTGCTCAATGGATTGGCTTCCGCTTTCGTGGTGCTCACCCCCGAGAGCAAACAACACGGAACGCTGATGATCGATATTGGCGCGGGCACGATCGACTGGGTGGTCTTCTATCAAGGGGTTGTGGTGCAGAGCGGCGTGCTGGCTGTCGGCGGCGATCACATCACGAACGATATCGCGATGGGCTTGCGCCTGCCAACCAACCGAGCTGAACGGCTGAAAACGGAGGAGGGCAGCGCGCTGTTAGGCAACTCGCTTCCGGGCGACACGATTGTGCTGCAGGATGAGACGGGGTTTGCGGGCAGAGAAGTGGAACGGGAGCTTTTAAACACGATCATCCACATGCGTTTGCGGGAAGCCTTCGAATTGCTCAAGCGGCAACTTGAGCAGGAGCCGTATCTGGAGAGACTTGGCGGTGGAGTGCTGCTGACTGGCGGCACCAGTCAGTTGCGCGGCATCGAGCATCTTGCAAGCGATGTGTTTGGCCTGCCTACCAAGCGGGTGCACGCCATGGATGTCTCCGGCGTTACCTCTGCGTTTATGAATCCACAATATTCCACTGCAATCGGTCTGGCAAAATACGGACAGGCTGTGATGCGCGAACGCGTGAACCCGACGATTGCGGATCGCATTACCGGAAGCGTGGAGAATATGAGTCTGGCCATAAAACGATTCCTCACACGCAAACGGAGCAAATCATGATCTCACTGGAATCTCTTCGACCGAAACCTCGCGGTTCATTCTCCACGCTGGTGCTGGGCATTGGCGGCGCGGGTTGCAATCTTCTGGACCGAGTGGTGCTGGACGGATTCGACAAGATGCAACTGGTCGGCATCAATACGGATATCCAGACGCTCTCTGCCTGCGTGGCGGGCAGGAAACTGCAACTCGGGCGCAATGTGACACGCGGCTTGGGAACAGGCGGCGACCCTGATCTGGGCATGGAGGCCACTGAGGAAATGCGCGAAGAACTTGATGCGCTGCTGGAGCCTGGGCAACTGCTTTTCCTCTGCGCTGGTCTTGGTGGCGGCACGGGCTCGGGCGCTACACCGATGATCGCCCGCATGGCCCGGGAGAAAGGAGCTTTAGTCATGGCCTTTGTGTTGCTTCCATTTTCTTTCGAAGGCAGACGTCGGCTGAGCCAGGCGGAACGCGCCCTGGAGCTGATCAGCGCGGAGTGCGATGCGGTGGTGTGCTTTGAAAATGATCGCATGGTGGAGACGGTCTCTGCTCGCGCAGGCATCCACGAAGCATTTGCCGCAGCGAACGCGATCATTAGTGGCAGCATCCGCGCGGTGCACGATCTGGCTTCACGCCCAGGGTTGATCGCAATCGGTCTCGATGATCTCTGGCAGGCTCTGCGCAGGCAGAACTCACGCTGCATCTTTGGCCATGGCGTCGGAGAAGGCGACAATGCGGGGCACGACGCCCTGGCGCGTGCGTTGAAAAGCCCGCTGCTCGGCAATGGCACGGCACTTCGAGAAACGACCACCGTTCTCGTGAATGTGAGCGGCGGTCCGCAATTGACTCTCTCTCAAGTGCAAATCCTCATGGATGAACTTTCGCGCCACATCCATCCCGATGCCCATATTCTATTTGGATCGAGTGTGGACAAAATGTTGGGCACTTCCGTGCATGTGACGATCCTCTCCGCGCTGGGTGAGCCAATGGAGCAAGGCGCACGGCAACCGCGTGCGGCGGAGAAAGTCGAGCCCCCCCGCCGCAAGGAGCCCACGGTCGCCTCGCAGCCTGAGCAAACCGAAGAGCCAGAACAGCCCGAGGAGTTCCATGAAAGCTTGCTTCCCGAGCCGCGCGAGGAAGTCCCAGTCGCCACGCTCGATGATTCTGAAGATGCACCGTCCGTTCCCAAGCCAGAGGCAGTGCCGGCTCAGAAAGCGGTGAATGAAGCCAAGCAAGAAGATTTTAAATTCGAGCCAATAAAAAGAGGTCGATTTGAAAAGAGCGAGCCCACCATCGTGGAAGGGCAGGATCTGGATGTGCCGACATTTCTTCGCAAAAATGTGCGGATGAAATAGTGCCTGTCGGTTCCTCATTGATGAGGGGCCGGACTTGTGGTGAAGTCATCGCGATATGAAAATCCTGATGGCTGCAAGCGAGATGGCACCGTGGGTGCAGACCGGTATGGTGGCGGAAACCATGGCGAATCTGCCGCCGGAGTTACAAAAACTAGGGCACGATGTCGGAGTTGTGTTGCCCGGCTACGACGCGATTGGGGAGATGGTCTCGACCGGCGTGGAATTCCATGTGCAAGTGGGCGGCGAACAGCTCCTGGCCGAGGTGTGCGAGTTGCAAGAGACCGGTGGACCCCAAATATTTCTCATCCGCCAACGAGAGTTGTTCGACCGACCGGGAATCTATGGTGCGACGGATCACTTGTATGAAGACAATGCCCGGCGATTTATTTTTTTCTCGAAAGCTGTAGTGGAACTTGCCCGTCGCATCGATCCACTGCCCGAGATACTGCATGTGCACGATTGGCAGAGCGCACTGGTGCCCGTGCTCGTGCATGCGATGAATCTGCCGGTTCGCACGGTGCTGACCATGCACGATGCGGCTGCGCAAGGAAGTTTCCCCTGGCCCGACTTTGGGCTGACGAATCTGCCGGGCCAATATTTCGAGCCCTCAGCCTTGGAATATTATGGCAACATGAATCTGCTCAAGGGCGGCATTGTATTTGCCCACGCGGTGGTGACCATCAGCGATTCTTACAAGCGCGATGTGCTCAGTGCGCGGGCAGGGAGCGGCTTGGAAGGCGTGTTGCGCGAGCAGGAGAAAAAGGTCTTTGGTTTTCTCCATGGCGAGAGTCTGGAACAATGGAGCCCGGAGCACGACCAGCATCTGCCAAAGAAATTCCGCGCTTCCTCCCTCGCTGGCAGGAAGCAATCTCGCGCTGCATTATTAAAAAAATGTGGACTGGACCCTACGCCGGAAGGACCTGTGTTTGTGCTGACCTCGTGGGGAATGGACGACGGTCGGGCGCTGGCAGACGTGCTGGATCGTTTATTGGCCGACGATGTGCGGCTGATCACTGTGAAAACTTACGAGCGAGAATTGCCTGCGGAATTTGCCGTCGCCGCTCGCAAATACCACGGTCGCTATGCTGCGGTCTCGGCGCCGGATCTCGCTCTGCAACATCTGCTGCTGGCGGGAGCGGATGCGGTGGTGCTGCCAGGTGGCATCATGCGCGGCGGAAGCGAAATTATCCGCGCACTGCGCTATGGTGCGGTGCCGGTCGCTCGGTCCACTTCCGATGTGCTGGAGTTGGTGCGCGATGTGGCGGATGGCGGATGGGGTTTCCTATACCACACCGATGAGGCCGAGGGGCTCTGGGATGCGCTTGCACGCGTGAAGCGGATGTATCAGGAAAAAGAAGAATGGAAGCACCTTGTGCGCCGCGCCATGAAGATAGACCATGGGCCCACTCAGAGTGCCGCAGCTTACGAATCCATCTACCAACAAGCGATGCGCCCCGCGTGATCAACAGTCCGGGTCGATAACTCGAAGGCAAAGGTCCTGGGCCACTGCGCACGACGTAGTTTTCTATTTTCTCTGGTTGCTTAGCCGGAGTGCTTGCGCTTGTTATGTCGCATGCCAGAGCCCGATCACATCCAGGAAGAGTCGGTCCACACAGGCGCTGAGCAGGAGGAGAACGATCTGCTTAGCCCGGAATTGCGAGTGCAAATGCACGACGCGATCAAAAACAAACAATGGCCCCTCGTCCGCGGCATGTGTCGGCTGCTGCCACCGCCAGTAATTGCAGACCTGTTGGGTGAGCTTCCGAAGGAAGAACACGTCCTGATGTTTCGGCTGATCGAGCGTGAACTTGCTGCCGAAGTCTTCACTTATCTCGACGATCAGGATCAGGAAAAACTTCTGCGCGAATTGACCGATCATGAAACCGCCCAGCTTCTGGAAAACATGGAGCCCGATGACCGGACGATGTTTCTGGAAGAACTTCCCGCTGTGGCATTGAAGCGTTTGCTGGCACTCATGGACCATGAAGATCTGTCCGAAGCCCGCCAGCTTCTCGGGTATCCCGAAGGTAGCGTAGGCCGGAGGATGACCCCGCACTACGCCAGTGTCCGCGAAGACATGACCGTAGGCGAAGCGCTCAATGAAATCCGGCAACAAGCTCAGGACTCCGAGACATTGAACATGATTTACGTCACCGATGCGCAAGGCAGGCTGCTGGACGACGTGCGCTTGCGAGCTTTCATTATGGCCGATCCTGGTTCGCAAGTGCGCGAACTGCTTGGAGGTGTGCATCACGCCTTATCCGCATTTGATCGGCAGGAAAAAGCTGTCACCATGATGCGCGAGTTGGATTACTTTGCACTTCCCGTTGCGGACTCCAATGGAGCCTTGGTAGGCATTATCACAGCCGATGACGTGCTGGACGTTTCCGAAGAGGAAGCCACGGAGGACATTCATAAAAGTGCTGCGGTAGGACCGATCGATGGCGATTACAAACGCACCCCGATCTGGACCATCTACATGCGGCGCGTGTCCTGGTTGGTGTTATTGATCTTTGTAAATATCCTCTCTGGAGCAGGCATTGCGGCGCACGAAGACCTTATTCACTCGGTGGTTTCCCTCGTATTTTTTCTACCGCTACTGATCGCGTGTGGCGGCAATGCTGGGGCGCAGGCTTCCACGCTGATCATTCGTGCGATGGCATTGGATCAAGTGCGCAACAAGGATTATTGGTTTTTACTTTTTAAAGAATTTGCCACGTCGCTGGCGCTGGGGCTCACCATGGCATGTGCCGTGTCGCTCGTGGCGTGGTGGAGAAGTGGGGTGCAAGTGGCAGTCGTGGTGACGCTCTCCATGATGGCGGTGGTGATCGTAGGGAACTTCATAGGAATGTCTTTGCCCTTTTTGCTGAGGCGACTGCGCATGGATCCCGCATCTGCCAGTGGACCTTTGGTCACGTCCATGGCAGATATTATCGGAGTGCTGGTGTATCTGGGCATCGCGCAATCCATGCTAGGCGGGATGCGCTAAGGCTGTGAAAAAATTAGGCATGCGCCGCGCGAGAGTGCTTTAAAATAAATTGCCGCCCCGGTGGGCAAGTGCGCTGTGCTCACGAGTGGATCCCTGCAAACTTCCAGCCCATCGCGTCCGGACGCTCACCCTGCAAAAATCGCCAACCATCCAAAAGCTCAATCAAGCAATTTGCCAATGCAACCGCCCGTCTTTTATTTCCCAAAGCCGTTCTGCTCCGCGCATAACCAGACGGTTATCTCCAATCTCGCAACCCGGCGGCAGATTCGTCAGAAACTTTGCATTGCCGCCGCCCAGAATAACGTGGTCCGGCAGCAGCGCAGCGCGTAAAATAGCGACAGCGTCATGCACGGACTTCTGCCATTTAGTCTGCCCGATTTTTTTCAAAGCCACTTTGGAAAGGCACTGTTCCATGGTTTTGCCTTTGGCAAAAGGCAGGTCACATAACTCCAGTGGAATCACTGTGCCATCCACGACAAAAGCACTGCCTAGCCCCGTTCCCAGGCCCAGAAACAGCATCCGACCGCCTTCCCAGCTACCAAGTGCCTGCAATGCCGCGTCGTTGATCACCCGCAGCGGCTTGTTCCATTGCGTGGAAAAATCAAACCCGACCCAGCCTTTTCCGAGATTGGTGGGGTCGGCAACCGGCATTCCCTGCTTCACCGGAGTCGGCAGGCCCATGGAAATGACATCGAACTCAAAATCCGCAGCCGCTTTATTAACCACTCCAACCAGTTCTGTCGGGGTGAGCTTGGAGCCGGATTTTATTTTTACCGTCTCCGGCCGGTCGGCCATGAGCAGCTTCACATTGGAACCACCCACATCGATCACCAGCACACGCGGTTTCTTTTTGTCAGGACCGGGCATCACACAGGCCTGGCTCGCAACAACCGACGAAGCAACAGCATGGGCAAGGCACTGACCGCAGTCATCACCAGGCACACGATCCAGCCTGGAATGACGCGTGGGCGGTCTCCTGCCACAGCACGCAGGCTTTCGCGGACCACCTCAGCCGGAGTGACTTTAAACAACTCTGGCGATTGCATGGAATCCTGCGGGCCGCGCGAGGCGACATCACCAAATTCCGTATTTACCGGGCCAGGACACAACGCGGTCACGGTCACTCCTGAATCCCGCAATTCCAATCTAAGTGCTTCGGAGAAACTGGTGACGTAGGCTTTTGTCGCTGCATACACGGCCATTCCGGGCAAAGGCAGCAAGCTCGCGACCGAGCTGACATTGAGAATGGCTGCCCCCGAGCTGCGCTTGAGAGTCGGCAGCATCGCATGCGTGAGCCGGGTAAGAGCAGCGATGTTTACAGCCATCATGCCGCGCACGCGCGGCCAATCGGAGGATTCGAAAGCTCCGTGATCACCTACACCGGCGTTATTCACCAGGAAATCTATCGGAAACCCCTCTGCATGAAGCCAGGTGATCAAGCCATCCACCGCATGCTCGTCGGCAAGATCGCACCCATATACGCGAACGCTCAGAAACTGCTGCCCTGCTTCCAGTTCAGCTTTCAGTGCCTCCAACTTGTCCAGTCGGCGAGCTACCAAGATAAGCGTCCCAGCCTGAGGCGCGAGTTGTCGCGCAAATTCCTCGCCGAGTCCGGCGGACGCGCCCGTGATGAGCGCACAACAGTCTTTAAAAGATTCCATCATGAAAACAAGAGTGCTACGGATGGAGAGTTGAAGCAACCATGATCCTGCGCAATCTCGCCACGCAAACTCCGTTTACAACAGCCGATGGTTCCACCATTCGCAGCATCCTCGACCCCACCAACGCGCCTGTCGAAAACCAAAGCCTGGCGGAGGCTTCACTTCCCACTGGCGGCCAGACGCAGAGACACTATCATCTGCGCGCTGAGGAGATTTATTTTATCCTCGAGGGCGAAGGCGAGCTGACCATCGACGACGACACCCGCAAAGTGCAGCCCGGCGACGCGATCCTGATCCCGCCTGGCGCGTGGCATCAGATCACCGCGCACCAGGCTCTACGATTTTTATGCTGCTGCGCACCGCCTTACGAGCACGAGGATACATTTTTTAAATGATCGACCGCACTCGTAAGGCAGGCGTGCTCTTAGCTCTCGCCGTCCACAGTAGATAAGCCCAGAAGATTCTCGTAATCCGCGAGCGAAGCTCCATTCATGCAGGCTTCGATGATCTTGCGGCCTTCTGGCATAAGGTCGTCCACGAGGAATTGCGCCAGCTCTTTCTTGAAGAAATCGTGCAGAATGCCTGCTCCTTTATCATAGGCTTCCGCGCCCACTTCAGGCTGCTGATCCACTTCAAAAAACCAGCGCCCGATCGTGCTTCCTTCCACCATGATGCTTCCTGGCGTGTAGCCAAGAAGCGGGCAACGGGAAGGGCGCACTTGCGATGCACCGAACTTCGCACCCCCGCGGCGCGCGATGTATTCCCGTGTGATCCATTGCGGCATAAATCCTGTCTTCCACGCTCCGATATTTTGGTTTGGCGTGAGGATGTAGCGGACTTTGGGAGTATCGATGATCTGTTGTAGCAGTAGGTTGGCGTGATCCACCCGACGACCGGTGGCAAAAGGCCAATAAGATCCCACGCCTTCCGACGACATACCTTCGGTCTCCACGATGCTCGGGTTCGCATGGCCGCGCGGCGCGACCAAGCGCCATAGCCATGCAAGGGCTGGCGGCAACACATGGAATATGCCGACGATGCCATACGTGGGTTTCTCCGCAGTGCAGGGAGGCGTGCGCACCCCCATGCTGCGTATATCCACATCCACAGCTCCGTTCACCACACCAGGCACGATGGCGCGTGGGATGATCACGCGCGGGTTCGGGCAAGGCACTCCGGGCTCATCTTCGATATGCTCCCAGATAAGCGTAGTGGCCTCCGGTTGCCCCTGAATGCTTAGGAAAAGCAAAGGCTCCGGCGGGTGCACAGTGAGGTGCTCCAGATGCTGATCGATACCATATTCCGTGATATGATTTACCCGGACAAACCAGGAGTCCTCCGCATCCATGAGCGCGAGCTTGCCATTGTTCTTCGCAAGCGAAGGGTGGCACAGTGCCATGTCGTCCGTCACAGGATTCAGCTCGCATGTGCGAGGCAGAGTGAGCACGCGTTCATCTCCTGTGATCAAGTTGCGCCCAATCAGCAAGCTGCCATCGGACTGCCGATGCGCGTGCTCGAGCATCTCGCTCTTGCCGCCACCGCTCGCGCCTTCATGCGAGATGACGATGCGATTGTCGTAGGGAGTGACCACCTGCACCGTGGAGCAGTGCATGGTTATCCATTTCTCCGATTCCCCGATCGCGAGCAGTACGCCGTAGATGCCTTTCTTTGCGCTTGGCCCGGGATACAGGTTGTAGCTGAACAGTTCGTGCGTGCCCTCCAGACGATTGTGCACGACGAGCTGTTTCCCATCGAAATGCGTGTGTCGAAAAGGCGGTGCCACATAGATGACGGCGCGCGGCGAGAAATCCTCTGGCAGCTCATCGCAGTTCACGATGCCCTGCAACATCGCCAGCCCGAGTGCGAAGAACCCGGCGTTATCCGGCGCGATCACGATGGCGTCGGTGCCTTTGCCGTGCACACCGGCATGGAATGGGAACACAGCTAGTGGTTGCGTCTTGAGCCACTCCAGAGTCTCATCACGCAACGGATCAAAACTCTTGCCGAAACGCGACGCGAACGTCGGCTTGTCCGTCGGGCGATCATCGCCGATGACCATGCAATCCGGGTCGCGTCTGCGCATGTAGGGGTCGAGATAATTTGCCACGATGCCATTCTTGGACCGGCACACGCGAACTTCCGGGACGCGCCCCTGGCCGGGCACATCATAGGCCACTTCGTGCCAGCCATTCACCGCATCGCGGGTAGCGAGCTTCACCAAGTCGTCAGTCGTGCGCGCCACGGTGACGGACGGCGCGGCATCGAGAAGTTCAGCGACTTTTCGGTTTACATTGAAAGGAACTGCTTTGCAGGCGTGGACAGGATTCATCGGTGGTATTTCTATGGCTATGGATTACGGAAACCCTCGCAAGAAACGACTTCTTGCCCGGAAATTTCCGCAGAATGTTGTAGCGAAACACATCTCGCGTTGCAAGAACGACCGGAAAAGAATGTGCTTTTAGAAGAAGTTTAACTGCGAGCCGTCGTCCGCAGCACTTGTCTTTTTCCTGCTGGAACCGCGAAATTGCGGATTGCGTCCAGGCGCAAGCTCCGCGCTCAACTCGCTCTGCTCGAGATTTGCAAGTATCTCTTTGGCGCGGTGAATTAACTTCTGAGGCAGGCCGGCCAGTCGCGCCACCTGGATGCCGTAACTCTTGTCGGCAGCGCCCGGCACGATTTTATGTAGAAAAATAATCTGCTCATTCCATTCTCTCACCGCCACGTTGTAGTTTTTTACACCTTCGCGACTGAGCGCGAGATCGGTGAGTTCGTGGTAATGCGTGGCAAACAAAGTCCGCGCCTTCACCACGTCGTGCAGATGCTCCGCCACACTCCACGCGATGGAAAGCCCGTCAAATGTGGAAGTGCCCCGTCCGATTTCATCCAGGATGATCAGACTCTGCGCAGTTGCATTGTTGATGATATTTGCAGTCTCATTCATCTCGACCATGAAGGTGGATTGCCCACGGGAAAGATCATCGCTCGCACCCACACGCGTAAATATCCTATCCACCAGACCGATCTCCGCCGACGTGGCAGGAACGAAACTCCCCGTCTGCGCCATGAGCACTATGAGGGCGACCTGCCGGATAAACGTGGACTTGCCCGCCATGTTTGGTCCGGTCAGGATGAGCAAACGGTTGTCCGCGCAATCCAGCGTGGTGTCGTTGGGGACAAATTTTTCCTCTGCAATGTTTTGATCCAGCACCGGATGCCGCCCATCGCGGATATGAAGCACGGAATCCTCAGAAAGTCGCGGACGGCAATAGCCATACAGTCGTGCAGTCTCAGCAAAAGCCGCCAGCACATCGATCACGGCCAATGCCGCCGCACTGCGCTGAAGCTCCGCCAGATGCTGCATGCACCGCTCACGCAGTTTGTGGAAAAGCTCCGTCTCCAACCCGCGTGATCGCTCATCCGCGCCGAGGATTTTTCCCTCCATCTCCTTCAGCTCCGGAGTGATGAACCGCTCCGCATTGCTCATCGTCTGCTTGCGGATGTAATCGTCCGGCACGTTATCAAGATTAGACTTCGTCAACTCGATGAAATACCCAAACACCGAGTTGTATCGCACCTTGAGCGATTTCACCCCGGTGCGTTCGATCTCACGTTGCTGCAGCTCGGCCAGCCATTGTTTACCTGCGCCGGACGCCTGTCGCAGCTCATCCAGCGTGGCATCGTAGCCATCGCGAAACATGCCGCCGTCTTTGATTGTGGCCGGTGGCTCATCGACGAGTGCTGCATCCAGATCTGCGATCAATTCTGGCAACTCCACCAGATCATTGCACAGCGCGATTGCCAGTGGCGGCAGGGCACGCCCACCTGTCCCGGGCAGTTGCGGCGTGCCCAACCCGGCCAGCTGGTGCTTGATCTCAGGAATTCTCTCAAGCGAGGATTTCAGTGCCACCAAGTCCCGCGCGGTGCCGCTGGCCTGGCTCAGGCGGGCGGCGGTGCGCTCCATGTCGCGCACGGCCCCGAGCACCACGCGTAGCGATTGCAACGTCGGCGTATCCTCAAGAAAGCACTCGATCACATCCTGTCGGGCCACGAGTTCGCCAGGATCGCGAGAAGGGTGCAGCATCCACTCGCGCAGACAACGCGCACCCATGGGCGTCACCGTCCGGTCCAGCGCCTTGAGCAGACTGGTATTGCGCGCCCCGCGAGACTGGACAATTTCCAAATGCTCCTGCGTGGCGCGGCACAACTCCACGCCCGCAGCAGAATGGTAAGTCGATAGCGTGGTGAGATGCTCCACACGCCGACGCAATTGCTGCGATAAATAATGCAGCAACGCACCTGCCGCGCACACCGCCAATGGCAGCGAGCCACACCCGTAGCCATCGAGCGATTGAACTTTAAAATGATCTTTGAGCGCGTAAAAAGCGTGCTCGTAAAGAAATGCAAATCCCTCGTGCTTCACATGGCTGGTGAGCATGCGAGGCAGCTCAGCATCATCCTCCGAAATCAGAATCTCCGAAGGCTCCAGTCGCGCCAGTTCATCCTGCAACGCCGGGATACTCGCTGGCTCTGTAACACGGAACGTGCCCGTGCTCAAGTCCGCACATGCAAGCCCAAAGCGCGATTTATCGCGCACCACTGCGGCCACAAAATTATTGCGTGTCGCATCGAGTTGGTTCACGTCCGCCACCGTGCCGGGACTGATAATTTGCGTAATCTCCCTCGGCACGATTCGACCCGGCTGCGGAGTGCCTATCTGGTCGCAGATGGCTGCGCGTTTCCCCGCCTGGATTAATTTCGCGACATAATTCTCCGCTGCGTGGTAGGGCACGCCGCACATCGGCACGCCATTTCGCTTGGTAAGTGCCACGTTCAGGATCGACGCTGCCTCTTTGGCATCCTCGAAAAACATCTCGTAGAAATCACCCAACCGAAACAGCAGCAGAGTGTTCGCGGGCAGACTCCGCCGGATGCTCTGGTACTGCTGCATCATCGGCGTGAGATTACCTTCCATAAGCGAGCGAGCATACCGGCAAGCCGGCGGATGCGCCACAGGTTCCTTCCCGGTCTAGGCCTTGAACTACATCGAGCGGAGAAACTTTTTCAAATCTTCCATCTTTGGGCTCCGGGCATGGCGCACGTAGTAACCCGAGGTAGCAACCCCAAATTGAAGACTCATGGGTATATCGCACTCCAGCAAACGCCCCAGGCAGAACCCTGCATTAAAATGATCGCCCGCCCCGGTGGTAATTTTCGGCTTTGGAGTGAAAGGCCCCGAGAGAGCACTGTGCCCACTGGCGTCCGCTGCTGCGGCGAAATGCGTGGGATGCACCACCACCGTATCCAGCCCCAATTTCTCGCGAATCGCAGCCGCGTGCGCAGCCACCGCAGGCAAGGATTCCGCCGGGCGCTTGATACCCAACACTCCACCAATTTGAACACTCTCACTGAAATTCAGCCCAAGAATGACGCGGAAATTCTTCTCAAATTTCGATATGGTTTTTAACGCGGTCTGGATGTCTTCCGGAGCACGCTTCGCAGGGTCAGCAAGATCGAAAAAAACCCACCGCCGCGGACCTTCCAGCATCGGAGCGACACGGGTGAGGACCTTGTTAAATATGGCGGTCATGGAAGGTAGCATCGTCCAGTTCACCATGGCAATCATCGCGCAGTCGCTAAAGAGTTTGACGATATCCGGTTCGCCAATGTGTTTGAGCAAGTTCTGCCAGTTGATGTGCTTGAGGCTCGCGTGTTTGCCGAACATCAGCTTGCCATCGTTAAATTCCACCGCATCAGTATAGCCCGGCTCCGAGATGGATATGACGCGCGTGGTTTTTGCAAAGGCATCGAACACCGGGTGCAGATTCGGATACCCCAAACTGCCCACGTAAGTGACGGGCGGCGTGAATTGTGCGAGCGCATTGGCCATGATCGGGCCATTCCCGCCCAGCTTCACCATCTGCTCGACGAACTCCAGGTTTGCGCTCTTGCCCGCAGCAGCCTGGATACGTCGGCCAAACTCCCCCATCTTGTCCAGACGCGTATATTTCGTCGCAGACTCGCGCTGATCGACCACATGAAGGATGGTGTCCACAAACCCATCGAACCCGACCAGGATTTTCGACCGGCCAAGGATGCTGCGGGATTCCGTGAGACGTTCGGCTGCGAGACGGGGAAGTGAATTGGACATAGCGAGCGACTGCTATACTGCGCCCGATGTGACAAATCACGCAAAATAGGTCAGCAGCATGTCGTTTTTTCTACGACAGATTTATAGTATCTCAGGGCGCATTGCCCGACATGGTTAAAAGCTCGCAGCAAATAATAGGAAACGCGACTTCACTTGCCCGCAACTTCGGTAAAAATTCTTCTCGGCTCCAGATATTTTTAAACATCTATGTTGCTTACAACGATCCACCGAAACAGCTCAGCCAGCTCGGGCTCTAGGTTCTCGCTTGCACAACCCTGGAGAACGCAGCTTCAAGACGGTTTTTGCTCGGGAGAAGTGTTTGTATGCTGGACTCCGGGTGCATTGCATGTGCAGGCAAATTTGATTGATGACGAAATCGTGACGTCCGCCACTGCCGACAACCAGAAACTGTGGAAGTCGGGGGATGTGTTTGAGATTTTCATAATGGTTGAGGGACACAAAGACTATGTGGAGTTGCACGTGACACCGATGAACAAGCGGCTGCACCTGCATCTGCCAGGAGTCGGAGGCAAGGCGCAGCCCAACGAGGAGCCCTTGAGCTTCGAGGAAATGCTCGTGAGTCCTGTGGGCTTCACAAGCAGTGTCACCCAAATTCAAAGTGGCTGGTTGTTGTCGGTCGCCATTCCAGCGAGCGTGTTGGGAATGGCGCGGCTCGGTTCAGGCACCCACCTTCGCATGGCATTTGCCCGCTACGACGCAGCGTCGGACCGCGAGCCCATCCTCTCCACGAC
>CBDUBV010000028.1:0-27596 GCA_965365475.1 uncultured Chthoniobacteraceae bacterium | reverse complement strand
GTCCGGGACCCTCGACGTGCCCGTCTTGCCCCACGGCAGCTGGGAGCTCGTCGTCGAGCCGGCCGCCGGCGCCACCCTCGCCGCGCACCGGAGCACGTACACCACGACCCCCGCCGTCACCACCATCACGCCTCCGAGCTGGATCGCATAAGTCATGAAGCGATCGATAGCCAGCGTCATACGCGAAGGGCGGAATCTGGCGGGGACCTCATTCTGGCGTGTGATGTCGTATGCTGGCATATGGCAGGAGCAATAAAAGCAGTTGGCGGCGGGGGGATGCTTATAGCTCCCCCGCCGCCAGTGTGAAGTGTGGAACGAACTATTGCAACTTGGCCTGCTCCTCAGTGGTGGAGGCAGCGGGCAGCGGGAAATAACCGTCTTTCACGACGACTTCCTGTCCCGGACGCGAGAGGATAAATTTCATAAACTCCGCCACCAAAGTATCGGCGGGCTTATTCGGATCCTTATTTACATAGACATATAAAAACCTGGCCAGAGGGTATTCACCGCTGGTGCAATTCTCCGGTGTGGGTTCAAACATGGTATCTGCGGACTCGCCCAGAGGCAGAGCGCGCACTTCCGAAGTGCGGTAGCCGATGCCCGAGTAGCCGATACCGCTCAGATCGCTTCCGATGCCCTGCACCACAGCGGAAGAGCCGGGTTGTTCCTTGACTTCCGCGCGAAAATCGCCGCCGCCCAGCGCGACATCTTTAAAGAAACCGTAGGTGCCCGAAGCACTGTTGCGCCCGTAGAGCGAGATGGCTTTCTCAGCCCACTCGCCGGTCATGCCCACTTGGCCCCATTTGGTAATGTCATCCGCCCCGCTCTTCCGAGTGCTGGAAAAAATCCCGTCCACCTGCTGCATCGTGAGGCCCTTGATCGGATTATCTTTATTTACATAAACTGCGAGCGCATCGATCGCGACGCGAATCTCCGTAGGTTTGTAACCGTATTTTTTTTCAAATTCATCGATCTCTGTGGATTTCATCGCGCGACTCATCGGCCCGAGCTGTGCAGTGCCTTCGATGAGAGCGACAGGCGCGGTGGATGAGCCTTTGCCCTCGATCTGGATATTGACGTTGGGATAGACGGCCTTAAAACCTTCGGCCCAGAGCGTCATGAGATTGTTGAGCGTATCGGAACCGATGGAATTGAGATTGCCCGAGACACCGCTGACATTCTCGTAGGGTTTCAACTCGGGATCGATGGTAACAGCCTGCGCATGCAAACCCGCCAGAGGAAGCCCTGCGAAGGATGCTGAAGTAATGAGAGTAAGGATAGCTTTTTTCATATATAAGTTTTTGGTTTTACGACAGTGCCGCCGAGCCCGGACAGGCCCCTTGCGACGCGCAACCTTTTCCGTTTTCCATGGACGATGGTCAAAGAGGTTTGAGTTACATTCTCGTAACAATTCCCCCCTCTCTTTCTCCCGGAAGGGCGACCTCCCGCTCGCCCTCCTCTAGTTTCCCCCACAGAATGACACCCTACCCGGGAACATTCCCATATTTACGTCAGAATTGTGGCCACACGCGCTTGCGTTATTGGATAGCAAACTCTCTCGTAGGATGCGGAATGAAAGCAAAACCATCTTTTCCTGCGGTCCGAATGCGGCTAACCTCCGATTTAACTAGTTATGGCAGAACCTCACAATTCCCATGCGCCCGATAAAAAACCAGTCCGCAAAGTCGGGCTGGTTCCGGCCAAAGGATGGCATAAGCGCAATTTTGTAACCGAGGTTCTCATCCCCAGCGTGTTCACGCGCCGCAAAGGCGACCACAAAATTCCCGCATTCGCCCCACTGCAAGGCAATCAGGTATGCATCACCTGGATCGGGCACGCCTCATTCCTTATCCGCACGCATGGCATGAACATCCTCGTGGACCCGAATTGGGCCAAGTGGCTCAAAGTGGTGAAACGGTTGCGGCATCCTGGCCTGCAATTGCACGATCTGCCAAACATCGATCTCGTGCTGGTGACGCATGCTCATTTCGATCATCTCGATCGTAAGACTTTGCGCTCGGTCGCCTCTGAGCAGCCGATCGTGGTGCCTTTCGAAGTGGGCAATCTGGTGCACGATCTGGGCTTCAATCAAGTGCATGAATTGCACTATTGGGAAAGCTTTTCCCATGGTCCGTTGGAGATCAGTCTCACGCCCTGCCACCACTGGGGTGCACGTATGCTGCACGATTCTCATCGCGGTTTTGGCGGCTATCTTATCAAGGCTGGCGGTCGCACAATTTACCACTGCGGTGACACGGCTTATTTCGATGGGTTCCGTGAAATTGGTGAGCGGGCCGACATCGATCTCGCTCTCCTGCCCATCGGCGCGTACGATCCGCCGAGCGGTCGGGAGGTGCACATGAACCCGGAGGAAGCCACGCGGGCTTTTATAGAACTCAAGGCGAAAAAGTTGATCCCGATGCACTATGGGACATTCCGCCTGAGTTACGAGCCGCCGGACGAACCGCCGGTGCGGCTCATGCAGTGCGCGCAGGAATTTGGCATCCAGGATTGCATACATATCCTCACCGAAGGCGAGTCGGTCGTATTTTAATAAGTGGCACAAACCTTGCGACGCAAGGTATCCGCTGATACTTCTCCACGCCCATGTCATCCTCTCATGCAGAACTCGCTGAGCCGGTAACCATATTTTCGGATATGCATATCGCGCATCCGGCCAGCCTGGTCCGGGAGCCAGCACAGGTGCGAGGATTGTTGCCGAGTAGTGGCACGGTGATTTTTAATGGCGACACGGTGGAGATGCGCTCGGAGCAGGACCGCGAGGAAGGCCGGGCCAACCGCGATCTGCTCGTGACGATGTGCCGCGAAGCCGGCTGCGAACCGATATTCCTCACTGGCAACCACGATCTGCTGGTGAGCGAACGCCATTATGTCGAGATGTATGGCGGGAAAGTTCTCATCACGCATGGCGACATATTGTTTCATGGGGTCTCGCCGTGGAGTCACGAGAGCCACATGATCGCGGAGGAACACACTCGACTGCTGGAGTCATTGGCACCGCACGAGATGGGCGATTTCGAGGTGCGAATGGCGACGGTCAAAAAGGCGAGCCGAGTGCTGGAGAAATTCTATGTGGCCCGTCGCTCGCTCGTGTCTGTGGCGAAGAACATCCTACTGGAGTTCATGCCTCCGTGGCGCCCAGCATCCGTCCTATGGTATTGGCACAAGGCACCGGGGCGCGCCGTGGAAGTGCTCGAGCAGTTTAAACCCGATGCGAGATTCATGCTCATCGGGCACATGCACCGCGCAGGCATCTGGCTTCGCGATGGCAAAGTCATTATAAACACCGGATGCTTCTTTCCATTTGTCGGCCGGTATTTTCTGCGGATCGAAGCCGCGCAGATTCATGTGACGCACATCCGGCGAGGTCCTGGCGGATTCATCCCCGGCAATGTGCATCGAACCTTCCAGATAGTGCCATGAGCAGTACTCGCAGAGCACCTCTGGCGTATGTGCTGGCCGGTTTGTTATTCGCGATGGACACCTTCGCAAGCCCCGGCCCGGCGCATTGGTTTAAAGGGGCTCCCACAGGCGAAGAAATCATCGCAACTGCGCAGCCGCACCACGAACGGGCCATCCTGGAGTTGGTCAATTACGAGCGTCGCAGCGAAAAGCTCACCGCCCTCGTGTGGGACGCCGATCTTGCATTGGCTGCTCGCTACCACGCAGCCGACATGGCTGTGGACGGCTATTTCAAGCACGAGAGCTATGATCGCCGCAGCGATAAACTGGTCCGTGTTTGCGATCCCTGGACACGCATCCGCGCATTTGCCCGAGAAGCTGCGGGCGAGAACATATTGACCGGACCAGCCGACCCAGCAGCAGCCGTGCGGCGATGGATGGCATCTCCTCCGCACCGGCGCAACATCCTGCGACCCGGCCTGCGCAGAATGGGAGCAGGATACTACGATGGACGATGGGTGCAGGTGTTCGGCACAGCACTGTCGCAACCGGGCGCCGATACATGGAAATAAGCACTTGCGCGGCTGCTGTTCTATACTTTCACGACCGGCTTTTGCGTGGGAAACGCAAGCGGTTGACATCCTATAACGGAAAGGCATTATCACGGCAATGAAACGCATCCTCGCACTTTTCCTCGCTGGCATCACAGCAGGTTCAGCTCTGGCTCAACCTGTGCTACTCGAAAAAGCTGACGCTCTGCCGCTGAATCTTTCCGACGATTTTTCTTTCCGAAAAGTGAAGACCTATCGCCACGTCTCGCGCTCGGAAGAACGTCTTGGCGGCTCCAATAATCGCGCATCGGCCACCGTGGACCAGATGATCAGCTTCGAGGAAAAACGTAGAAGTTTCGGCGCGATCACGCGTGTGGACGAGCGCCAGCGCTACGGAAATTACATCACCCTTTTCTGGCGAGCAGAACGGCCAGCGAATATCACCGTGCGGCTGGAGTATCGGCAGAGCAATCTCGGACCCTACGTGCAGGCACAGGAAGTGGCTTATGAGAACGTCGTCGGCAATCACAAGACGGAGTTCGCTGTGATCGGCGACGACTTTCGCTGGGATGGCCCCACAACTTCATGGCGGGCACTTTTGATTGAGGATGGTGCCATCGTCGGGCTCCATAGCTCGTTCCTCTGGAATTGAGGTTTTACGCGGGCAAACAAGGGAACTGGTAGGTTGACACTGATTTGAGTCACTTTTATAGAAACTGGTCCGCGTGAGTGATTCCTCCTCCATATTAGTGGGTCGTAGTGGTGACCAGGCTTTGGTCAAAGTCGTCGATAAAGGTTCCTACCAGAACGCTCCCGGCCTCAAAGAGTTCACGCGCAAGATGATGACCAGAGGCTGTCGCAATTTCACGATCGACCTGGGCGGCTGTCCCGGTATGGATTCGACATTTATGGGCACTCTAGCTGGCATCGCTCTGCGGCTCAAGGACATGGGCGGCGGCTCGTTGCAAGTGGTCAATATCACCGAGCGCAACTTCGACTCTTTACGCAACTTGGGACTCGATGCACTTTTCGATATGTCGCAAGAGGAAATGCCCGAGCAAGCCACCACACCTCTCCCCTCCAACGCTGGCAAAACCGAGACTGCCGAAGTCATGCTCGAAGCCCACGAAGCCCTGGTCGAAGCCGACCCCGAGAACCAGGTGCGGTTCAAAGACGTCCTGGAGTATCTCCAGAGCGATCTTGCGGAAGATTCCGCTTCCTAGCCTCCGCCCGCCATGTGGACCGTCATCTTCTTCGGGCTTCTCCTGATCGCGCTTGCCACATTCATTGCCTTCTTTTTCCTGCAACGCCGCGAGATCGCGAATCTAAAGCGCAACGTCGAAGCCGTGCAACAGGAAGAACATCGCGTATTCGATTTCCTGCACGGCCTCGGTGAAGCTTTTTCCGAAAAATTAAAAAACGACGACTTATACCGGCTCATCGTTTCCGGCGCAGTCAAGATTCTCGATGCGCATGGAGGCGCGCTATATCTCGCAGACAAAACAAACACCTGCCTGGTTGCCATTTACATAAGCGAAGGCTGCCCACCACTCGCCACCGTCCCGGCTCACATCCTGGAGCAGGCATCGATAACTCCCATCGCTCTGGAAAGCTACCTGCGCCTGCACGCCGTCGAGCGCGGCCAGGGATTGCTGGGCGAAGTCTGGGCTACCGAACGTCCCATGCTTCTGCCTGAGACCGAGGGCGACCGCCGCTTGGAGTTTCTCAGCAATCCATCCGTGAAAAGCGAGTCCGCTATGATCGCGCCACTCATTTACGGCTCGCAAAATCTCGGAGTGCTTGCCGTGGCCAATGGCCCAATCGGACGCAAATTCAGCAAGTCCGACTTCGAAGTCTTTCGCGCCATCACGGAGCAGTCCGCTTTTGCGCTCTACAACGCGTTTATTTATGCCGAAGTCGGTGAGAAAAAGCGTCTCGACAACGACCTGCAAACCGCCAAGGAGATTCAAAGCATCCTGCTCCCAAGCGACTCGCCCAAGATCGAAGGGTTCGACATTAGCGGTTGCACACTTCCCGCGCGTCTGGTCAGTGGGGATTACTACGACTACATCCGCATCGACGATCAGCGCACCGGCTTCGTCATCGCAGATGTCTCGGGCAAAGGCGTGCCAGCCTCACTCATCATGGCCATGTGCCGCAGCGTGCTCCGCAGCCAGAGCATCGGCAACGCATCGCCATCCGATGTGCTCAGCAAGGTAAACAGGCAACTTTATCCTGACATAAAAGAGGACATGTTCATCAGCATGGCGTATGTGATTCTGGACCATGCTTCGCAGACCCTGCAATTATGCCGGGCCGGACATGATGCTCCCCTGCTCTACCGAGCTTCGGACCAGAGCGTGACCAAGCTCAATCCCAAAGGCATGGCCATAGGCATTGACAGCGGGGACGTTTTCAATAGGGTCATCGGAGATTTCTCAGTAAGTCTCGAGAAAGGCGATTGCCTGCTTCTCTACACCGATGGTGTCACCGAAGCAGTGGACCGGAAAGGATTCGAATTCGGATTGAAACGAATGACGCAATCCCTCCAGAGCAGCGCCATGGAAGGTTCAGCTGCGGTGATCCGTCGCTTGACTGGAGAGCTTCGAGACTTCGTGGGAGACCAACCTCAATACGACGACGTGACCCTTGTTGCCATTTGTAAACTATGACTGAACCAACCGATTCTTTGGATGAAACCGAGGTGGAAGATTCTGCTACGGCGCAGGACCCACTGGCCACATTGCAGGCCGATATGGAGAAATTCCGCGACCTCGCCATGCGAACCCAGGCAGATTTTGAGAATTATCGCAAACGTGCCGCCCGCGAGAAAGAGGACGCGTTGCGTTTCGCCAATGCCAGCCTTCTTCAAAGCCTGCTGCCAGTGATCGACAGCTTCGACCTCGGACTCGCAGCGGCGCGAGAAGAGAACACCGAGTCTGCAGTATTCCAAGGCATGTCCATGGTACGCAAACAGCTCGAAGATTTTCTTGCCGACTCTGGCGTCAAAGTCATTGAAGCTTCCGGGCAAGTGTTCGATTCCAATCTCCATGAAGCCGTAGGCCAGGAAGCCAGTGAGGACGTGCCCGAAGGACACGTGATCCGACAGCTTCGCAAAGGATACATGTTTCGGGATCGGTTGCTGCGTCCGGCCACTGTGTTTATATCCACCGGCCAGAGCGATAGCTGATCCCGAATGATGGCTACTAAACGCGATTATTACGAAATCCTTGGCGTGGACCGCTCCGCTTCGGAGGCGGACTTGAAAAAAGCTTACCGCAAGCTCGCCGTGCAGTACCATCCGGATAAGAATCCCGGAGACCATACGGCTGAGGAACGCTTTAAAGAACTCGGCGAAGCCTACGACGTGCTCATGGATGCCGACAAACGCGCTGCATACGACCGCTTTGGCCATGCCGCATTTGCCCAAGGTGGTGGAGGCATGCGCGGCGGAGGCGGTTTCCACGATCCCTTCGATATTTTCCGAGAAGTCTTTAGCGGCGGTGACGGCGGAGGCATTTTCGAAAACATCTTCGGCGGTGGTGGCCGCAACCAGCGCGGCTCCGATCTGCGCTACGACCTGCAGATCACATTGGAAGAAGCTGCCACGGGCTGCGAAAAGACCATCGAGCTGCACAAATACGATGCCTGCAACGAGTGCGGAGGTAGCGGCGCACAAAAAGGCACGCTGCTCACCGCCTGTCCTGAATGCCGTGGACGCGGACAAGTCATATCCAGCAGAGGTTTTTTCCAAGTCTCGCAGACATGTCCCACCTGCCGGGGCACAGGCCAGCGAATCGATAAACCCTGCCGCAAATGCGATGGCGATGGGCGCGTCGAGAAGACCTCCACGATCAAGCTACGCATTCCCGCCGGCATCGATCACGGTGCCAGGCTTCGCTCCTCAGGCAATGGTGAAGCTGGCCCGCAAGGCACGGCTCCGGGCGATCTTTATGTAGTGGTGCATGTCAAAGAGCATCCCGTCTTCCAGCGCGAGGACGAGCATCTCTTCTGCGAGGTCCCGATCTCCTTTGCCACAGCGACCCTTGGCGGAGAAGTCACCGTCCCGACGCTCAATGGCAAAGCACTTTTGAAAATACCGCAGGGCACGCAGAGCGGCACGCATTTTCGTCTCAAAGGCAAAGGCATGCCCACATTAAATGCACGTTCTCATGGCGATCTCGTCACCCGCGTTGTAGTCGAAGTGCCCACGCGGCTCAATACCGAGCAGCGACAGAAGTTGGAAGAATTTGCCGCTTCCTGTGGAGACGAGAACGCTCCCATGCACCAAAGTTTCTTTGAAAAAGCCAAAGCATTTTTTAAATAATGAGCCGTTTTTACATCGCTCCCGAACACTGGAATCCGGATGCTCTGCAACTGGACGAGGCTGAGACCAATCACTGCGTAAACGTGCTTCGACTGGAGCCAGGGCGCCGCGTCACTGTCTTCAATGGTCAGGGAGAAGAAGTTACCGCCGAGATCGTAGCCATCCATAAACGGCGAGTGGAACTGCGTCGCATCCTCAGCGGCACCACCCCACCCGTGCCAGCGCGCATCGCTCTCGGTCAGGCCATTCCCAAGGGGAAAAACATGGATTTCATCGTGCAAAAAGCGACTGAACTCGGTGCGTCCGAGATCATCCCGCTGCTCTCGGAGCGAGTGGTGCCGCAGCTCGACGATGCATCGAAGAAAAGCGCCAAATGGCGGACCACAGCGATCGAAGCAAGCAAACAATGCGGTCAGAATTGGTTGCCACGCATCGCTGAACCCAGCGGCTTGAAAGATTTTTTCGCTACCGCACCCCGATACGATCTTATGCTGATCGCTTCCTTGCAGAAAGACGCCCGCCCGTTTCGGGATGTGCTGGCCGACCATCGCAGCGAGCATCGGTCGAATCCCACCAGCGCACTTATACTTGTCGGGCCGGAAGGGGATTTCACGCCTGCCGAGACTGCCCTGGCAAAAAGTAGCGGCTGCCATCCCGTGTCATTGGGCCCGATTGTATTGCGCACAGAAACCGCCGCCCTGTACTGCCTGAGCGTGCTAGCACACGAGCTGTTCTAGTGTGTCCGTGAGGGTTTCAAGCGCAGCTCCTGACATACCATAAACTCACCGGCCACCGGCGGACGCTGAAACTTTTGCACGCTACCGCTCTCTCATGGTAGTGCTATAGTCATGTCTTCCCAGCCGCCAACACCCAGTGCCTTGCGAGTGGTACCCGGCACGGTGCCCAGCACTCCAAAAGCCTGGACGCGCCGCCGACAATCGATCGATGCGGCGGACCTTGCTAAAGGTGTTCTCGCCGGTGATCGCACACGCCTCGCACGTGCGATCACACTCATCGAAAGCAATGCGCCGACACACGCCGCAGACGCCGCAGCCTTGCTCCAACACATCCTTCCTCATACTGGCAACTCATTCCGAATCGGCATCACCGGCGTCCCTGGTGTGGGTAAAAGCACATTCATCGAGCACTTCGGCGTACATCTCTGCGACGCCGGACACCACGTGGCCGTGCTTGCGGTGGATCCCAGCAGCAGCGTCACTGGCGGCAGCATCCTTGGCGACAAAACACGCATGGAGAAGCTGTGCAATCATCCAAACTCGTTCATTCGGCCCTCGCCATCCAGCGGCACCCTGGGCGGGGTGGCACGTAAGTCGCGTGAGACCCTGCTGCTATGCGAAGCTGCCGGATTCGACATCGTGCTGGTGGAAACCGTAGGCGTGGGGCAAAGCGAAATCTCGGTGCGCGGGATGGTGGATTTCTTTCTACTTCTGCTGTTGGCAGGCGCGGGAGACGAGTTGCAGGGCATTAAAAAAGGGATCATCGAGATGGCAGACGCGATGGTGCTCACCAAAGCGGACGGTGATAATGTGCTCCGGGCGGAGACTGCTGCCGGTGAGCTTCGGCGAGTCGTGGCGCATCTGCAACCGGGCACCGTCGGCTGGAAAATTCCGGTCCACCTTTGTTCCGCAATCGAGAAAAAGGGGTTAGCCGATATACACTCCACGCTGGAGTCATTTCAATCCTTCACAAAGGATTCGGGAGTGTTTGACCGCCGACGCAAAGAGCAGGAAGGCGCATGGTTCCGCAACCTGCTAAGAGAAGCACTTATGGATTGGTTTCAAACACAACCAGGCATGGTGGATCGCATCCAGAGCACCCAGGAGCAGGTCCTGGCAGGACGCCTGCCCGCTGCGCTGGGAGTGCAGCAAGTGCTTGGTGCTCTAAGTGCCGAGAAAGATTAACGCCAGGCGCCGAATCCGAAGGAAATACTGCCAGATACTCGCGGCTCACGCGAATCGTAGTCGCCGTCGCGTGGCAAATAATGAGGCCTTGGCGCCATGCTGCGCACACGGAGTAATTCCATGCGGGCCAGTGTCGGCGCGTCCAGCACGCCTGTCACTCGATAGCCCAGATCTTCCTGCGCTTCGATGATCGCACGCTGCGTGGCAGGGCCGGGCAACCCATCGACTTTAGCGCGGTAGTATCCCCAGTCTTTCAAGATCGCTTGTGCAGCTTGGAGGGTATCCTTTTGCACATAGTCAGGCGCATCTGCATACGGCGACAAGCGGAACATGTGGTAATACGTGTCTTCCTGGCGCGGACGAGTCTCGATCTGCATGGAAGGTTGCTGGGGTGTGGCAGTGACAATTGGCTGCGGCGTGGACTGCAGATAAGCCCGATCTTTTTCCACAATCTCAGGAGGCACTCTCACTGAGCTGTCCGTGTTGCTGTCCGTGTTACTTTCCGTTCGCGCACCGTCTTTAGCGAGCGATTCCCGAGTTTCCTTGTTCAGTTGCCCGGTCACGTCGAGGCCTTTGCGAATCTGATAACGCCGGATCGCGGCAGTTGTTTCAGCACCTTCTTTCCCATCTGGCTCGCCAAAGTAGAGGCCCTGCTCAAAGAGTGCTTTCTGCGCTTCTCGCAGACTGACGTCCATCTGCGCCATGGCAAGGAGCGGTAGGAGACAAAAAATGATTCCGTATTTCATAATTCAGGTTTTTGGACGATCAGTGCGCGTATTTATTCTGTTCGTCTCCGGTCTGGGCTTCGGTTCTGAGAAAGGCATCGACCCCCGCCACCACCGCCTGGGCCAGCTTGCGCCTGTAGCTTTCCTGCCCGATCAATGCAGCTTCCATCGCGTTGCTGACGAAACCGCCCTCGATAAGAATCGCAGGGTGTCGAGAATTTCTTAGTACATACAACCCGCGGTTTTTAATTCCGCGGTCGATTGCTCCGGTGGCGTGGACCATGGCCAACTGGACTTCTGCTGCCAGCAGCTCAGAGCGATCGGCCGACGCAGTCGAGTCTTGGAGGAACTGGGCAGTGTGATAAAAGGTCTCGATGCCACTGGCTTCCACGTTATTGCTCTTATTAAAATGTATGCTGATGAAGAGGGCGCGTCCGAGTTCATTACCCGCGCGCACCCGCTGGGCGAGAGTTAAAAAAGTATCGTCCTGCCGCGTCATGTGCACCGCGTGTCCGCGAGCCCGGAGCTTATCGGCGATCTCCGCAGCCAATAACAGGTTCAATTGTTTCTCTTCCAAGTGATTCCCCTGCGCCCCGGGATCGTGCCCACCATGGCCGGCATCGACCACGATGATTAATTCCTCTCGTTTCGGCCACCAGCTCCAACCTGGGCGCCAGGCTGGATGCAGCAAGAGACTGAGACTGGCAAGAAATAGCAACAACCCGATCCACGGC
The DNA here is from genome assembly GCA_965365475.1 of uncultured Chthoniobacteraceae bacterium. GTDB lineage: Bacteria > Verrucomicrobiota > Verrucomicrobiia > Chthoniobacterales > CAKUMP01 > CBDUBV01. The sequence continues at coordinate 15,914 of CBDUBV010000028.1, read as the reverse complement.
AACAAACGTAGTCTTCTCGCAGGCCGGTTGGGTTTGCGGGCGCGAGGCCGCATTCTTCTTTTGGCTGTTCTATTTCTCTCGCGCATGCGGAAAGGAAACTACCACAATTTACCCCAATGACCTATCTCGGCTTTCATCTGCGATTTCTAGTGCCACCGATTCTTCTTCTTACAGTCGTCACCACGCCTGGACGCACTTTTATGCTCACGACCGTGCTTTTATTTGTCGTGGTCATGGCTTTCACCGCGCCTTGGGACAACCATGCCGCGAGAAGAGGAATCTGGGGGTTTCCTAAAGGACGATATTGGTTTCGCATAGGATATCTCCCCGTGGAAGAATATGCGTTTTTCTGGCTGCAAACTGCTCTGGTGGGCTTGGCGGTTCTGCTGGCGCTGCCCCTTTTTCCCACCCCGGAACTGGGCGGAACGCAGTGGATGGTAACGGGTCCGATATTGGCTGCATTATTGGTATCGTGGGCTGCGCTGGGTTGGGCTTTCCGCAATTTTCCATCTGCGTATCCGCGATTCCACTATGCCTGGCATCTGCTCTATTGGTTCACCCCGGTGATCGCGGCGCAATGGATCATCGCATGGTGGCTGCTCGCTGCGCAGTGGCTGCTCATCTTCACCGTGACGATGCTTGTCGGAACCTACCTCGCCGTGGCAGACGCCATCGCGATACGCGACGGCATTTGGTATATCGATCGAAAGCAGTCGCAGGGTGCAAAGATTGCGGGCGTGTTGCCGTGGGAAGAGGCGTTGTTTTTTTACCTCACATCCCTGCTGGTCGCTCAGAGCTACCTCATGCTTCTGCCAGTATTTTCGTAGCCCAGTCAGCGCCGCCGGGTCACGATATAGAGCATCACTACCCCGCCGCCAATAAGTGCCACGCCGACAGCGATCTTAGCTCCAAAGCCTTGACGCGGATCGCGCAATGTCTCCGACGTCGCAACCGCGCGCCCATCGGGGGCATCCTCGTAAAATGCCAGTCCAGCCAGCCACATGCCCGAGATCAGCACAGCACACGCCAACGTGATCAGAACCATCCTCATGGCAACTCGAACGAGTCTCCGATCCTGGATAAGTGCAAGCGCAGACCAGCTTCGGCAAACCGGTCCACTGCTTGTTGATGATCGATCTTGATCGGCGGGAAAGTATCGTAGTGCACCCCAAACACAGTTTCTGTCCCCACCATCTTTGCCGCACGAATCGCATCGTCCACGCCCATGGTGAAAGTGTCGCCGATGCACAATACCGCGAAGTCCACGGGCCCATATGCGGCCACCAGTTGCATATCCATCGTGAGCGCTGTGTCGCCCGAGAAATAAAAGGTTCCTTCGTCTGTGTGGACGACGTATCCCCCAGGATTACCGCCATACGTGCCATCGGGAAAAGAACTAGTGTGAATCGCGGACACCATTTTTGCCCATCCGAATTCGAACCGGGCAGTGCCGCCGTGGTTCATCGCATGCACGTTCTCCACACCTTGCCGACTCAACCATTCCGCAATTTCGTAGTTGGCCAACACCGTGGCACCCGTCTGCTTAGCCAGCTTCACGGCATCCGCTGTGTGGTCCACATGCGCATGAGAGATGAGGATGTAATCGGCTTGGATCGCCTCGACGTCGATGTGTTCGGCCAGCGGATTGGGTGTGATAAAAGGATCAAACAAAAGTCTGGCCCTCGCGGTATCCACAGCGAAACACGAGTGCCCGTAGTAGGTGATTTTCATTTTATAGAAGATTTATCCAGCGCACGGATTGCGTCGCGCAGCTTTGCGGCTTCCTCATAAGCCTCGTTGCGAATTGCCAGGTTCATTTTGTTCTCCATCTTCTCACGCTCGGAAAGTGGTTTTTTATCGCGAAGTTCTTGCAGCCAATCTTTTAAAAAACTTATCTCGGAAATTTCCTCCTCGGACTCGTCCCCGTTGATTTTGCGAATCTCTTCACATGCGTTCTCGACGATCTCCACAGCTTCTTCAAAACGGCCAGCATCTGCGGCGATGGACCCGAGAGCCCGCGCACGCATCATGATTACATAAGGTCGGAACTGAGTAAATGCTCCTGCGATCTCTGGGTCTGGCGCATAAGCCTGGACGAAATCGAACAGTCGCAAATTACGCTCCGTATCGCGCACCACATGCGTGTAGTCCTCGATCTGCATAAGGCTCACATAGCGATGATAATATTGGATGCCCTCCTGCTGCAGGTCAGAAGCGTCCTGTTCAGAAAGCATATACTGGCGTCCGTCGGCGTGTGCTTGCGCAGCTTCGTGTTTGTGCCATTCCAGCAACGACTCGAAGCCATGCGGGCGAGAACCATCGGGGCGTCCATCCATTTCCATCTGAATGATTCCCAGGTCCAATCTAAGCTGCAACTTCTCGCGTGCATCATCGCCAGTGATTTTTCGCACCTGGATGCTGCCCGCCTCATGAGGCCAGCTCCGCAGGATTTCGGTCAGATCCAATTCCATGTCACAAATTATCCAAACACAGCTCGTGTTTGTCAAACGCAAGGCTGATGTGCCGTGAATGGGTACTGCGAAAAGACATTTTTATTGCAAGCCGGGACAAGGTTGATTTAGATGTTTTGCAAAGTAACTGCCTTTATAAACGGGAAAGTTTGTTATGAAACGATCTAATCTTCCGGGAGTCGTTTGGTTCATTGTTATCCAAGGTGTCTTTATAATCTGCGGCCATGCTGAGCGCAGCCTGCAACACGACACAGCATCAGCACATGCACTGCGACATGCCATTCACCAAACCCCTGACGGAAAGTTCCGCGCAATCAACACCTCGCAACGATGCGATATGGAATTCGGTGCTGAGGGATTCGAAGTGCGCCCGCAGCATGCAACATGGAGCTGGGGTCTGCGCCTGGACTCCCTCGGCCGCACGGATGCCCATGTCGCTCTTGGCGGTGGTGCGGGCAAAGCGGTGGCCGAGAAGCTTTCTTTTGCTCGGGGGCATGGGGTGTGGGAATGGTTTGTAAATGAGTCTCGCGGGCTCATGCATGGCTTCACTGTGGAAGTACGCCCACCTGGCCTGTCACCACTCGAGATTCGGCTGTCGGTGCGCGGTTGCTTGTCTCCAGCCAAACAGCCCCAAGCTCGCTCAATCGCTTTCCACGATAAATCGGGCAAGCATCAACTGGATTATGGCGGGCTTATCGCGTGGGATGCTCATGGCAAAGTGCTGGATGCCTCTCTTAGCGTGTCGGCAGATGGCGACATCCTCTTCACTGTGCAAGACCAGGACGCCGTCTATCCCGTGACGATCGATCCCGTGGCGCAACAGGCTTACATCAAATCTTTCAACACCGGCGCGGGAGATGGTTTCGGTTTTGCCATGGCGATTTCCGGCGACACCGCAGTGGTGGGTGCAAATCGGGAGGATGGCCCCACCAACACGCTCAACGATGCGGGAGCTGCATATGTGTTTACACGGGCAAACGGAGCGTGGACGCAGCAGGCCGTTCTGCGTGCGTCGAATGCCGCAGCCGGGGATTTATTCGGTTTTGCGGTCGCAATTGAGGGCAACACCATCATCGTCGGAGCACAAGCCGAAGATGGTGCCGCAGATATGCTCACCGATAGTGGTGCAGCGTATGTCTTCACTCGGACGGGCGTCGCCTGGACCGAGCAAACGATCCTGCGTGCTCCCAATGCCGGCATTGATGATCGATTCGGAAACTCAGTCGCTATATTCGGCGACACAGTAATTGTCGGAGCGCCGAGGGAAGATGGAGCAACCAACACGACGAGCGATAGCGGGGCCGCTTATGTTTTTACCCGAACAGGAGGTGCATGGTCGCACCAGTCCACACTACGCGCGTCCAATCTCGATGCGGGCGATCTCTTCGGACATGCGGTCGCGATCTGGGGGAACTCGGTCATCGTCGGTGCACATAGCGAGAACGGAGTTGGCAATGCGCTCAACGATAGCGGAGCAGCATATATTTTCGTCCGCAACGGTAACACTTGGGGCGAGCAAACTCTGCTGCGGGCTTCCAACCCCGGTGCCAACGATTTATTTGGAATCGCGGTGGCCATCCGCGGAGATATGGCAGTGGTGGGCGCATATGCCGAAGATGGCCCTGCAAATAATCTCAACGCCGCAGGTGCAGCCTATGTGTTCGAGCGGGCGGGCTCGGCATGGATGGAACGCCAATTGTTGCGCCCTGCCTTGCCCGCAGAGGCTGACTTGTTCGCCGGTGCCATCGGGCTATCATCGACGAACCTGGTGATTGGAGCGTGGGGCAAAGATATCTCGGGCATGCTGGATGCGGGAGTTGCCTATAATTTCGTGCGCTCAGGCGGCCTGTGGGTCGAGCAGGGGCTGATTCGAGCAAACAATGCAGGAGCGAATGATTCATTCGGATTTTCGTTGGCAGTTGCAGGCAATACCTCACTCGTGGGATCGGTTCAGGAAGACAACTCTGCAGTTGGAACACAAAACGCTCCCGATGCTCCTACGTCGGAGCCCGGCACAGCTGCGGATTCCGGCGCAGCATATGCTTATCTGGTTCCAACCGGTCCCTACCCCACCGACCTAATCCTTGCAGGCCAGGGGGACAACACTCTCAGCGGTGGGATTTCGAAAAAGCTGAAAGGTCGCAAGACGTGGCGTTTCGATATCTACGTGCAAAATGACGATGCCATACCCAAATTGATGCTGGGAAAAATCACGGGCAATGCGCTTGGTAAGCGAAAAGGAGCTAAAGTCATCATCCGCGAAGGCGTCGGCAGAAAAGTGACATCCGCCCTGGAGCGTGGCACATACACGGCAACGCTTGCACCTGCTGCCACGCATCGTCTCACCGCGAGCATGAAAGCCACATCGCGAACAGCCCGATCGTGGCGGAAAATGGATGTGCGGTTTACCGGCACCGATGGATCGATGGATACGATGCGAGTCCGCGCGCGCTGGAAGCGGTAGCGGCAGGAGTTATTGTTTGCTTTACGCCTTCGGTATCACGGCGGCTCAGCCTGCTGCCATAGTGCCATTTCTCGGTGGCATGCATTTTATGTATTGACGAATGCCATACAAAAGCTATGTATGAATTGATTCGTATGCATGCCCCCTACCGAGAAAAAGTCCCAAGGCCGATAGCGATAAATACGGCTACTTTCAGGAAGCTGTTCTTGCTCCCTGCCGGTTTTTCACTCGTGGAGCTGTTGGGAGTGATTGCTGTTATTGGTGTCCTCATGCTTTTGGCCGTTCCCGCAATCACTTCGCTCAACAGGGCTGGACAAATGGGAAATGCGGTGGATGAGGTCGCCAGTCTCATCGAGTTGGCCCGTACGGAAGCTATGGCGCGGAATACATATGTCTGGGTTGGGTTTGCCAACCTTGGGCCAAACTCAACAGGCAATACATCGGGATTGGATACTGTTGCAGCCGCAGCGTTCGCCTCACCCGATGGCACTGCAACAAGTTCTTTGGCACCTATTAGCCTAACTAAAACCCTGCGTGCTCCTGGGCTGCGGCTTGTGGATGGATCATGGACCAGCTCTGAGCTAAGTAGTGATCTCAAGACGAAGTTAACTGCGGAGAAATATACAGAAGGAACTCGAACCCCGGCCCCGGTGCCCCTTGCTGACAATCCGACCAACAGGACCGGACTCACACAGAACGGCATTACTTTCAACAAGACGCTCACCATCACCCCTCAAGGTCAAATGATGCTCAAGCCCCAGCCGACGGGCACGGACGGATTTAACTTCGTAATTAGTCTCGGCCTGCAGCGCAGACCTGTCTCTGCCTCTCCAGACGATGCTGCACTATGGCTCTATGGCGGCTCGGGCCAGATACGCACTTTTCGGCTATGAATCGCAACTCTCCAGCAACTACGCGGCTTAAAGGCCTTAGGAGGCGGGCATTTACCCTCATCGAGCTGCTTGCTTCGATGACCATCCTCACTCTGCTCTTTGTCATGGTTGCCAGCATTATGAATTCTGCCACCAAGAGCAGCAACACGGCGCAGCGCAGGATGGACACGGCTGGCGGGGCCCGCACCGTATTTGCCCAGATTCGAGACGATCTGGCGACCCTGGTCACTCGAGGCGGAACCACTTTGGTTGTAGGTAAAAACCTTGAGCAAAATGATGTCCTGGCATTTATCGGGCAATCCCGTTCACAAGCCACAGTCGCGCCTCCGCGGTTGACTGGTCTTTTCTATGCCATGCGGCCTTCGCCCGATTCGAACAATAGGGCATTTGCGCCGCTGGATTTGGTGCGAGGATTCCTTGAAGTAGCTTGGGATCGATCCTTGCGCGATGAGGTTGCAAGTGCTTACACCGAAGCTGCGAGAGATGGAGCACCGCCAGGCGGGTTTATTCCTTACAATCGTCAACCTACTCAGAGCGGGATTTTAAGATTTGCGGTGGTTCTACAGCTTAACAATGGGCAATGGGTAAATGTGAATGCCGCACCGCGCGATATGAATTTTCCGCCTCTTCCAGCACTGCCCTCTGGAGCGACACCGGTGGACCTGACCAAGGTGCGGGCAATCACTATCGGAGTGGCGTTGTTGGACGATACCTCCCGCACCCTAACACTTGAGGATTTTCAGAAGATATCCGATGCCCTGCCCCGACCCATTGCAATTAATGCTCCGCTCGACATCGCTGTGCAAATGCCAGTCGATATCTGGCAAAAAGAACTGCTGAAAAGCAATTTTGAAACCGGATTCAGTGCGCCCGCGAGGCAGGCCACCCGAGAGAATCTTCGTTTCTATCAACAAACTTTCCCCATCCTGGCGCAATGAGACATATACATAACTCTTTGGCTGCTTCGCGCAAAGGCGTTGCTCTGATCATTACTCTTTCTTTCATCGTCCTGCTGACGTTCGTGGTTGTCGCTTTGCTTACCAAAGCGTCCTCCGCCCGGCGTATTGAAGCGGCATCCACTTCAGGAACGGAAGCCGGGGAGGTGGCCCGATCTGCTGCCGCCATTATTATTAGCGATCTGCAGAAAGAAATAGAAGCTGGCTCGTCGCCGAAAGCCAACGGCTATCGTCCCACAGATTCTGCAACGTTGGTGCCTGCGCGCACAGCAGGCACCGCAGCCGACTCGCCGCTCATCAAGCAGAGCAAAGCTAGTGTTAGCTTTTTCCCGACATCCAGCCCTTATAAACCTACACCGGCACCAACCATTTCCAATAACGTCACCACAAGCGCGAGCACAGCCACCGCATCGATAAATCAGCGCGTGGTTCCAGCTGCTCGATGGAGCGCGCCTCAGCTGCTTGCCGCTGCTCCGCCCGTGCCCAATTGGATAAACATCACCCCGAGCGGCCTCACATCTTCCTTGGGCACAGCCGCTAATCCTGTGACCGGACGCTTCGCCTTTAACGTCTATGACGTTGGCGGACTTATCGATCTCAGCACGATGGGTAGCCCCGCACAGTCTTCCGCCCCTGCTGCCGCTGATGTCCCTTTCAAGACTGCGCCGATGGATGCCGACATCTTTTCGATTTTAAAGGACAACAATTCCTCCATAATGCCTTGGAACTCGCTGTTGCAATGGCGTTACCAAGCTTGGAAAAATAGCCTCCTCAGCGACAAATCGAAGTGGCTGGGGATGAGACAATCATTTGAGAAAAACGGTGGTGTCTTGCCTTTGCGCATTGAGGGCACAGACCATGTCACCCACCAATTTGGCAATCGCCAGGATCTGCTTAACGCGACCACGGGCAACCTGCCCGGGCCACCTCCCGGCCCCTTTTTTCTGCCTGACCCACTCAGAACGGCCGTCACCCATGCTCTTTTCGAGCGAAATGCTCCCGCGCTGCCGTATATCGACGCCCAAAATTTGGGATTTGTTCTCGCAGAAGCAGATCGCTTCTCCGCGACCTACAGCTCGGCAAAAACCCTCACCTACTACCGTGACGATGGCACCACCTACGAAGTCGCCGTGAAAGCGGGCGATCCCGTGCTGCAAAAGCGGTTCTCGCTCGGGAAACTCGGGCGCGTTAAGAGCTATAATGGCGCCAATCCAGATTATAGCTACTGGCTCACACCTACCGGTGCAGGAGTGGGAATTTCTCCCGAGGCTATCAAAGCCGTGTTCGGGCTCGTGTGGGATATTGATCAGGAGCGCTGGATTTACGTCTCACCGAAACCGGATCGCTACGAAAATGAAGATTCAATTTCTCCCGGAAGCTACGGTGGTGGATCATATCCTATTAATCCTCTTACCCACTCCAGCGCGGTCGCAACCGGCATAAAAACTCTTAAACAGGTAGCTGCCGAAGGCCGCCCCCCGGATTTCTTCGAACTGCTCAAAGCGGGCATCAACCCCAACTCGCTGGGAGGGAGACAAACCAATGGCGGGTCTTCAGATGATAGATTGCGCCAGGGCAATAGCGATTTTCACATCCTACGCATAGGCGCTGCGGCTATTGATCAGGCTGATAACAACAATTTTCCAACTCGCATTTTTTTCGACATAGGCAAATACATTGAAGCTGCGGGGATCGAGGATTTGCCATACCTCATGGGATTTACACAAAAATGGATTTACGACCGTAAGAAAAATACCGCCACTAATTTTACGTTTTCCAACGTTAAGTTCTTTCTTACTCCAATTGCATTTAACCCGTTCCGCAGTTCACCGGCTCTCGCTGCTTCGCCTTCCGATATCAGGATCAATCTTAAACCCGGAGCAAGTGCCACGATCGTATCAAGCGCAGGCGGAGCTACTGATGCTAACAATGGAGCTCCATTTCTAAACCCCGGGGTGCTTACAGGGGGATTTCCTTCAGGCTCGAAGAATCTACAGCAAGATTTCAGGCTACACCCAAGGACAATTGGAGCATCAACTGACTGGCAGAGCGACGCCAATTCATATGCATTTGAAATCATAGGCGGCGATGTCGATACTCCTCCAAACCCCAATGGCAGACTAAATCAACGACCCATTATTACCTATAATGACTTGGAGATGGCGCTTACGTTTGAATCTCCTTCCGGTGCTCCCAAAAGATACACATACGACGTGCTTTCCAGTGCCGATGGGTGGGGGGTGAAAGTTGACCGCATCCGAAACGGGCCAGCGATGTCAACAGGCACTCAGGACGCACAGGAACAGACCGTAGGAAGCACGATCTCCACTGCGAACGTTGTTTTTCCCAACGGCCAACCGGCGCTTGCGTTCCGCCCCGACCCTCGAGCCAGTCGGTTTGGGTTATTTGCCACATATGGCGCGGGAGGAGATGAAACTTCATTTGGGTTGATTCCTGTTACCAGCGGCTCGTCCGGCTGGCTGCGGTTGGAGGTGATACCAAACGGCAGCGCGAGTGGTGGGACGGACGATGCGAAAATTTTTGGAATTTATGATGCCGTTCCTCCCACTACTCCTTTTGTCTTTCCAGGCCCACCCGTGCCGATGAATAATGTGACAGAGCAACCTGGTTCCGCCGGCACATACCGACAACTTCGGTGGTATGAGGTCCCCCTGGGAGGAACGACCATGGGAACCGACAGTCTGCGCAACATTGCGGAGCGGCCGCAGGATACTACTCCAAGATACCGAGCGAATAACGCTTTCTATGGAGACGCTGCCAATCCGCTAAAAGACGAAGCTCGGCTGGCAGATACAACCTCACCCACACGCCCTGTAATTCTACAGCGGCCATTCCGCAACGTGGCGGAGTTGGGACATGTATTTCGCGACCAACCTTGGAAGTCGCTGAACTTTTTTCACGAGAGCAGCGCTGATCTAGCTTTGCTCGATCTTTTCACCGTCTCCGGCGATGAACCAGAAATTCTGGCTGGACGACCAAACATCAATAGCATCGCACCAGCTACTCTCAACGCAATACTTAGAGGAACAGGTGACGAGTTGGAGGCCGATGCTAGATCCTATAAAATTTCGCTTGTTTCGGGCACTGCGGATCCGCTCGGAAGCAAAGTGGATACCGCTCTTACCGCGCACCCGCTTCTGGCAGAGGCGTTGAAAACCAAACTTGAAAGCTTACAGGGAGACATAAATACAGCTTTTGGCCCGATCAAATGGGAGCGCGAGGGGCTGGCTCGGGCTTTGGCTGGTCTCACGCAGACTCGCACTTGGAACCTTACGATCGATGTGATCGCCCAGTCGGGACGCTATCCTCAGGGCGAAACTAACGTTACAAGATTTCTAGTCGAAGGCGAGTCGCGGTATTGGGTGCATCTCGCATTGGATCGGTTCACGGGCAAAATAGTGAATATACAATACGAAAAGGTGAACGAATAAGTAGTATGGTGAGCATGAAGAAATTTTTGATTTTTTGTGTTGTGGCTATCTCGGTGCACACTGCGCAAGCACAACCCGTGGTGGACCAGCCCCCTAAACCTGTGCCACCCATCAGCAGTTCCCGGCCTGGCATGAAGTGGGCAGTGGTCGTGCAGCCCGCTCCAGGTGCCCCAGCGGAAAAGACGCTTACGGGTTTTGCGGGACAACATCTTACGAAAAATACACTGGTTAGTGACAACGCAAAACCAAGCACGTGGGTGGCAATGGGGGAAAGGCTATTCTATTTGGACAGTGATGTTGTTGTAGAGCGTCCTGCACAGGACTCCAGCCCCATAGCGGCTAATCTTTTTGAGGTGACAGGCTTTCCTGGAATTCATTGGGCAAACGCTTCTACTTTAAAAGAAGTGGTGAAAGACAAAACATCTGATCGTTGGCTCGCGGTTCACCGCCAGGAAGCTGCCGAACTTGAGAAATTCGGCTCTGGAGAGAACGCTACGTGGGTGCCTACAGGCCCGTCCATTGAAGTGACTGCTTATTTCGATGCTCTGACCGGTTTGCCCCTGCGGGCGGAGGTCGGTGACAAGCTTTACACTTACCAAGTGAGCCTCACCGGCGGCACGGATCCGCAGCTTACGCCTGCGCAGCGACAAAAGATGGAGCAGCGCCTGCGACTCAACGCCGCTTATCAGGAAATGCTGCGCAAAGAAGCTGCCCAAAGGTGATGGTGGCGAGCCCGATCGCCAATTCTCAATAATCAGTGCTCGCCCTCATTTCGAAAGAAGTTGTTGCTAGGATATCTTGGATAACGATAGCCAGCGCGGGCAGGTTCCAAACCGGTTGCTTGTTGTAAACGATCTTGTAACCAAGCGGGTGGCACCGTGGGCACCAGGCTTGGGCCAGTCTCAAGCTGGCTGATCCGCTGACGAGCCTCGTCAAGCTGCGCACGCAACCTCCTCTCACTCCTCCAATAAGCTATGGTCGCTATCGCAAGATTAATGATGATTGCTGTTTTCATAGTATGTGGAAGTTATCAACTTTACTAATAAGTGAATCGATCTATGTCACGTCCGAAATTGAGCGAAAAAAGCTATACCGTTTACTCGACACCCGGTTATTCTCTCCGGATTTACAGCACGACTTTATGCCCATACACACCGACGCATTCGGCACTCTGCCTTCCGGCGAAACTGTCCACATCCATACTCTCGTCAACCGCCACGGTCTGCGCGCCCGCATTATCGATCTGGGCGGCATCGTGACCGAACTTCATGTTCCCGACCGCAAAGGCAATACGGCGGATGTGGCCCTTGGTTTCGACCGGCTGGAACCTTATCTTGCCAAACACCCGTATTTCGGTGCTCTCGTGGGGCGGGTGGCGGGGCGCATCACGCGCGGGAAATTTACGCTCGATGAGAAAGACTATCAGCTCGCGATCACGGACCCGCCCAATCATCTGCATGGAGGTGTGACCGGGTTCGACAAGCGCCTGTGGTCTCCGCGCCCGTATGTGAATGAACACGAAGAGCCCACGCTCATCCTCCAATATCACAGTCCGGATGGGGAAGAAGGCTATCCCGGCAACTTGCAAGTGGAAGTGAAATATGTTCTCACCAACGACAACGCGCTACGAATCGAGTACGATGCCACGACCGACAAGGCGACGCCGTTCAGTCCTACCAACCATTCGTATTTCAACCTTGCGGGCGAAGGCTCGGGCGATGCGTTGCAGCATGTGCTCCAGATTTTCTGTGAAGAATGTGTGCCCGCCGCGTCCGATGGCACGCTCACTGGCAAGCGCGAGCCGGTCTCCGGTTCTGTAAACGACTTCATCGCCCCGCGCGTGCTGGCCGATGCCGTGCCGAAACTCGCCCGACAGCATGGAGAAAATTATATCGTGCCGGAAATCCCCGGGCTGGTGCTGGTGGCTCGGTTGGAGGACCCCGGCAGCGGTCGTGTGCTCGAGACATTTACCACGGAGAACAGCTTGCAATTTTACACCGGCATGGCACTCAATGGATCGCTCACGGGCAAGTCTGGCAGGCCGTATGGGCAGTTTGCTGGCGTGTGTCTGGAGTGTCAGGGCTACCCAGACGGCGTCATGCAGCCTGAGTTCGGCAGCATCGTGCTGGAACCGGGCTCCGTGTATAGGCAGACCACCATTTACCGTTTTTCCACAGCACGATAGTCTCCAAACATCACACACAGATCATGCGGTTATTTATCTCCAAAGAAACGCATCCCGGCGAGACGCGCACGGCCATGACTCCTGAAAATGCGGCGCGTCTGAGTAAGCTCGGCATCGCCGTGGAAGTCGAGAGCGGCGTGGGCCTTTCCATCGGCCATGCTGACAGCGCGTATGAGACTTCCGGCGCAACGATCAGCCACGACCCTGCAAAGTCCCTCGCCGAGGCAGATGTGGTCTTCCGCGTGCGCAAGCCTGTCGGCGCGGACGGCATGCGCAAAGGCACGGTCCACGTGAGCTATCTCGATCCCTTCAATGAACAAGCTCTGGTGCGCTCGCTGGCGACAGCGGGAATCAGCGCGGTGAGCATGGAGATGATTCCCCGCACCACGCTGGCTCAGAAGATGGACGCGCTCAGCTCGCAAGCGAACCTCGCAGGCTATGTCGCAGTCATTCTAGCAGCGGAAAAGATCGACCGCATCTTCCCGATGATGATGACGCCCTCGGGCACGCTGTCTCCGGCCCGCGTATTTGTCATCGGAGCAGGCGTCGCCGGCCTCCAAGCCATCGCCACTGCGAAACGTCTCGGTGCGCGGGTGGAAGCGTTCGATACCCGCCCTGTAGTGGAGGAACAAGTGCAATCGCTCGGCGCGAAATTTGTGAAAGTCGATCTGGGCGATACCGGCCAGACAGCACAAGGCTACGCGAAACAACTCACACCCGAGCAACTCGAGCTGCAACGACAAGCCATGGCCCGGCATTGTGCTCAGGCCGATGTCGTCATTACCACCGCACAGCTCTTCGGTCGTCCAGCTCCGCGCATCATCACCCGCGCCATGCTGGAAGCCATGCGTCCGGGCAGCATCGTGGTGGATATGGCAGTGGAGTCCGGCGGCAACGTGGAAGGCTCCGAGCTGGACCAGGAAGTGAATGTCCATGGGGTCCGCGTGCTCGGCATGGGCAATCTTCCCGGGCGCGTCGCATTGCATGCGAGCCAGATGTATTCCAATAACCTTTGCAATTTCCTCGAACATTTCTGGGACAAATCAGCAGGCTCATTGCAGCTCGATCTATCCGACGACATTCTCAAGGGCTGCCTCGTCACCCATCAAGGCGAGGTGGTCAACGACACCATCCGCAACCTGCTTGCCTCTGCCTGAACTCACCTCCGCTTATGGAACTCATTCTTTTATTTTTCGTTTTCGTGCTCTCAGCTTTCCTCGGCTTCGAATTGATCGCCAAGGTGCCATCGCAATTGCACACCCCGCTCATGTCCGGCTCCAACGCGATCTCCGGCATCACCATCGTCGGCGCCTTGGTCGCAGCAGGTGCCACTGACAACACGCTTTTCGCCACCATTCTCGGCTTTCTCGCCCTGGTCCTGGCCACGGTAAATGTGGTGGGCGGCTATCTGGTCACAGACCGGATGCTGGGCATGTTTAAAAACAAAGACCGTAAATAGCATGCCGCACTTCCCACTTCTCGTCGTCGTCGCCACACCCCGCGAGACCCTCATCAACTGGGCGTATATCGTCGCCGCAGTATTTTTCATCCTTGGATTAAAAATGCTGGGTCGGCAAGCCACCGCGCGCCGGGGCAATCTCGTGTCCGCCATTGGCATGCTCATCGCCGTGGTCGCGACATTGTCCAAAGGCGGCATGTCGCCCATCTGGATCATCGTCGGCATCGTGCTCGGTTCCGCATTGGGCACCGTCGCAGCACTGCGTGTGCAGATGACCGCCATGCCACAGATGGTCGCCATCTTCAATGGCTTTGGCGGTCTCGCGAGTCTGCTCGTAGGCTGGTGGGAATATCACAAAGTGCCGGGCATCCCTGTGTTTACAAGCGTGGCCGTGGTCCTCGCCGTGCTCATTGGCGGTGTTACCTTTACCGGCAGCATGATCGCCTACGCCAAGCTTGCGGAACGCATCTCCACCAAACCCTTTCTATTTCAAGGCCAAAAATTCGCCAACGCTCTGCTGCTCATCCTCATCGTGGTCGGCAGCGTGATCTATAGCACCGATGCGGCCAGTCATTATCCGCTTTTTATTTTCCTCATCGTGCTGAGTCTCGTGCTGGGCGTCATGGCTGTGATCCCCATCGGCGGCGCGGACATGCCCGTGGTCATCGCGCTGTTAAACAGTTATTCCGGTCTCGCTGCTGCCGCTGCCGGGTTCGTCATCATGAACAACGTGCTTGTCGTGGCCGGCTGCCTGGTCGGCGCGAGCGGCATCATCCTCACACAGATCATGTGCAAAGCCATGAACCGCTCCCTGGCCAATGTGCTTTTCAGCGGCTTCGGCTCCGTCACCGCGAGCGACGCGGCAGCGGGAGGTTTTCAAGGCGAAGCGAAGGCGCTCCTACCCGCCGATGCGTATTATGTGCTCGAAGCCGCGAGTTCGGTGGTGTTCGTCCCCGGCTACGGCATGGCGGTCGCACAGGCTCAACATGTGGTGCGCGAACTGGGCGATCTTCTCGAAGCCAATGGATGCGAAGTAAAATATGCAATCCATCCCGTAGCCGGCCGTATGCCCGGACACATGAACGTGTTGCTCGCGGAAGCCGATGTTCCCTATGAACAACTAGTCGAGATGGACGACGTGAACCCGCTCATGCCCATGGTCGATGTAGCTATTGTGATCGGCGCCAACGACGTAGTGAACCCGGCAGCTCGCGAAGTGCCAACCAGCCCGATCTACGGCATGCCCATCATCAATGTGGACCAGGCACGCACCGTTTTTGTTTTGAAACGCTCGATGTCTTCCGGGTTCAGCGGAGTCGATAACCCGCTGTTTTTTTACGAAAATACGCGCATGCTTTTTGGCGATGCTAAAACGACCGTGCAGGCACTCGTCGCGGAGTTCAAGAGCAACTAGGCTGCACGAGAGACTGTTGCCGCTTGGGTTCACGGCGTGCAAGCACTCGTCGCGGAGTTCAAGAGCAACTAGTGCCCAATGCCGTTCGAAATTTCCCCTGTGCCGTAGGCACTATAGAAAGTAGCCCGGTGATTTATCGCCGGGTTCATGGTCATTATCCGGAGCGTCCCAGAGGGACGCCTGAATCAATCCTCCCGATGGGACGAAACATAATTGCGAAAGCAATCCCGGCGATGAATCGCCGGGCTACTATCACAAGTCCCTGCGGGACGTCTAAATGCGCCTTAATGTCTGCCGGACTTCCCGGACGGCATTGCAACTAGGCTGCTCCAGCCAGCGTAGTCCTATGCTCCGCGCTTGCGGCATGCATGGGCCGCACCTCCACGGTCTCAGTCGTGACCTCACGCACATCGCGCCTACCCCGACAGTCCGGGCGGTGTCCGCAAAGCCACACGCTTGTGTTGCCCGCCTTCACCAACTCCATGGCAGCTTCACAGGCGGGACAACACGCCTCCGTTAGTTTAACCTTTTTGAGAAACTCACTTTTCCACCCCGCAACATCCAGGAGCCCCGCACCATCCGTGCGCTCAGCTTCCATAATCATATCGTCAAGAACCTTC
>CBDUBV010000027.1:0-28384 GCA_965365475.1 uncultured Chthoniobacteraceae bacterium | reverse complement strand
TGGTGCGCGAAGCGGATAAATATCTTGCAGCCACTTCCGATTGCAACGCGCTTTATTGCAAACTCGATCCCCGCGAGGGCGCTCGAATTGCCGTGGCGGAAGCCGCGCGCAATCTGGCTTGCTCTGGTGCAGTGCCGCTCGCGGTGACGGACAATTTGAATTTTGGGAATCCGCATAAACCGGAGAATTTCGCGCAATTGCGCGCTGCTGTCGAAGGCCTCGCGGAAGCATGCCGCCGTTTCGATACGCCGGTGACGGGTGGCAATGTGAGTCTTTATAATGAAAGCCCGGTGGCAGCTATCGATCCCACGCCCACGGTGGGCATGGTGGGCTTGATCGAGCAGGAAGCTCATATCACTACGCAGTTTTTCAAAAGTCCTGGGGATGTAATTTATCTTCTTGGAGAACCAGGAGATGAAATGGGCGGATCTCACTTTTTAAAAGTCCTGCATGGGCGCAAAGAAGGACTGCCTCCGCGCCTGGACTACGATAAGGAACTTCTGCTGCACGCAACGTTGCGCAATCTCATCCGCGCTGGGCTTGTGCGCAGTGCCCACGATTGCTCGGAGGGTGGACTGGCTGTTGCGCTTGCCGAATGCTGTATGTCGGGTTCTGAACCCATGGGCGCGGCAATGAGTCTGGAAGTGGAAGGCCGTGCAGACGTGTTGCTTTTCAACGAGAGCCAGTCGCGTGTCCTCGTGTCCACAGCGGCGGTAAATGCCGAGCGTCTGGAAGATGCCATGGCACAGGCGGGGCAGTCTTTTTATCAGCTGGGCATGGTTGGCGGAGATGCGCTGACGATTGCAATCGCGGGCCAGGTATTTTCCTGGCCGGTAAATGAATTGCGAGACACTTGGGCGTGCTCGATCGGCCACCTGATGGAGGCGGATACCCTTTGAGTCAGGATCCCGCAAAACCTCGGCACGAATGTGGCGTGTTTGCCGTGTATGGGCACCCCAACGCTGCGCTGCTGACCTACTACGGGATGTTCGCTCTGCAACATCGCGGGCAGGAAAGTGCTGGCATCGTGAGCGCGACGGGTCCCGAAACTGAATTTCGCCGCCATGTGGGCATGGGGTTAGTGTCGCAGGTTTTTACGCCGGATGTTCTTGGGGGCCTCACTGGCAATCGTGCCATCGGACATGTGCGCTATTCCACCACCGGTTCGAGCCACGTGGGCAATGCACAACCGCTGATGGTCAATTGCGGACGCGGTCAGTTGGCCATCGCGCACAATGGCAACCTCACGAACGCAGCGTTTCTGCGGGAAGAACTCGAGAACAAGGGTTCCATTTTTCAGACCACTGTGGATAGCGAGATCATTCTGCATCTGCTCGCCCAGCCAACTGCACGGGATAGCGGCATCCTGAGCGCATTGCGTCGTGTGGAGGGTGCCTTTTCCGTGGTCATGATGGACGAGCGAGGCATCATCGCTTTCCGCGACCCGTTCGGATTCCGCCCGCTGGCGTTGGCCAAGCTGGAAGGCGGTTGGGTAGTGTCCTCGGAGACGTGTGCTTTCGATCTTATCCATGCGGAATTCGTGCGCGAGATTGAGCCTGGAGAGGTCGTAATCATCGATGAAAACGGGCCTCGCTCCGAGTTTCCTTTTCCGGAAGGGGACAAAGCGTTTTGCATTTTTGAATATGTGTATTTTGCCCGGCCGGACAGCCTCATCCAGAATGTAAACGTGAGCAAAGCTCGCGTGGCCATGGGCCGTGAGCTTGCTCGACTTTATCCCGTGGAAGCGGATGTCGTGGTGCCCGTGCCGGATAGCGGCAACTATGCAGCCATGGGCTTTGCGAATGAGTTGGGAATACCTTACGACCACGCATTTGTCCGCAACCACTATATCGGGCGCACTTTTCTTCAGCCCACGCAGCTCATCCGCGACTTTAACGTCCGCGTGAAACTCAATCTGATCAAGGAAGCTGTGCGCGGCAAACGCGTCGTAATCGTGGATGACTCCATCGTGCGCGGCACCACGGCGCGCGCGCGCATGAACAACCTGCGCGAAGCGGGCGCCACCGAAGTGCATATGCGCGTGTCCTGCCCACCGCACCGGTTTGCCTGCCATTACGGTATTGATTTTCCAGACCCGCAGAAGCTCATCGCCAATCAATATACTTTGGACGAGATTCGCGATTATCTCGGGGCGGACAGCATCGGGTATCTCGACGTGCCTGGGATGGTCCGCGCCACTGGTTTGGAAGAAAACAGCTTTTGCCTGGCCTGTTTCACCGGGAAATACCCTGTCGCTGTCGATCCAGAGTTGGACAAATTCATCATGGAACGCCGGAAAGTCCAGCAGCCGCGCCTGCTAAGCCAGCCGGACGAACATCCGCGGCTGTTTCAGAAATAAAAACAGTGCCCGCCTTGAGCCAAGGCTCCAGAATTTTAAAAAATGCTTTGCGGCACCAGAATATCGTCGCCTGGCAGCAGTGGTATATCTTTCGAGGGGTCCTTACGGATGTTTTTTACATCGACAACGATCACTTCACCACCGCGCAGAATCCGGACGCGACGCTGGTTTGCATAATCGGTAAAATCGCCGGCACCGATGATTGCCTTAAGCAATGTGAGGTCTGGGGTGTAGGGAATGCGCCCGGGTGCTTTCACTTCACCGCCCATGTTGACGGTGCGAGTCGATCCCTGCTGCGAGATGGTGATTGAAGGGTTTGTATATATCTCCGCCTGTCGATAGCTGGCTTCGATGTGCCCTTGCAATTCGCCTGCTGTCATTCCCACCGCCCGTATGCGCCCGATGTGTGGCATATTTATCATCCCCTCACTGTCCACGGTGTAGTCGGCACTGATCTGGCCCACATCGTCGGAGGGAACTCCGCCGATCCGTACGACGATAGTATCGCCCACCCTCAGAGGAGCATTTGCGTAAATCTCACCAGCAAACATCACTGCGAGGAGTATGCACAAACGGAATGCGAGAGAACTTTTCATCTTAATATGCATCATCCCCAGATTTTGTGGACGCGAGCACATCTTCCTTGGGCACTGGCTTGCTGGCGCGGGAAGGTTTGTTGCGAGGTCCGCTGTAGTAGTATTTGTAGTAGCTCGTGTAGTATTCGTAACCCTGATCGTGCTTGGTATCGACATTGTTCAGCACCACGCCCAGCACTGTGCCGCCCACATTGACCACGGCTTGCTTCACGCGCAGCAACATGGAACGCGGGAACCGACGGTGCTGCACCACTAGAATGGTGAGGTCCACCTCGCTTGCCAGCACCGACGCGTCGCTCACGCCCAGGATCGGGGGAGCATCGAAAAACACGATGTCAAAACGGCTTTTCAAATCCACAATCATGTCGGACATGCGCTGAGAGTTCAAAATTCCAACCGCGTCAGATGGAAGAATGCCACTGGGCATCACATACAAATTATCAATCGGTGTCGCGACAATCACCTCATCCAGATTCATGTCCGTGGTGAGATAATTTGTAAGTCCGACGGAGTTATCGATGTCCCACAACTCATGTTGGACTGGGCGCCGAAGGTCAGCATCGACAACCAACACCTTGTAACCGCCCTGCGCACAGGTAAACGCCAGATTACACAGCGTGGTGGATTTACCCTCGCTCGGACCACCCGAAACAATGGTGATCGCATTAGCGTCCGCACTTTTTCGGTTAAATTCGATATTCGTCCGCAGGATTCGATACGCCTCGGCATCGGGTGTGTCGCTGGGTTCGCGGTGAAGCAAACTGATGCCTTTGGGGATGACTGCCAGCACCGGCACGTCGAGGAAGCTTTCCACATCTTCCAGCGTCTTCACGCTGGTATCCAGATATTCGATAAAGAATGCCAGTCCCAAACCGACGATCAAGCCCACGAGCACTCCCAGCACCATGTTGACACTCACTTTTGGTCGGGAATGCCCGGTCGGCACTTCGGCTTTCTGCCATATTTTGGCAGGAGTCCTCGGCATGCCCAGCTCCATGATCTGAGTCTGGTAGCGCATTTCAGCAGCTTGCAGAATCCCTTTGGCCTGCACATAAGCAGCTTTCGCGGTGGTGTAGTCGCCTCGGCTCGCACGCGAGGTGACAAACTCTCCGCGCTTGTCGTCCAGTTTTGATTCCAGACCCTGCAAAGTGCTTTCCGCAATGCGAAGATTGATCGCGAGGGAAGCGCGAATACTATCCACCGAATCGTCGAGTTGCCGGATATAAACTGCTTTTTGGGCACGCAGAGCACGCACGTTGGGATGGTTGCGGCCAAGCCCAGAGTTTAAAAGATTCGCTTCAGTGGCTTCCAAATCCTGATATTGCGGCAGGATTTTCATCACGATCGGGTCAGCTATATTCAGCGTGGTGAGCGCCCGCATTAGTTCCTCGCCTTTTAGTTGTTCGATCTGGTTGAGCTTGGTCCTGAGCGCGGCCACTTCCTGGCGCGCGTTATCCACCATCTGTTCCTGACTCATTAGCAGTGAGTCCAGTGGTGAAGTCACACCCTCGGTCCCGTCGGGTGCCATGTCCGTGATTCCTGCTTCGGCAGCGATGCGTTGCAGATCGGCAAATGCAGCCGTTACTTTTTCTTGTTGTTTGACGACTTCTTCCTGAATCTGAGCCAGGGCTCGAGAATAAATGGCTTCCTGCTCCTCAATTCGCTTGCGGGCATAGACCTCGGCGATGGTGTTGGCAATTTCAGCTGCCTCAGCGGGGTCGCGACTGGAAATAACGATGTCAAACAAATTCGTGTTGCGAACTTCGCGGACATTCATCATGCCGCGCAGCCGACCGTAAGCCACTTGCAGCGGTAGAGGCTGGGAACCGCCCGCCCATTTTTCCTGCAGCTTCAATTGCTCGATCACGGGATAGAGCATCTCTGTGGTCTGAAGCACCTGGAATTGCGTGGGAGCAAACCGCGGGTCGCCACCAAATTCCGTCTGCGATTGCGCGAAGATTTTAAGGTTTGCCGCTTCCGGTTGAACCTCGATTTTTACAAACGCCTCATACTGCTTCGGCGTAAAGTACGTGGTAACGCCGGTGGTGATGACCACCAGGAGAAACGCAAGGATGACAATTCCAAAACGAACCCGAATAACACGCCAATAATCAAGAAAGTGTAATTTGATTTCCGAGTTATCCGTATTCATATAGTCGCTGAAGGGTGAAGAAAATGGGCAGCTGAACGTAGCTCAGCTTGCCAATTGCGCAAGGGCCGTCTGGCAAATAATCGCCTTGTCTGAATCAAAAAGACGCTTGAAAGCCTGCGTAAACCATGTGCCGGTCATACTCACGCACCGCGTCATCGGAGCTGATCGTGGTGAAGTTATACCCGGCATTTACGCTGAACCGACGGTTAATTTCGTAGCTCAACCCCGCATTTGCCCCGATGACATCGTCTGTGACATCACCATTCTCCCGGCCTTCCAACTTCGTGTTCTGGTAGTAAATTCCGAGGTCTGCGAAGATGCGTGCTGTAAGGCGCTGTTTGGCATAAAGACCACTGCGGAATGTGAGATTGGTCGCGCTATTGCCACGCAAGTCCGATTGCTCGTAGCCGTAGCGATTGATCCATCGCAGGCTGGAGCCCTTCCCGTAATTGTAGGTCAGCGTGCCCTCGCCGTAAGGACTTGTCTCTGCTCCCGAATCGTAGTCGCGGATTTCCACGCCGCCACGAAGCGAAGCGCGGAGACGAGGAGTGAAATTATGGTCCACCCCAGCCAGGAAAAAATGTGAGTCGGAGTCACGGTCGTTTACATCGTAGCGCACCATGGCGAAACGATATTCACCAACCAACACCGTGGTGGGCAGGATGAGATACCGGAACTCCTGCGAGAAAATATTCTCCAAGCGGTCTTCGATTGCTCCCACTGCGCTATCCTCATACATCACCGCAGCCAGACTATAGCTGGTGATGGTGGAGAATTTGTTGGTCCATTGATACGTGGCCCGAAGCGACGAGTTGGAGTAGAAATAATGACCACTCCTACGGGATAATGTGAGCGAATCGTAAAAGTCGGGCTCGATCTGGTAGGTGGTATAGGTGGTGAGGGCCAGCGACAGACGGCGGTTCACATTGTGCGTGAGCGAAAGCGCGAGACGGATGTTGTAATCATCGTCCTGGTCGCCATCCCAATTGTAACGAAGCCCGCCGGTAAGATCGGCCGACAGCCGGGTGCGACGTGCGCCGAGCACTGTGCCCAAGGTGAGACTTCCAGTAGTAAATGCACTTTCTTGTTTGTTCCCGTCTGCTGTGGTGCGGGTGTTGGTATCGTATCCCTGCCGGACTTCCATCGAGACAGAGAACGGGCGGTTATCAAATCCGTCAGCACCGAAGACATCCTGTGCCATCACCGTCGAAGTGGAGGTGATCGCTGCGACTACCGCGCAAGCAGTAAGCTGAATTGTTTTTTGAGTAATCATAATCAGAAATCGGCTTAATTATTAAGGACCGGTGTCACAGGATCTGGCGTAGGCCGTGGTGGAGGAGGAGTTGGGCCAGGACCGGGGCCAGGGCCACCAGAAGACCCCGCTGTGCCGCCTGCTGGTTTATCCTGCGTAAGCACTGCGCCCACGGGCGACTCGTTTGGCGGCACTGTAAATTGGTATGCGGGCGTGCCGCGCAAAGATTCCGAAACCATTGAGGCAACGCCAGAAGGCAGCGAGGTGATCACCCCTTGGTAAAGCAACGCACCGATGCCGGTGAGATCTGCGGGAAGAGAAAACATCATCGCTTGCAAGACCGAAGCGACCAGCACAGGATCGGGCGACTGCCCATCGGGCGTGGCACCGTTAATAATCGCATTTGCCATCTCGGTGAGCAGTGCAGCTTTGCCTTCCTCGTCCAATGCTGCGACAGATTTACTGTCCACGACAGATTTGCCATCCACCACGGATTTACCATCAGATTCCACCGTCATGGCGGGTGCTTCGCCGTTGATGACTGGCCAGCGTTCGCGCACGACTGCCGCTGCGATGTCCACTGCGGCATCGGGGTCAGCTTCCGCAGCACGCTCTAGGGCTGTTAATATCTGAGAATGGCTAGCGGAGGCCACTGTAGTTCCGGCAGGAAGTTGCGCCTGGATGGCAGCCGCACCATCCTCGATAGAAGCTGAGGCCAGAGGCACGATCGCAGTCGCAATGAAGGCGACAATTGTGGGTAGTAATATATTTTTCATAAAATGACAGGGGTGGACATGCAAGATTATGCAGGACCGATTATTATTCGCAAACACATTTATGAGCCGACTGTCGGTATATCACAAGCCGGAATTTCATTTATCTCAGATTTGTAACTTTGCCAGAAATGGGAGAGTTGGAGATATTGGGGGCGAAATTTGGAGCGGGCAGCGGGGATCGAACCCGCATAGCCAGCTTGGAAGGCTGGAACTTTACCATTAAGCTATGCCCGCGTAACAACTCGACATCCTACGAACTGCTTGCCGCAGTCCTCAAGAAAAAACTTCAGATAGTTGACTGGTTTCGCGTTTGTTGTGAACGCGTCCATTATTTTGCATTTCCATCTGGTTATAGATATGGAGGGTCGGCATGTCCTGCGCATAAACTGTTTATTTTTCCCATGGTATCAGTGAGAGTCTCAGCGTGAAACCGCGATTTCTGGTGGTGGACGGCCACAGTATCATTTTTGCATGGCCCGAGCTGCATCGATTACACGCCCGTCGGCAGGTATTGGCACGAGACGAGCTGGTGAAGCGTCTCACCCGCTATGGCGACGCGGCAGGAATCCGAGTGGTTTTTGTGTTTGATGGCCATGGAGTGAAACACTCCGAGGCACTGGCACCCGAAGGGGTGCAAATTTTCTACGCGGCGCAAGGCCGGACGGCGGATGAGATCGTGGAACGACTTGCAGCCAAATACGCAAAAACCTATGAGATGACGGTCGCCACATGCGATCACATGGAACAGCAAACCGTGGCCGCGTTTGGCGCCATGCCGATCGATGCCCAGCAACTACTCATGGAAGTTGAGGCTGTGGAGCGTGAGTTCGCTGCGCGGCTTTCACGTCATAATCGGAAAGCGGACAGATAAGTTTCACTTCGGTGCCACTCTATTCGCCCAGCAACTTGCCCGGCTCGAGATAATTGCAAATGTAGTCTCGGATGGCGGCGGCAAATGGGGTGACGGCGCGATCATAGCCAGTCGCACGCAGACGGCTAATGTCTGCTTCCGTAAAATATTGATACTTTCCCCGCAGTGCTTCCGGCATCTCAATGAATTCGATGCGCTCCGATCTGTCCATTGCCGCAAAGACTCCCTGTGCAAGGTCCAGCCATGTATGCGCTGCTCCGGAGCCCACGTTGTAAAGACCTCCCACATGGTCTGTGGATGCCAGGTGCAAGGTCATATCCACCGCATCCTTTACATAAAGAAAATCCCGTTTCTGCCCGCCATCCGCGTAATCCGGATGGTAACTTTTGAACAAGCTGATCATGCCCTTTTCGTGGACCTGTGTGTGGGCTTTGTGCACAACGCTGCGCATGTCTTCCTTGTGATTTTCGTTGGGTCCAAACACATTAAAATATTTCACGCCGACAATGGCATCCAGATACCCGTGACGCCATGCATGTAGATCGAACAAATGTTTGCTATAACCGTACATATTCAACGGACGAAATACCGACAGATCCTCCGTGGCATCGCTCATTCCGGCACTACCATCTCCATACGTGGCTGCGGACGAAGCATACACAAAGCGGGTTCCATGGGCCAATGCCCATCCCGCGAGGTCTTTGGTAAACTCAAAGTTATTTCGAATGAGATACGTGCCGTCAGTCTCTGTCGTGGCCGAGCATGCACCGAGATGCAGCACTAGATCGAATTCGCCCAGCGTCTCCTCCTCCAGGCAATCAAACAGATCGTCCGCTTCCAAATAATCCTGAAATCGTAGCGGGGTGAGATTTCTCCACTTTGGGCTTGTGCCGAGCACATCGCAGACCACGATCCGCTCACAACCGCGCTGGTTGAGCCCCCACACCAGGGCACTGCCAATGAGACCCGCCCCACCGGTCACCAGCACCCTGCATTCATCCAGAGGCCTCATCATGTTACCAACCGAGGACTTTGGCGAAAATCAATGGCGCGACGATGGTGGCGTCGGACTCGATCACATATTTCGGTGTGTCCCGGCCAAGTTTGCCCCATGTGATTTTCTCATTCGGCACCGCTCCGGAATACGATCCGTAGCTTGTGGTCGAATCGCTGATCTGGCAAAAATATCCCCACAAAGGCACGTGCTCGCGCTGCAAATCCTGGTGCAACATCGGCACCACGCAGATAGGGAAATCTCCTGCAATGCCCCCGCCGATCTGGAAGAACCCGATGGACCGACTCTCCGAGGTGCGGGTGTACCACTCGGCAAGCTCGATCATGTATTCTATGCCGGTGCGCACGGTGTGCACATTTTTTACATCCCCGCTGATGCAATGCCCTGCGTACATATTGCCCAGCGTCGCATCCTCCCATCCTGGCACAAACATCGGCAGGTCCTTCTCGCAGGCAGCCAATAGCCAACTGTGCTTCGGATCGATCTGGTAACTCTGCTCCAACTTCCCGCTGCGCAATACGCGATACATGAATTCATGCGGGAAAAACCTCTTCCCGGACTGATCCGCCGCAACCCATTCCTCGAGCACCGCAGCCTCAATGCGGCGCATCGCTTCCATCTCCGGAATACACGTATCCGTGACACGGTTCATATGCCGCGCAAGAAGCGCTTCTTCATCACCTGCGCTTAATTCTCTGTAATGCGGCACCCGCTCGTAGTGATTGTGCGCGACAAGATTAAATATGTCCTCCTCCAGATTTGCTCCCGTGCACGTGATCGCGTGGACTTTATCCTGTCGTATCATTTCCGCCAACGAGAGCCCTATTTCCGCAGTGCTCATGGCGCCAGCGAGCGTGACAAACATGGACCCGCCATCCGCAAGATGTCGCGTGTAGCCTTCTGCAGCGTCCTTCAACGATGCTGCATTGAAATGCCGATAGTGGTGATCGATA
The DNA here is from genome assembly GCA_965365475.1 of uncultured Chthoniobacteraceae bacterium. GTDB lineage: Bacteria > Verrucomicrobiota > Verrucomicrobiia > Chthoniobacterales > CAKUMP01 > CBDUBV01. The sequence goes on along the minus strand of CBDUBV010000027.1, from coordinate 18,410 downwards.
AACTGAGAAACAGGTCCGTGCATAAAATAACTTCAATTTCGCTGATCCGTCAGCGGCAGGATCAAACACCACATCCATATGAGCAGGAAAGGCTTTTTTCTTGGTGTGCGGACTGTCAGAAAGGCAGGACACTCTCGGACTCGATACCAATCTCACAGGGGGCAGAGCGACACTTGCGTTCGGCTGCAAGGATCTCCAGGTCGCGACAACCTTCACGCGCGAGCCGCTCGCTCACGGTGTCCACCGCGAGTTGCGGCGTGTTGCAGTCGCTGCTGAGGTGCCCGAGAATCACGCGGCGCAGACGGTGCCCCAGTGCGGATGCGATGACTTCGGCTGCGTGTTTGTTGGAAAGATGTCCATGGCGTGAGAGGATGCGTTGTTTCACTGCCCAGGGACGGCGCACGTCCGCATGCAGCAACTGCTCGTCATGATTTGTCTCAATGAGCAACGTGTGAACCAACCGGATTCGTTCCTGCACAAGTTTGGTGGCAAATCCCAGATCGGTGAGCACGCCAAACGAATGGGTGCCGTAGCCCAGAACGAAACCGACCGGATCGGCTGCATCGTGCGGCACGGAGAAGGTTTGGATGGTCACGTCGCCAACCGAGAAATCGCTTCCGGTGCTGAAGATGCGCCAGTTTCTGTGCTGCGCGAGAGCACCATGACGCAGCACTTCTGCCGTGAGCGAGTTGCAATAAATGGGGACCTCGAATTTTTTGCACAACACAGGCAGACCTTGAAAATGATCCTGATGCTCGTGCGTGAGCAGAATGCCATCGAGCGTGCCGGGATCGATACCACACTCCACCATACGCACGCAAAGTTGACGCGCACTGAGCCCCGCATCCACCAGCAGTCGCGTGGTGCCGCAAACCACCAGCGCGGCATTGCCAGAGCTTCCGCTGCCAAGGATGGTGACTGAAAACATGTCTTCCATGGAAATCGGATTCCGCCGGGAGCGCAACCGAATTTCATTTCTAAGGATTCGGAAAGCGAGTGCTCTAGCCGCCTGCGGACGCGCGGAGCATGGCTTTAAGCCTGGCGAATTGATCCAAGGCGGTCTCGCGTGGCACAGGTCGAGCCTGCATCTCCGCGTAGTCGCAGATGTCGAGGTGATCGGGCGCGAGTTCTTTGATAAAACTGCTCGGATGGCAATGCACTTTCTGCCCATAGCGAGTGCGAGTCTGACAACGGGTCATGGTGAGGGAGCGGATCGCGCGCGTGATTCCTACATAGAACAACCGCCGTTCTTCTTCCACGGTGCCTTCGAGTTTCGAGCGTTCGTGCGGGATGAGTCCCTCTTCCAGTCCGATGAGATATACATGCGGGAACTCAAGACCTTTGGCGGCGTGGAGTGTGATCAGGGTCACGCCGGTGGTTTGTTCTTTGTCTTCTTCTTTCTCTCGATCGAGCGTGAGCCGATCGAGGTAATCGCGCAGACCGGTGCGGGATCGGCCGCAGTGAGTGCGCAGATCGCCAAGAAGATCATTGATGTTTGCCTCGCGATTGAGAGCTTCCTCTGGCGTGGCGCAGCCCCGCTTTAGTTCTTCCATGTAGCTGGTCTCGGCCAGCAGGTCGCCAAGCACAGCGGCTTGGTCTGCCAACGGCTCGTGCAGCCGGGTCTCATACCTATCGATGAGTTGATAAAATGTATGAAGCGCCTGGCGCGTGCGCGCGGCGCAATCTGCAAGGAAAGCTTCATCTGCGAGCGCTTGAAACAAACTCGTGCTGTTCCGCACACTCAACTCCAGTGCTCGTTCCACGGTAGCGGCACCGATGCCGCGTGGCGGATTGTTTATGATGCGGAGCAAGCTGACGTCGTCCTGCGGGTTGAGCAACACATTGCCATAAGCGATGAGGTCTTTGACTTCGCGCCGGTCAAAGAAGCTTTTGCCGCCTATCAGGCGGTAGGGAATCTTGCGTTCGCGCAGATTCTCTTCGAGCAATCGCGACTGGGCGTTCATGCGATACAGCACGGCGCAGTCTTCGTATTTTACTCCATCGATAGTGTGGAGCTGCTCGATCTCGGTGGCGATGATGCGGGCTTCTTCGCGGTCGTCCGTCACGGCCAATACGCGGATCTTGCTGCCGTCTCCTTTGTCGCTCCAGAGATTCTTCGGACGACGGCGTGGATTATTTTTTATGAGACTGTTGGCAGTCGAAAGGATGGCGTTGGTGCTGCGGTAATTCTGCTCCAGCTTGACGATCTTCGGGTTTTTAAAATGCCGCTCAAATTCCAGGATATTGGAAACCTCGGCGCCGCGCCAACTGTAGATGCTTTGATCGTCGTCGCCTACGACGCATACGTTGGGTGGTTCGGAACTGAGCAGGCGGACAAGGTCGAGTTGCAGTTTGTTGGTGTCCTGGAACTCGTCCACCAGGAGGTAGCGGAACCGATGTTGCCAGAAGCTGCGTTGCTCGGGATGTTCCCGAAGTATTTTGACCGCGAGCAGCAGCAGATCATCGAAATCGACTGCGTTGAGTTGTTTGAGTTCATCCTGGTAACGGCGAAACACGCAGGCGAGCAGAGAGTCGTCTGTTGGTTCGGGGGTGTCGCCGCAATTTTTCGCGCGGCTGATGAGGTTTTTTGCGAGGTTCGGATCGAGCTTCTCATCCTTGGCGGACACTCGTGGGATGATTTTTTTTATAAGTCCAAGCTGATCGCCTTCGGCATAGATTGTGAAATTTTTCTTGTAACCCAAGCATTCGATTCCCTGGCGAAGCAGTCGCACGGATAGAGAATGGAAGGTGCCGATGGTGACTTTCTCCGCGTGTTCTTTGCTGATGAGAGTGGCGATGCGTGAGCGCATCTCATTGGCAGCTTTGTTGGTAAATGTGACTGCGAGGATGTCATCGGCTGGCACACCCATCTCGATGAGGTAAGCGATGCGGGCGGTGATCACACGGGTCTTGCCTGTGCCTGCGCCTGCGAGGATAAGGACCGGTCCATCCTTGGTGGTGACAGCGTCGCGCTGCGGAGGATTTAGGTCCGAGAGTCGTAATCCGGTCATGATTTGATCAAGCAAATTTGCGTGCGATCACCCTGCGGAGCGCTTCGGGATAGGCGGCATGTTCCGCCTCCTGGATGCGGGCATGGAGGCTCTCGGGGGTATCGTCGGGAAGCACGGGCACAGGTGATTGGAGAATGATCTCGCCGGTATCCATGCCGGAATCCACATAGTGCACAGTGCACCCGGTCTGCACGACGTGTGCATCGAGAGCTTGTTGCCATGCGCGAAGACCGGGAAATGCGGGCAGCAGAGACGGGTGGATATTTACAATGGCATGTGGGAAGGCATCGAGCAGCGGATGTTTCACCATGCGCATGAAGCCGGCCAAGACCACGATGTCCACTTGCTCATCCCGCAGACGCTGTGCCAAAGCTTTCTCTTCTTCGATGCCCATGCGGGTCTTGAAAGGCCCTGGGTGGAAAGCTTCCGACCGGTGATGAAATGATCGAGCGAGATCGAGTATTCCGGCATCGGCCACATCGGAAAGCACGATGCGAATCTCGGCATGCAGACTGCCGTTGGAAACGGCCTCGGCGATGGAACGATAGTTGGAACCTTTGCCTGAGCCGAGGATGGCGATGCGGGGAGTCATGAGTGGCGCAAGCGGTCGAGGGTGCTGGTGGTGGAACGACCGGGCACCAAAGGCAGCAGTGTGATGCGGGTGCCGAGGGCCTCGAGCACGGCGCGTTCTCCGGGGTCGAGTGTGTCGAGCGTATAGTCGCCGCCTTTGGCATACACATGGGGACGCACAATGCCCAGCAGCTCGCTGACACGGGGGCCGGAAAAACAAGTGACGTAATCTACGAAGCGCAGCGCGGACAGAAGTTCGGCGCGGTCTTCGAGTGAGTTGACCGGGCGTGCTGGGCCTTTCAGCAGACGAACGGATTCATCGTCGTTGAGCGCTACAACCAGAGCGTCGCCCAACGCTCGTGCTTGCTGGAGATAGCGCACGTGGCCTGTGTGCAGGATGTCGAAGCAGCCGTTGGTGAAGACTAGTTTGCAGCCAGCTGCATGGAGTCTATCGCGCTCAACAGCGACGGCGGTGGCAGGAAGAACGGCGGCAGGAGTCATGGCGAAAGGCACGTTATCGCAAGCGGTTGAGTGGACAAGACGGAAGTGTCATCCGACTTTAGAGATGTGTGATTTCATTGCGACTCGGCAAGAAACTCGCGCAACTCTTGCAGCGGTGTGTGAAGCTCGGGAAATCGTGCAGACCATTCATCAACTAGACGCAGGAGCTGGGCATCGCGCTGGGAATAATCCTGTGCAGAAGGAGGCTCGCCGGGCCTGGTGAAAAGCCCTTCATTCAGAAAATATCCAGGACTCGCCAGCATGAGAAGCAGCTTCTCTTTTTCCTCGTAAGAAACGCCTGGATCGGCGAGGCGAGGTTCGATGAGTTGCAGTTGTGTAAGATCACTTAGGTCTGCAGATGCAAAAAGATCGGCTCGAATGAGAGGCGAGTCTCCAAGCCAGGTCGGGTGCTCATTTATATAGCGAAACGTGGTCTGCGGATGAAGGGACGCGAGGCGGTGCAAAGACACTGTGGACGCTTTGCGCCAGGCACTCGGCGCGGTGGTGCGCAATTGTTCGACGCGCGGCAGCAGTCGGGTATCGCCTTCCAGCGAGATAAGATCGAGAGTATGCAGCAATCCGGAAGTGGGAGATGCGACCCAGGGGGCGTGGTCCAGGGCTTGCGCGAGGACGTGGATGGGGTCGGGCAGAGCGCTGTGGGCATTGCGAAGCGCGATGGCCCATTCATCCTGTGACGACCGTGTGTCGAGAATCGGGCGGGAAATGCGCGCGGCTTCTTCCGGCGCGAGTTCACCCAGCAGGTCGAGCGCAAACACGCGCAGCGTGGGCGCTTCGAGCAGCATGCCGCCAGCACCGGGCTGGAACCGCAATCCGGTGGCGGCATCGATGCCGGAATCCAGAAATTGCATCAGGATGTGCACGGCGTCTGCGCGTGGGAGCGACCGTAGAGTGCGGCGTAGATCGGCGAGGTATGCGCGGTTTGCAGTGGCGTCGTTCGTGAAAGACGAGGCGGAAAAATATTTCTGCGCCTCGAGCAGAGGGCTTTCAGATGCAATCGAAGAAATTGTCGCGGTCGCGACGGATGGAGAGTCTGGCGGCTGTCTATGACAATAGCGAACCGCCAGCATGCCGAGCAGGATCAGCACGGCGCAGGCAACAAGTAGGCGCTTCATTGTCCGCGCAGAAACTGATAAATGGGATAGTAATCCTGATCGAGCGCACGGGTGCCTCCTCCGCTGGAGACATTTACTCCATAGAGTCGCGGCTTGCCATTTTGTCTAATGAACACCGGGCCACCGCTCATGCCTGCTTCGGTATAAAAACTGTTCGTGCCTAGGAAGGAACTGAAGTAGGCGAAAAATCTACTCCGGGTGCGGGCGCGAAGCAGATAACTGCCGCTATGAAATTCGGCGCCATAGCCCAGAATTTCTTTCTGATTTCGTTGAAAAAACTTGGCAGGATTGAGGGTCACGGAAGCAGTACCGCCGAGACTTTTTGGAAAATGAACAGCACCAAGATCGCGACTAAACCCGATGTCCGATTCTGACTCGTGGTTTGGGTAATCAGCCAGGATGTAGAGCCTGCGAGCCGTGCTGCGGCCTTTGTTCTTATTGCCATTGCGGGCGCGGGTAAATCGCACGCGTGTGGAAAAACCGCCGTTGGCGTCGTAGAGATTGTGTGCGCACGTCAAAACACCTCGCGACGTCACGATGGTGCCGGTGCCGATGTAGCCCTCGCCAGCAGAATAGAAATCCAGCCGTCCCACTTTGTCGTAGGGATGACGATCTACAAGACGCTCGTTTATTTTATCCGGATAATACCCCGCTTGCGCCATGGTGCCGAAAGCCATGAGCAGCGCGGGGATAAAAAAATAGGGGCGCATGGCTGGACCTTACAATAGATGCCCCATCTTCGCTTTTTTAGTGGCAAGATAATGTGCGTTATGGGGATTCGATTCGGACCGAATGGGAACCTGCTCCACAATCTCCATGTTGTAGCCTTCGAGTCCAACGATTTTGCGCGGGTTATTGGTCATGAGGCGCAGCTTGCGGACGCCCAGATCATGCAGAATTTGTGCACCGAGACCGTAATCGCGGAGGTCCATGGGGAAGCCGAGTCTCTCATTGGCTTCCACGGTATCGAGACCTTCCTGCTGGAGTTTATACGCGTGGATTTTTGCGGATAGACCAATGCCTCGACCTTCCTGGCGCATGTAAACAAGCACGCCCGAGCCGGCGGCATCGATCTGCTCAAGTGCGGCATGAAGCTGGCTTCCGCAATCGCAACGGCGCGATGCGAATACATCGCCAGTGAGACACTCGCTGTGCACGCGCACGAGCACTGGTGCATCGGGCAAGATCGTGCCCCGGACAAGTGCCAGGTGATGATTGTGATCCACCACCGAGCGGTAAAGATGAAGATCGAACATGCCAAAATCGGTGGGAAGCGAGATGGTGTGCTCCAGTTCCACGAGTTTCTCACGGGTGCGCCGATAAGCGATCAGATCTTCAATGGTGCAGATTTTTAAATCATGTTTGCGCCCAAACGCCATGAGATCGGGCAGACGTGCCATGGTTCCATCATCGTTGAGTATCTCACAAATAACGCCAGCGGGCTCGAACCCGGCGAGGCGGGCGATATCGACCGCGGCTTCGGTGTGGCCAGCCCGTCGGAGCACGCCCCCATCTTTTGCCTGCAAAGGAAACACATGACCGGGCTGAACAAGGGATTTGGGTGTGGCAGAAGGATCGACGAGCACACGGATGGTAGCCGCGCGATCGCTCGCGCTGATGCCTGTGCTGATGCCCTCGGCGGCGTCTACTGACACGGTGAAATCGGTCTTATACATCTCGCGATTTTCAAGCACCATGCGCTGGAGGCCGAGAGCTGCGGCACGATCGTGGGTGATGGGTGCGCAGATGAGGCCGCGGCCATGAGTGGCCATGAAGTTGACGGCCTCGGGCGTGATCTTGGCGGCGGCCATGAGCAGGTCGCCTTCGTTCTCACGGTCTGCATCGTCGGTGACAATGACCATGCGGCCCTGGCGGATGTCGTCAAGAATGTCTGGGATGGAATGGAACTGCCCGGTGTCTTGCATGGGAGCTTCAGCTGCTACTCACGTTCTTCCAAAGGAACGTATTTACGTTGGCCTGGTCCTGTGTAGAGCTGGCGCGGACGATAAATGCGGCTCTCGGGATTGGACAGGATTTCCTTATAATTGGCAATCCAGCCTGGCATGCGCCCGATGGCGAAGATGACAGTGAACATGGAAAGCGGGATGCGCAAGGCGCGCATGATGATGCCGCTGTAGAAATCCACGTTGGGATAGAGTTTGCGTTCCACGAAGTATTCATCGGCCAGGGCGGCTTCTTCGAGGTGCTTGGCGATGTCGAGAAGCGGATCGTCGATGGCGAGTTTGGTGAGAATATTATCGCAGGCTTCTTTGATAATTTTGGCACGCGGATCGTAGTTTTTATAGACGCGATGGCCAAAGCCCATGAGGCGTTTGCCGCTATTTTTGTCTTTGGCCGCTGCGATAAATTTGCTGCCGTCATCGCCGTCCTCGTGGATTTGCTCGAGCATCTCGATGACCGCCTGGTTGGCTCCACCGTGGAGTGGCCCCCAGAGCGCACAGACTCCGGCTGCTGCACTGGCAAAGAGATTGGCCTTGCTGGATGCCACCATGCGCACGGTGGCCGTGGAGCAATTCTGCTCATGATCGGCGTGAAGAAGAAAGATGAGATCGAGTGCCCGCACCACTACGGGGTCGAGCTGATAATCGTTGTAGGGCTCGGAGAACATCATGTGCAGAAAGTTCGCCGTATATTTATACGAAGGCTTGGGGTACACGATCGGCAGTCCGCGCGAGATGCGGTAGGAGAAAGCGGCGATGGTGCGCACTTGCGAGATGAGCCGGGCGGCCTGGGTATCGAAGCGTGCGGCTTGGAACTCTCCGCGCATAAGGCCCGGATAGAAGCAACTGCTGGCGTTGATCATTGAGGAAAGAATCGCCATGGGATGCGAGGTGGAAGGGAACCCCTCGAAATGGTGTTTCATGTCCTCGTGAAGCAGCTCTTCGGAGGTGAGCAGATCGGAGAAATGACGCAACTGACTGCGGCTGGGAAGCTCTCCATAGATGAGAAGGTAGGAGCACTCTACAAAGGAGGAGTGCAAGGCGAGTTCCTCAATGGGATAGCCCCGGTAACGCAAGATGCCTTTATCGCCATCGATAAAAGTGATGGCACTCTCGCAGGAGCCGGTATTGCCGTAGCCTTCGTCGAGGGTGATGTAACCGGAATCTGCGCGCAGACGGCTGATGTCCACGGCTTTCTCAGCTTCTGTGCCGGTATGGACCGGGAGAAGGTGGCGTTTCCCATCGAGTTCGAGCGTAGCGTTTTGATTCATAACTGGATGTGCAATAAAAAGTCGGGGCGTATCATGGTCGGGAGTTCCCGGGTAATCAACAAAACATACTGAAAAGGTGAGTCTGCCGGATGCGCTAAAAGCGGCAGGACTCCTGCCAAGAAAAGCAGAATGCTCGCGAGAAGTGCGCTGGCTTTACTCGTCGGTATCTTCCTCGTCCTCGGGTGCTTCCCCGGCGTTTTCTTCCATCTGCCGGAGTGCTTCCGACATGTCCTCGGCTTCATCCCACACATCGCGCACGACATACATCGAAGCGCCGGAAGCTGCCGCGAGAGCGATGCAATCGCTGGGTCGCGCATCGATCTCCATGATCTTCTCTTTGTTCCCCAGCTCGTTGCGTGCCGACAGGATGAGACGCGCGTAGTATGTGGCGTTCTTAAGATCGTTGATGATAATGCGCTCCACCTTGGCACCCAGCGCGGTGAGAATGTGCTGGATGAGATCGTGCGTGAGAGGGCGTTCCTTGGGCAGATCACGCATGAACATAGTGATCGCCATACCCACATGACTGTCCACGGAAATGACGATGGTCTTATCGCCATCCGTAAGGAAAAGGGCACTGCCGTTGCCCGAGGGCACCACTGCTCTCAACTGCACTTGCAACACGTCAGAGTTCATAACGCATCCATTCAATAAATAATACAGCTGGCCAGGCTGCGTCGGCGGTTAAAGCCCGCGCTTTTTGCGCTCGGAAGTTTTTTGCGCTTTTTGTTTGGATTTATCCTGCAACCGGGTTTTGCGTTTGCGAAGCTGACGGGCCAGTTTGGAGACTACTTTATCGATGGCTGCGTAAAGGTCTGCGTCGAAATCCTCTGCGTGTATGTCGGGGCCGGGCACGGCGAGGTGGACTTTCACGCAATGCTGTTTCGGTGGCTTGTTGCTCTCGATGTGAAGCAGCACCACGTGCGCGGCTACGATGTCTGGCGTGAGTTCTTCAAGATGCGAGATTTTCTCGGCGACGTGTCTGTGGATGGCGGCGGTGAGAGCGAGGTGCCTGGGGCTGAGATGGATTTGCATAAGGTGGATTTAAGGTTGGGATGTAATCTCGTTCCAATTCAAGCTTTTTGCTTCGGCATAGCGGGAAAATGCTTTCTCGTTGCGCATGAGCACTGCGCGGATCACGCTGGAATCGTCCGCAAATCCGATGCCTGGTATGTGGTCGGGAATGAGATCGAGACCTTTGTGCACGTAGTGTAGCGCAAACAGAGTCTCCGCGAAAGCCACGTATGGAAGTGCCTCGTAATCGCCATCGGCGACGTCCTCGAAGACTTGAATGAGGAACTCGACCTGGGCATGCAGATGGGGAAATTCCTTTGGATCAATAAGCGTGTTTTTAAGCATCAACTCGGGAAGCGACTGGCGAAAGTGCCGGACGGATTGCGGTGTGACGAGCGATGCGCCGTGGATGACGTAATTTACTATTTCCATATTGAAAAGGAGTGTTTCATATCCTGATGAGCGGGGATATAAAAAACCGCCCGGGCCTTGAAGTCGGCCCGGACGGTTGTGTTGACTTTGGGTTTGATTATTTCTCGAGTTCTTCGCCGGCAGCCTTCCAGCCAGCGAGACCGGGTTTGAAGTGCTGCACATTGGTGTAGCCAGCTTCTTTGGCTTCCTTGGCTGCGCGCTTGTAGGCGCCGCATTTTTCGCTGCCGCAATACGCCACGATGAGCGCGTCTTTGTCGGCGGGCAATTTGGAAGCGAGTTCGCCTTTAACCTCAGTGTAGTCGATGGCGCCAGGGATATGTCCTTCTTTATAGCTTTCTGTGCCGTTGACATCGATCACGGTGACAGATTTATCCGCGATTGCGGCTTTGAGGTCGGCGAGTTCGATATCTTTGAAATCCCCAGCGAAGCTTGTGGAAGCTGCGATGAGGAGTGCTGCGAATGTAGTTAGTAGTTTTTGCATAGTTTGTTTTAGGTTTCGGGCGCATTGCCCGCTGGTGAGGTGAGACTGTTGTGGCAGCCCCGGTGTTCAGTTTTTCTGTTGGTCGCATGAAAATAAGTCCCTGCTTGGACTTTCTCTCATGCTGCGATAGATTCGCGGCACACATCATGTTTGGACGCAATTCAGACCGCAGGACCCTATGGAAAGTCGGCCTTGGAGCCGGCATTGCCGGTGGCATGCTCATGGCACTAAGGTATGCGTTGCGTCCGGCGCGCCGAGGGCCGATGCCTGAGTCCATCTCGTCCGGAGATTTCAAAAGCAAAGTGTTCCATTCCTCGCATGGGCAGATTGTATATCACGAAGCGGGCGAGGGACCGGTGCTTTTGTTCGTGCACAGTGTGTGTCCGGGAGCTTCATCTTATGAGTGGTCGAAAGTCTATCCGGCGTTTGTTTCCAGCCATCGTGTGATTGCGCTGGACTTGATCGGATTTGGAGAATCGGAACGTCCACACCGAGAAATGTCGGCAGTGGACCAGGTGCGCACGTTATCAGAATTTCTAGCCGGGGTATGCGCCGGGGAGCGACCGATTTTTGTTGGCAGCGGGCTGGGCGCGGGACTGGGCGTGATGCTTGCGGCGCAGCACCCTGAGGCGATCTCGCGTCTGCTTCTGCTCATGCCGACGGGATTCACGGAGTTTGGTCGGCGACGTCTGCCTCTTGGGATGCATCTTGCGAGCCGGATTCCGTTTATCAAAGGCTTCCTGTATCGCAACTATCTCTCCCGACGTGCTGCGGTGCAGCAATGGCTGGAGCGATTTGGCTTTTACAATTCCGAGTTGGTCACGGAAGAAATGGTGGAGGTGTTCACGAGTTGTGCGCAGCAACCTGGGGCGGACCATGCGATCTATAATCTGCTCTCGGGCAGGTTCAGCTTGAGTCTGGAGTCGAGGCTTGCGCAGGTGCATCAACCAGTGACATTGATCTGGGCGGATCGCGCGGTTTTTCCGCCATACGCCTGGGCCAGACGTTTTCAAGGCATGCTGCAGACCGGACACCTGGTGGTGGTGCACGATGCGGGCATGCTGGCTGCACTGGAAGTGCCGGAGGTGATCGTGCACGTGCTGCGGCAGGAGCTGGACTCGACGCTGCGCCTGGTCCAGTTGCCTGAACATGGTGATCCTGAGGGGCACCAAGCCGCTCGGTAATCAGCCGGACTCGCCAAACAATATCTCCCGCAGGTCGGCGTCGCTCAGGCCGTCGCCGAAATCTTCTCCCATGACGGCATCGATCATGGACCGCTTCTTTGCTTGCAACGACAGTATCCGCTCCTCCACCGTGCCTCGCGTAATCAGCTTGTACGCAGTGACCACCTTGTCCTGCCCGATCCGGTGCGCCCGGTCCGTAGCCTGGTCTTCGACAGCCGGATTCCACCACGGATCAAAATGGATCACGGTATCGGCCGCCGTGAGATTCAATCCCACGCCGCCAGCTTTCAAGCTGATGAGAAAGACCGGTGCGCCTTCCGCCTGCTGAAAGCGCGCGACTTCCTCGTGGCGGTTCTTTGTCTGCCCATCCAGGTAGCAATAGTCCACGCCCTGCGCATCCAGCGCTTCGCGCATGAGGGTCAGCATCCGCACAAATTGGCTGAAGACCAGCACGCGATGACCACCGTCCATTGCTTCCTGGAGCAGTTCGGTAAAAAGGTCTGTCTTGCCCGAGGCAGTCTCGCTTGCTGCATCGCCTAGAAGACGCAGATCGCAACAGACCTGTCGCAGACGGGTGAGTGTAGCGAGCATCTGGATGCGTTCCCCCGCGCGGTCGGTGATCCTTTTTCTACCTGCTTCCAGCACCTCGCGATACACCTGCTCCTGCGCAGGCGTGAGGTCGGCATACAACACTTGCTGAATTTTCTCCGGCAAATCTTTTGCCACCTCGCTTTTTAAACGCCGCAACATAAAGGGTTGCAATCGCCGGGAGAGACGTTGGCGCAAGGCTGGGTCTGCATTGCTTGATCGCAAGGGTTTTTCATAGCGCTCTTTAAATTCCTTCAGCCCGCCGAGGTAGCCAGGCATGACAAAGTGCATGATCGACCACAGATCGCGCACAGAATTCTCCAAAGGAGTTCCCGTGAGCACGAACCGGCACTCGGCCCGCAATCGGAATGCGGACTGGGCACTTTGCGTGTCCGGATTTTTAATATGATTCGCCTCATCCAACACGATGGTTTGAAACCGAAATTTTCGCAGTTCTTCTTCGTCGCGTCGCAGCAGCGCGTAGCTGGTGATGACCAGGTCGCTCTGCGGGATGCTCTCGAAAAGTTTGCTGCGCTGCGGCCCATCGAGCACCAGACATTTTATTTCCGGCGTAAACTTTTCGCATTCCGCTTTCCAGTTTCTTACCAGGGAAGTTGGGCAGACGACGAGAGATAAACCTCCTGTTTGCTTGAGCAGCGTGAGTGTTTGCAGCGTCTTGCCCAAGCCCATGTCGTCGGCAAGAATCCCGCCCAGCCTGTTGCTGGCCAGCCCGAGCATCCACCGCACGCCATCGCGTTGATACGACCTGAGCACGTGTTCCAGTGCGCCCAGCGCCAACGCTGGAGCTGAAGAATACGACTGCGTCTGCGCTTTCCATTTCTCCCACTCCGCGCCCGTGCGCAGCCCGAGCGATTCGATGCTGTTCTGCACATAACCGGCTTGTGATTTCGACAATCGATACATGCCTGCACTGGTCTGTTCTGAAGTCGCATCGGTGAGCACTTCCTCCCATTCCCTCGCCGCCTTCGCATTGAACAACGCGATGCGCCCACCATCCAGACGGCCATGACTGGATTGCATAAGCCGCTGCACTTCGTCAGAACTCAGTCTGCGGCCGTTCGCTGTAGTTGCTTGGACCGTCAACGTAAACCAATCTTCGCCCCAGCTCTGGACGTCCACTTTCATATCCACACGGTCCATTTGCCCGCTTAAATGCTGAAATCGAGGGCCGGTGCGCACGTGCCATTCCATCTCCAATTCTGGCAATTCGTCCGCGAGAAATGTCAGAATCTGGTTTTGCCCTTGCAACTGCATGACTTCGCCGCGTGCGCGAAATCCGCTACGCGCCAACCTCTCCGTTACCGAATTTTCAAACGCCATATTCCGCAGCGCACCGGGCACATATTCGTAACTCACCGACACCTCCAGCCCGTTTAATGTTCCTTCCAAAAAACAATGCACTTTCGGAAGGGCCTTTTTATCACTACCATTTAGAGCAGGCGGGACGTCCAATGTAAAATAAGTCCCCAGACCAGATAATTCATTGGCAACGAAATTGGCTGTCGCATCAGAAGGAATTACGATCTTCCGCATGAGTAGCTCTCGATATGCGTGAGGCAATGCTGGTGCGATTTCCTGGAAACGATGGTTGTCATAACACCAGAGCGCGTCCGCAGTTTCCATGCGCTCACCGTGCTCCGGCATATGCGCCATCAATACCAGTCCGCCGCCGTCCTCGATTGCTACTTGCAGACGCGGGAGCATGGGTTCTCGCATCACTTCGACTGTTTCTTTGCGTCCGAGAGTAATGCGCGGATGGCCCCGCAGAGCCCGCAGAAGCGACAGGAATCGGTCATTCTGAAGCGCACACATTCCGGGCAGAGCCATTCCCGTGATATCGCGCAAAGCTTGAATCGCAAGCAGATCTTCGCCTCCTACGCGATACACGTTTTTCATGGATGCAGCGTTCAGCGGTGAGGTTCTGCCAGCTTGTTCCATCTCCACCATCATGGGGATTAGTTTCTTTTTAAATGCTGTTGCAAGGCCTGGCGGAAAAATCACATGCAAACGAACTGGCAGCGCGTCGGCATGTTCTTCCGCAGTAAATACAGGCAGCATTTCCGCCTTTTTCATCGCCGGTTTTTCTGTCGCAGCAGGGCGCACAACAGGCGGCGGAACGTGATTCTTCTTGATGTTTGCCAGCCCCACTGCCAGCGAATGTGCGCAGATGGTCCCATACCGCCTGGCTTCCGGACATGTGCACAGATTCTCCATGTCGGTGCTCGATTTGATAACCAGTCCGCTTCGGAACTCAATACCACGGTCCCGCACCGAGCCTCGCAACACGGGCGCATTGTATGCGCTGGAGATCACGCGCCCAGCCGCATGCAGTGCCTTGGCCTCTTTCATGGCCTTCCATCCGCCCGCATCCGTCAGCAGCTTTTCCGTGATCGAGATCATCCACGTGACCTTACGCGGGCAAAACCAGAAAGCTCACCCATTTTCTTCCGCTCACAACCATGGGCGCAACCACCGCTCCATTTCATCCAAGGACACACCTTTCCTCGCAGCGTAATCTTCTAACTGATCGCGTCCGATGCGGTTGATGCCAAAATATCTTGCTTCCGGATGGCCGAAATACAATCCCGACACAGCGGCTCCAGGGTGCATCGCCATGCTCTCGGTGAGAGTCACGCCGGTGTGCCCTTCAGCAGAGAGCAGGCGGAACAAAGTGCGCTTCTCGGTGTGGTCCGGTTGCGCCGGATACCCGCCCGCTGGTCGGATGCCGCGATACTTTTCGCGAATCAAATCTTCACCGGTCCATTGATCGGGCACTTCGTAGCCCCAGGCGATGCGGGCTTGCTTGTGCAGATACTCAGCAAAAGCCTCGGCAAGCCGGTCTGCCAGTGCTTTCGCAAGAATCGCGTTGTAATCATCGTGCGCTGCTTTGAACTCCTCCGCCAGTTCATCTGCGCCGTGGATGCCCACGACGAAGCCTCCCAGATAATCTGCGCGACCGCTTTCCACCGGCGCGACAAAGTCCGCAAGCGCATAGTTGGGTTTATCTTTTTTCACCATCTGCTGGCGCAACGTGTGGCAGACAGCGACGGGGCTCGTGCGGTGTTCATCAGAATAAATTACCACATCATCGCCCGCCGAGTTTGCAGGGAAAAAACCATACACACCCCGCGCACGGAAGAGTCCATCGCGCACGATGCGCACAAGCAACTCTCGGGCGTCAGCATACAGTTTGGCGGCTTCCTTCGATGCCTCCTCAGGCTGCTCACTATCGGCACTCACAAATTTCTGCTCTGCGATGTTCCACCGCCCGCGCATTTCCCAAGTGTGGAAAAATGGTGACCAATCGATGTAGGCCGCGATCTCTTCCAGACTCACGTGGTGCACGGCGCCGTCGGGCTGGGAGTCGTAGCGTCGGAGTCCGAGGAATTCTGGCACCGCGATCTCCTGCGTGGACCAGTCGCAGCGCACGCCCAGCTCGCGCGCTTTGCCAATGTCCAGCAAGTCGCGCACTTCCTGCTTGCGGGCATGCGCTTCGCGAAGCTCCGCCTGCTCCGCGCGATTGCGCGTGTCGAATTCCGGACGGCTGGTCTCGTTCAGCAGCGCACTGACCACCGGAACGGAGCGTGAGGCATCCAGCACATGCACGACCTCATGCGAATATACGGGCGCGATCTTTACCGCTGTGTGCGCGCGGCTGGTGGTGGCACCGCCGATAAGCAGCGGCACGTGGAGATCCAATCGCTTCATCTCTGCAGCGACATGCACCATCTCGTCCAGCGAAGGGGTGATCAATCCGCTCAGGCCGATCACATCCACATTCCGTTCCTTCGCGTGGTTGAGTATTTTTTCCGCAGGCACCATCACCCCGAGATCGATCACCTCGTAGTTATTGCATGCGAGCACGACGCCCACGATGTTTTTGCCGATGTCGTGCACGTCGCCTTTTACCGTGGCCAGCAGCACGCGCCCTTGAGGACGCGCGTCGGTCTGCCCGCGTTTTTCCTCTTCGAGAAATGGCGTGAGATAGGCCACCGCTTTTTTCATGACCCGTGCACTCTTCACCACTTGTGGAAGAAACATTTTGCCCGCACCAAATAGATCGCCCACCACGCTCATGCCTGCCATGAGCGGACCTTCAATGACATGCAGCGGCCTGCCATACTTCACCCGAGCTTCTTCCGTGTCGCACTCAATAAAGTCCACGATGCCTTTGATCAGCGCGTGTTTGAGCCGCTCTTCCACGGTGTCCGCGCGCCAGGCTTCGTCTTTCACCGCCGCGCGACCGCCGCTTTTCACCGTGTCCGCAAACTCCACCAGCCGTTCGGTCGCATCGGGCCGCCGATCGAAGAGCACATCCTCCACACGCTCCAGCAGATCCTTGGGAATCTCTTCATACACCGCAAGCTGCCCCGCATTCACAATTCCCATATCCATTCCGGCCTGGATGGCGTGGTAAAGAAAAGCCGCGTGCATGGCTTCCCGCACCGGATTGTTTCCACGGAACGAGAAGGAGATGTTGCTGACACCCCCGCTCACGCCTGCATGGGGCAGTGTGGCTTTGATCGTCCGCGCAGCCTCGATAAAATTTATCGCATAACGATTGTGCTCTTCGATCCCTGTGGCCACCGTGAGGATGTTTGGATCGAAGATAATATCCTCCGCAGGGAAGCCCACTTCATCCACCAGCATGCGATACGCCCGAGTGCATATCTCCACTTTCCGCTCCAGCGTGTCGGCCTGTCCCTGCTCATCGAACGCCATCACGATCACCGCTGCACCGAAGCGCCGAATCTCGCGAGCCTGTTCGCAAAACTTTTCTGCGCCTTCCTTCAAGCTGATCGAGTTCACCACGCCTTTGCCTTGCAGACACCGCAACCCCGCTGCCAGCACGCTCCATTTCGAGCTGTCCAGCATCACCGGCACCCGCGATATGTCCGGCTCCGCAGCGACAAGATTCAGAAATTTCACCATCGCCGTTTCACTGTCCAGCATGCCCTCATCCATGTTGATATCGATGATATTGGCACCGCCCTCCACCTGCTGCCGGGCCACCGCCAGTGCAGCGTCGTAGTCTCCCGCCAGGATGAGTTTGGAGAATTTCGGCGAGCCCGTGACATTGGTTCGTTCTCCGACAATGGTGAAGTTCGATACGGGCGAAAATGCTTCCAGCCCGCTTAGACGCAAGGCCTGCGGGATCGTTGGCACACGACGCGGTGCATATTGCCGCATCTTCTCCGCAATGGCCCGGATGTGATCCGGCGTCGAGCCGCAACAACCGCCGACCATATTCAGCCAGCCTTCCGCCGCGAACTCGCCCAGCACTTCCGCCATGTGACGTGGCGTGTCGTCATACTCACCAAATGCATTGGGCAGCCCGGCATTGGGGTAGCAACTCACATGCACATCCGCGATGCGGCTCAGCTCCTCGATATACGGGCGCATCTCCTGCGCACCCAGAGCGCAATTGATCCCCACGCTCAGTGGCCTCGCATGCGCGATGCTGTTCCAGAACGCCTCTACCGTCTGTCCCGATAATGTGCGCCCGGAAGCGTCTGTAATCGTCACGGAAATCATCACCGGCAGGCGCCTTCCACCATCCGTAAAAAAGCGATCGATCGCATACAACGTCGCTTTCAGATTCAGCGTGTCGAACACGGTCTCTGGCAGAAGAATGTCCACGCCGCCATCCACCAGCCCGCGAATCTGCTCGGTATAGGCTTCCACCAATTGATCAAACGTTACTGCCCGGTAGCCCGGATCATTTACATCGGGCGACATCGACGCCGTCCGGTTGGTCGGACCGATTGCGCCCGCGACGAAGCAGCGTCGGTCGGGGTTCGCTGCAGTGAATTCGTCCACCGCACGCCGCGCATTGCGAGCCGCCTCGATATTAAACTCATACGCCATTTCCGACATACCGTAGTCCGCAAGCGAGATCGATGTGGAATTAAAAGTGTTGGTCTCGATGATGTCCGAACCAGCTCCCAGAAATTGCGTATGAATGCTGCGGATAAGATCGGGTCGGGTCAGCGAGAGCAGATCATTGTTTCCTTTGAGATCGGAAGCATGCTGCGCAAACCGTTCACCTCGGAAATCGGATTCCTCAAGCCGGAACCCCTGAATAAGCGTGCCCATGGCACCATCCAGGATCAGGATGCGCTCCGCCAGCAGCGCTCGCAGCTCCGCCTCGATTGGATTGGTTAAGTTCATATCCATGACTTTCCGCGCGGATTGCCTGACGATCAAGCAACAAATTAACATATCATGATTCCACGATGCGTC
>CBDUBV010000026.1:0-28678 GCA_965365475.1 uncultured Chthoniobacteraceae bacterium | reverse complement strand
CTCAAGTTGTTGCGTCCGCAAAGAATTACAGAGGTCATTGTCAGTGTTTAGTGGCTCGATGGACATCTGAGATTTTTGGCACTGCTATTGAGCAGGACGATGAGCTTGCGCGACCGCTGTGAGAGCAAGTTTGGGAGGTTTGCCTTCGGCAATTAGGCGGTTTCCACTGCTAGCAATGCCTTGTCTGCGGCCGTTGCTGCGGCCCTCCTCAACAGACAATGCCCCCCGTTTTCCGGCGGCGTAGAATAAAAGAGGTCAATCTTTGCCTATAGACATTTCAAGCCGTCTCCGACAACCACGCCGTCCTGATTTCGCCGCAATATGTGACGCAGAATCGCTATGTTTTCCGAAGCATTCCCGGCACGGATCATTTGTTGATCCTCGCCAAAGCAAACATCTAAGCACCAGTGCAGGGAGTTTTCCGCAGCCCAATGACCACGCACTGCACGAGCAAAGTTGCGGGCATCTGCCCCGATGCTGCTACGGAAAAATCGGATTTCCGTGTCGTGAAAAAGAGGTCGGCTTCATATTAACATGTGATATTTTCCTGGCCTTGAAGTTGCGAATGCCACGGGCGTTGTTGACCGGCGGATATTTCTCAAGACTATTGCAGAGGTCTGCAAAAAGAGCTGCTTGCAGACTGATGCGTATTGCCTAATGCGGTTATCGTTCGCTCAGTGAACACTCTCGCGCCGTTGCAGAAGGGCGATTGTCCTCTGCCACCAGCTTCGCCAGAGCCTGTTGCACAATGTAAAAGCAAATGCCGTTTTGGCGTGATACTGGAAAGGGTGAGGAGCTGAAGATTGCTTGCTGGATACAGAGTAAAAAGAGGCAGCTTCGCATTCCTGGATCTGGACCGCCCCACAGGCGGTTTTCCGGGCAGCAGAATCTGGGTTTCTCCAACCATTTTCTAAATAGATGTGCTCGACGACGATGCGCTCAAGGCATATAACCCTCTCTCCCTTGAATAGAAGCCGTTGTATCCTGTCGCCTGCCCTCGTGACCTGTCTGTTTGCCTTGCTCACGTGTGTGGTCTGCCCGGCACTTATGGCTCAGGCAAAAAATAAACCGCCCACGAAGGGCAAGCCTGCCCCACCACCCGTCCCGCTCATGGAACCTGTGGCGCTGGAAAAAAATAAACCGCCCACGAAGGGCAAGCCTGCCCCACCACCCGTCCCGCTCATGGAACCTGTGGCGCTGGAAAAAATCCGGGCTGTGGACGGCGGCCGCATTGAGGCGATCCACGTGAGTGCTGGAGAGACCGTGGAGGCAGACACGACCGTGGTCACGCTGGATCATTTCCGACAGAAACACCTGCTCGAAGTGGCCAAGGTCCGCGCGGAGGACTGCAGCAAGCTGCGCGAGACTGCAGCAGACGTGGCGAACAGAAAGTCCATTCTGGATGAACTGCGCCAGCGTGCCCGACGCAGGCTGGCCTCTGAGGAACAGGTGCGCCAGGCGGAAGCCCAAGTGGAGATCGCGGAGGCCAAACGCGATGCAGCACTCTCTGCTCAACGCCTCACCGAGTTGGACCTGGATATGGCGAAGCTCAATTACGAGAACCGATTTCTTCGCAATCTCAAAGCCGGCGTCGTGCTCAACGTGGAAAAAGAACTGGGCGAGTCCGTGGCCGGTGGCATGGTGATCCTCACCCTCGCCGACACATCCGGCTGGAAGACTCGTGTGCCCATCCCGTCGGATCTGGCGGGCGTGCTGCGGATGGGAATGCTCATCCCCTACACCGCTGGCGACGGCACTCAAGGTATGGCATGGGTGAGCCAGATTCTGCCTGATGGCTTGGTGGAACTTGTCATTGCCAATAACAACCCGCAGTCAGCCGCCGCTCCCGCTGTGCCCGAGTTCCGATTCTCTGAGTTGCGTGATTCTTATCCTGAAGAAGATACGCTTGGGCAATGAACGCATGCGACTCAGCGCAAGTGCAGCTCGCTCTGGCCGGGCGCGATCCGGCTCTCATAGTGCCGACGCGTGCCATCGGGCAATGTGACCTCCACTCGATAATCTCCATGAAATGCGCGCAATGAAAACCCGCCGTCCGCGTCGGTTGTCTTCGTGATTTGCGTGTGCCACTCCTCACGCAAAAGCCGCTCAAGCATCTGTGCACTCGCACGCGGCGTCCAATCTTTGCGGTAAAGCGCGGCATCGGGATTCCAGTGCCGACCTTCCCAGAAGCCCCAATGCAACACTCCATGCACAGCGGGATGGCTGAAGGCAGCGGTGAGAAAATCGCGCGTATAATCTGCCTGAAGTTGTTCATTAAAGATATTCACGCCGAACTCGGTCACGGTGATTGGCAGGCCGAAGCCGCTGAACCGATCGTATATGTGCCAGAGCCGTTCTGGGTCGGTCAGAGTCCAGCCCATGTGGGCCTGGAGACCGATGCCCGACACGGGCACGCCTCGCCCAAGTAACTCGCGCAGCAGCGATTCGAAGGCGTCGTGGTGATGCGTATCGCGCCCGCCCTCGCTGAGGATACCGTTTTCATTTAGATATAATATGGCATCCGGATCGGTGGCATGAGCCAGCTCGAACCAATGCGCCACCGCGCTCTCGCCGAGCAGATTCTGCAAGTCGCGATGGGAACGCGGCTCATTGAGCACGTCCCATTCGCGGATGCGTCCCCGCGTGGCAGTGGCTACTTTTTTAATGTGGTCGTCCACCTCGCGGCGGATTATTTCCGAAGACTCGCGGTGCGGCTCGAGCCGTTCCGGCAGCATGGGCCATGAGGGCCACACGAGAGTATGTCCGCGTGTGTAGAGCCCGTGCGCGGCGCACCAGTCCAGCAGCTTCAGCGCACGGTCCATCGTAAAACCTTCCCATTCGCCTTCGAGCGCTTTCCATTTCAGATCATTCTCAGGCACCGCCGCGTTGAAATGACGCAGGAAAACCTCCCGGTATCGCTCCGAGTCGTTTCCCTCGCCCAGGACGAATCCGGCATCAATGGCTGAGCCGAAACGGAATGCGTGCCGCAAAAGAGTGAGCCGGACCTCCGCGTTGGCCACTGGCCGCCCATCCGCATCCGCGAGGAGCACGCGCACTTCACTCTTGCGGATGCGATCTATCCGTTGCGCGGCGGTTTTGCGCCATGCCGCATCGGGCTCTCGTCCACGGTAGAAAAAACCTTCCACAGGGATGTCGCGGATGTTGCTTCCCTCGGGCGCGCGCTTGAGTTGTACATTAGCTATTTCCATGCGTTGCACCTGCATGCCTGGCATGAGCAGCAGCTCTGCCGAGCCCGGCGGGAAATCGTATGCCATGGTGAACGGGAAGGAGAACCGTCGCCATTGGCCATCCGCCATGGCTTCGAGGTGCAAGGAAAGCGGATGGTTTTGTGCCTGCGCGATTCCGCGAAAGAAGATTAGCAACCGCGCGGTATCGGGATGAGCGCCCGCATCGCGAAGATCGAATTCCAATATACCGATGGAACCCTTCGTCCACGAGGTCGTATTTACAAAACGCAATCCGGAATGCTCCGGCATATCGGGCCGCTTGGTGATTTCCATCGTCCATCCAGAGCCGATGTCGAAATCTGCCGACTCGATTGCGCCATACTCATCGCGCAACTCCGGCTGCGCCAGCTCCGCAGCGAGCATGGACACGGGACTGATTGCCAGCATCCCCGCAAGCATCGCGGCGCACGCATGCGACCACGACGTGCAACGGTCCAAAAAAAAGCCACTTTCAGAACTTGGTGTTTGGCGCATGTTTGTGGGATTCCCTCATGAATATTCGTCTTGTCCTGGCGGCACTCCTGCTCGTGTGCGCATGTCTATCTGGTTTCGCCGAGCCCGGCAATGTCTGGCATATTCCCACTGCCTCCGAGAATGGCTTGCCCGGCACCATGCGCAGCCCCTCGTATCCCGGAGCATCCACCGCGACCACGTTCTATCAGGGAGTATGGAAAGGCTGGCCGGGCACTGGCGGAGTTCCCAATGGCTTCGATCCAGCGAATCAGACCGGTGGCAAGCTGCATTACCGCGTCGGCGGAGGTGCATGGACGGATGTCGCGCTCGCATATCACTCGGATGTGAACGCCAACGCATACAATCACAATCAATTTTGGAAAGCGACCATCTCCATGCCCGCCCAGCCTGCTGCGCTGGTGGAATATTTTTTTGAAATCACTTTTTCCAATCGCGACACGACGTATCTGCATGGAAATAATCAGATCGCAGAAGGAGCGGACTCCGCTGCCCGTCTCGCTGCCGCGCAAGCTGCGCCCACGTCGCTCACGGTCTCGTATCCCACCCCGCAGATTCTCATCAACGGCGTAAACTCGAACTACTCGAAATCGAATTTCTATATCGACGAGAATAACGACAACCAGTTCCCGACACTGGATATTCTTTTCACTCCGAACCTGGGCAACCTGACCGATGTCGAGATTTTCACGAACTTAAACCAGCGCGAACGCGCCAACCAGGATTACAACAACGACGGGATCGAAGATGGGATCATCCCGCCGAGTGGCCATACGATTACGACCTCGGACACGGGCGCTTATTTTCGAGCGTATCCCATGAACGATCTTGGCAACGGAACTTTCCAGCTCACTTTGCCCGTGCAGAAGACTGGTGCCTACCGCGTGACCGGGCGCTACAAAGTGCAAGGCAACCCGAATTGGATATGGGTGGGCGATTCGGGCATCCGCGATCATGCCGTGGTCGTCGCGCCTAAAAAAGCGCGCGACATGGTGATGTATGAATTGCATGTGGCCAACTCGAACGCCACCGGGCCCAGCTTTGCTCAACGCGGCACCATCGAGGCACTGCACAACCCCGCAAGTCGCGTAAACATCCAGTGGCTGCAAGGTCTCGGAGTGAACTGGATATGGTTCCAGCCGATCCATCCGCAAGGGATTGAAGGCCGCCAGATCGATCCCGCCACCAATCAAGAATACGACCCCGGCAGCCCGTATAGCATCCGCAATTTCTGGGAGGTCAATCCGTTATATTCCTCCGCTTACGACATGGGATTGCCAGATGCAGTGGCGAATCCGGCAAACTACGCGGCGGCGATGAACGCCTTTGCGAATTTCACGCAAGCGGCGGATGCGGGCGGCATCCATCTCATGCTGGATTTCCCCTTCAACCACACCGCGCCCGATGTGGTGCTGGGACAGAAAGGCGTGGAGCTTTTTGGCGGGCCCGGCAATCCGGGCGGGTGGACGCCGAACACGAAAATTCGTGAAAGCGTGCCGCAATTTTTCTCAACCAACGGCGGCGAAGGTTCATTGGCATACAGCCAGCCCGCGCAAAGCAGCGCAGGTCTGGCCAACGCTCCTGACCGCGATGATTTCGGTAAATGGAACGACGTCCGCGATGTGTTCTTTGGCAGATACGCGACATTGGTCACAGGCTATCCCGGCGCGGAATCCAGCCGCGCCACCACCCGCAACGAAGGCGATTGGATGGACTACAGCAGCCTCGGGTCGCATACCGTGAACGTGTGGCGTTACTTCGGCGAAGTGCTTCCCTACTGGATAACACAATCGGGACATCGCGGATTCAACTCCACCACGAGCGATGGCAACTTGCGCGATGCGCTCGATGCCGCCGGGATCGATGGCTTGCGCAAAGACTTCGGCCAAGGGCTTCCGCCGCAATGCATGGAGTACATCATCAATCGCACGCACTCCGTGAAGTGGAACTTTGTTTTCATGAGCGAGAGCCTCGACGGCGGCGAAGTCACTTACCGTTCCAGCCGACACTTCGCAGTGCTCAACGAGAATATCGTCTTCCCGCTGGAAGCTTCCACCACCAGCGGCGGTTATCGCGGCGTGTTCGAAGGGCGCACCAATGCCTACGGACGCAGCCTTGTCTTATTAAATAACACATCGCACGACGAGCGACCTTACGCAGACCCGTGGCAGGCACTCATCCGGTATGCTGCCGCCAGCACGAACGATGGCAGCCCGATGATCATGTATGGACAGGAGATCGGCACCGCCCAGCAGGGATCGTTCGATCATTATGAACTCAATTTCGGCAAAGACATTCCGCATTTTAAAAAGTGGAACTCCATGCAACCGCAGTGGACTGCGTGGGATGCGAACCAGCTCGGAGCGCAGTTTTTGAAGCCGGTGTATTCCGGCATAGGATTGGCCCGACAATTCAGCCCTGCGCTGCGCAGCATCCATCGGTGGTTCTTATATCAACACGGCGACTCGGCGGACATCCCGGAGATTTTTGGCGTGGCAAAGTTCACCCAGCCCTTCGCTTCGCTCGCGTCGCAGGATGTCGTGCTGGGTTTTGTAAATCTCCAGCGCGATTCCTCTCCGGTGCGCACCTTCGGCATCCCGCAAGCCCTTGCCGATCGCATGGGACTGCAAAGCGGTCGCCTATATAATATAAAGAACATCGCCGCGTATCTCGGGCGAAATAATGAGCACCCCAGCCGTCGCGATCAATGGCTGTGGGGCGGTGGGCGTTCCGGCAGCGACATCCTCAATCAAGGCGTGCCCGTGCTCATGAACCGTGTTCCGACTGCGGAAGCCGATTGGGCCACGGCTCCGTATGAAGCGCAATTTCTCAAATTCTACGACGTCACCGCGCCCAGCCAGACTGCCGGACAACCCGCAGGGCCGAACCCTTATGCGTATGCCATTGGAAATAGCGTCCTGTTTACATGGACACCCGCAGCGGTCGAAGCGGGCGTTGCGCCCTGGTATCGCGTGAATGTCACCATCGATGGCAGCCCGGCAGGCTCATTCATCACAGGCAGCACAAGCTATGTGGCTACTGCATCGGCGGGGCAGAATGTCAGCATCACCGTCCAGGCCGTGAACCCGCACATTACCGCCCATGCCGGACCAGCCAGCACGACCAGCACCACCATCCGATTGCTCACCCCGCAGGCCGATGAAGACGGCGACGGACAAAGCAACGCCGCAGAACATCTCGCCGGAACCGACCCGCTCACTGCCACATCCGTATTGAAAGTGACCAGTGCCAGCACAGCAGGGAATACTTTCTCGCTCACATGGACCAGTGTTCCAGGAAAAATATATGCCGTGCAGACGAGCCCAAACCTTACTGACACGTTCACGGATGTTTCCCCTGCGCTTTTTGCCGGGCCGGGAGAATTTACCAAAAGCTGGAGCGATCCAGCCGCCAGCGGAGAGCGCAAGTTCTACCGAGTCCGCGTGGTGACACCGCAATGAGTTGCCCTTGCCGGTGCGCTCGTGCTTAATCCGGCTAGCACATGCCCGACGTTATCCGCTTTCATTGCACCGCCATGGTGCCCGCCGACGCTCCAGGGCTCTGGCGTGTGCGCCTCGCCAATGGCCACGAACTGCTGGCGCATCCCGCCCGAACACCCCATTTGGCCTCCGGAAAAAACTCCGAATTAAATCAAAAAGAAATCTTGCCAGGTCAAAGTCTTGTGGTAGTGTGCTCGCCCTTTGATTTGTCCCGGGGTCATATCGAATCATCTACGGAAGATTCGTAACTCCGCTCTGATCAAGCGTCCAGGCCGGGAAACCATCCGGGACCAACCAATTTTTTTACCATTAAAATACACCCATGAAAGTGCGAGCATCAGTCAAGCGTCTTTGCGAAGGCTGCAAGATCATCAAACGGAAAAACGTTCTGCGTGTGATCTGCAAGAACCCGCGCCATAAACAGCGTCAGGGCTGATTCCACCGCTCGCACCTCATCTGCCTCTCTAACCCACTCCTTCACCTAACCCAACATGCCACGACTACTCGGAGTTGAAATCCCCGGCGACAAACGCATCGCCGCGTCGCTTCCCTACATTTACGGAATCGGAAATGTGACCGCCAAACGCATCCTTGAACATGCGAACATCGACGAGAACGTGCGCGCCAAAGAGCTAAGCCCTGAGCAAGTGGGGCAGATCGTGCACGCCATCGCGGAACTCGGCGTCGTTATCGAGGGCGATCTCCGCCGTGAACTCCAGGGCAACCTCAAACGTCTTCAAGCGATCAATTGCTATCGCGGCATCCGCCATCGTCGAAGCCTGCCTGTGCGCGGCCAGCGGACTTCCACCAACGCCCGCACTCGCAAGGGTCCCCGCAAAACCGTCGGCGTGCAACGTGCAGCCAAGAAATAATCACTGAAAGTTTATACGCACCATGGCAACTGACGAGACGATTGATGAGACACCTGAGAGCCCGAAAAGCTCTGAGCCCACTGAGCCCACTGAGCCCACAGCCGCTGCTGTAGATAGCACTTCCTCAGAAGCAGCGGCACCCGCTGAAGCTTCTACAGAAGCAGCCGCGCCATCCGCCACGGAAGCGCCCGCCGCTGCTCCCAAGAAAAAAGCTGCCAAAGCCAAAGGCAAAAAAGCAACAGCCGAGGCCACCGCACCAGCCGCCGCACCCAATCTGAACATCTCTCTCGATGACGAGATCGAGAAACCAAAGATCGTCAAAGCCAAGGGCAGCAAAAATATTCACACCGGCGTCGCGCATGTCGTCGCGACTTTCAACAACACCCTGGTCTCCATCACCGATCAAGCAGGCAACGTCATCGGCTGGTCCAGTGCTGGCAAATGCGGTTTCAAAGGTTCCCGGAAAAGCACAGCCTACGCCGCGCAAATGGTCGCGCAGGATGCTTCCCGCCAGGCCATGGGCCATGGGTTGAAAGAAGTCGAAGTCCGCGTGAAAGGCCCCGGCGCAGGCCGCGAATCCGCAGTGCGCGCGCTCCAGGCTATCGGGCTCGAAGTCACTGTCATCCGCGACGTGACACCCGTGCCCCACAACGGATGCCGCCCACCAAAACAACGCCGCGTTTGACCTTTCTTCACCTTTTACTTTAGCACCGCACTTCCATGGCACGTTATACCGGACCCAAAACCAAAAAAAGCCGCCGCTACGGAGTCCCTCTTTTCGGACCTTCCAAAGCGCTCGAACGCAAAAACTACGGCCCCGGCCAGCATGGCCCTCGCGGCGGACGTCGCAAACAATCCGAATACGCACTCGCTCTCGCCGAGAAACAGAAACTGCGCTACCAATATGGCGTGCTGGAGCGTCAATTCCGCCGGTATTTCGAGACTGCTCTGAACAAGCGCGGTGTGACCGGTGAAATCCTCCTCCAACTGCTCGAGACTCGTCTGGATAATGTCGTGTTCCGCCTCGGATTCTCCAACTCCCGCGATGGAGCCCGCCAGATGGTTGGGCACGGACACGTCACCGTGAACGGTCGCAAAGTCGATGTGCCCTCTTTTAATGTCAAAGAAGGCGACGTGATCGCCATCAAGAACGACGCTGGCTCCCAGCGCCTGGCTCAGCGCAATCTGGAGCTGACCCAGATCGTGCCCGTCCCCGATTGGATGGCCGTGGATAAAGAAAACCTTTCTGGCCAATTCAATCGCGTCCCTACACGCGACGAGATACAGCCCATCGTCAACGAACAGTTGATCGTCGAACTTTACTCCCGCTAAAATCCGGATAAAGTACAACCAATTCCCACCAGGAAACCCGGATTGCTCCTCGCAGTCCGGGTTTTTTTGTGTTGCCATGCCAGCAGATGATTTCCACCGCCCTGCTTGGACAAATGAACACCCTCCGCGTGGTGCGCACGTCGCCCCATGGCCTGCTGCTTGATGGCGGCGAGCGCGGTGAAATTCTCCTGCCCAATAACGACGCCGCGCGCCTGGCCACACCGCCCCCCGCCGATGTCGAAGTCTTCCTCTACCGCGATTCCGAAGACCGTCTCATAGCCACGACCACCCGCCCCAAAGCCATGGCTGGCGAATTCGCTTCTTTGCAAGTAATCGGCTTCCGACCCGGCGTAGGTTCATTCCTCGATTGGGGTCTTTCGAAAGATTTACTGCTGCCCCTGCGCGAGCACCAAGGGCATGTGCAGGTGGGCGACCAAGTGGTGGTTCGTGTTTATGTCGATGAAAAGTCCGACCGCATCGCCGCCACCATGCGCTATCGCAAATGGCTGGATGACTCCGTGCCGGATATTGAGAAAAATCATCCGGTCCGTCTTCTTATCGCCCGCACAACCCCGCTGGGCTATGCAGCAATTGTAGAAAATCGTTGGATCGGCGCACTATTTCACTCCGACCTCGCCGGCCCACTCGCGATAGGCAGCACCATGCGAGGCTTTATTAAAAAAATCCGTCCAGATGGGAAGTTGGACCTCGCGCTGGATGCCGCAGGCTTCGGGCGCATCAAGCCGCTTGGGGAAGTCATTCTGGCTAGGCTACGCGAGGCTGGCGGGCATCTCCCCCTACACGACCGCAGCAGCCCGGAAGAGATACGGCAGACATTTGAATGCAGTAAAAAAGCCTTTAAGCAAGCCGTGGGAGCGCTCTACCGCAAGCACCAGATCGAGTTAACTCCAAGCGGAATGAAAATCTCGGGGCGAGGTGAGTAACAATCCTGCATTGACGCGGTTAGGTGTCTGAATAAAACTTCCTCATAGTTCACCCCCAATATGAAAAAAACTCTTCTTGGTCTTGTTTTTATTCTCCCCGCCATTGCGTCAGCCCAAACTGGAACCATCGCAGAAGATAATGCTTCCAACTACGCGAACTGGGACGATAACAGCAACCTGGGCACTGGCTTCGGGCCTTGGCAACTTCGTGGCGAAAACGGGGCACCCGACTCCCAGCAGGAAAGCCATGCTGGGTTTTTCATAGCAGACACCGAGACACATCCTCTCAGCGAGCCAATTGCGACAGATGGAAAATCCTTTTCCATGTTTGCCAATGGCTTCGGGTATGAATCGGCAGTGGCGTTTCGCACCTTCTCAAAACCTCTTGCTCCGGGGGAGACCTTCAGTTTCACGATGATTCACGGACCGATCGAACAAAAATTTGAAGGCGACGATTCCGCAGAGGGTTCCTACGGGTTTACGCTGCGGTCGGGCAACACGTCCGGCGGGCCGTCCGATTACAATCAGGGAGCGCGGTTCGAGTTCTCCTTTCAGGAGGGCAGCAACACGTATCTCATTTACGACGGAAGTGAAGTGAACGACACCAACATCCTCCAGATTCAAGGTCCTATCGAGATTGCGTTCACTCTGCTGGAGGATAATGCCTATCTACTCGTGGTGAAAAATATACAAACCGGCGAGACGCATCGGATCGAGGATCGCAAACTCAGCGGCTCGGGGAGCGTGGATAGTTTCGCGCTATATAACCGCGATGGGGAAACGAACGATCCCTATTTCAACAACTTCAAAGTCGCTGCCGACAGCCCGACGGAATAAAGCCGGGCAATCTCCGGTCACCTCGCAAACACTGTTTTCTGGGGGCCGAAGGGCAGGACTCGTCCGGGCAGCCGTGGAGCCATGCTAAAGCTATAGTCCGCGCTGCGCGGAAAGATGATCTCGAAATCCTTGTCGGAAGGCACTTCAATATGGCGGGTGGCGACGAGTTCGGACATGCCATTGAAGCGGATGTCATCGACATACCAGCCGAAGCCTTTGCGAGTCTGGCGATAGTATTTTCCCCGTCTCCACTCATAAGCCAGACGCACCTGAATCTCCCGCCCGGCATAGTGTCCAAGATACACACCCTGATTGCGGAATTTCTTATCGGCTTTCTTCGCGCCGCGCCCACGCTTCGCCCAAGCTGGTGCCCAGGAGCGTCCGCCATCCATCGAGACTTCGACCTTCGCCACTTGTGATTTACTCGCTATGCCCAGGCGCGAGTAGAAATACATGGATGCAGCACCCGTTGGGACCAGATTACGGTTCACGTAAAGATACTGTGAGGTGGGCTTGGGGTGCGTAAATTGATAGGCGTTGCGTCCGCTTTTTTTCACTTTGCGTTGCACAGGATTTTTGGTCGTCCCGCGACGCATATGCAGCAGCCCGGCTTCCGCGCCATCTGGTGGGATGTAGCGCGACGTCTCGCTCATTTTTACAAGATAGCTCGTGGCACCTGCCACGTAGGAATAGGGAAATGAAGTAACCTGCCCCACCGCAGCAGAGTTACTGCCACCGAGAACGGGTGCCTGATACGCCAGCCGCAGGTCCAGTTTTACATTTTCGTTCAGCACACTCACCGTGCGCTCGATCTCGCCAGCTTCCGTCATTTGCAAAGACAGGGTATGAACGCCTGCGCCCACGGGCAGGGCGTAGCCGCCGGAGACAGACGTCTGCGTGGTGTAGTCCACGCCTGGCGCTGTCACCGCGACTCCTCCAACACCTTCGCCAATGTCATACGCGCCATTGCCGTTTAGATCGTAATAAACTACGCCGGTGACCATGCTGCCGGGGTTCTGCACGGAGAGTCCGAAGTTCTGCACGACCATCATGGCTCCGTGGTAGTTCGAGCCGCCGCTGCGGAAAGTTCCAAGACGTGGCGCGATGCCGACTTCACTGTAGATGCCGTTCAGGACAGAAATACGGTGTCCGCTGCTCTCAAATAATCCTCTGTGGATGCGGTGCATCAGTGCTGTAGGGTCGGTGCCGCCAGGAAGCCAGGTCCAGCCCAGGTTCTCAGCGGTCCATGAATTAGAAGGATATCCCGCAGCGGTCATGCGTTGGCTGGGGCTGGTGCCGCCTGCCCCAGTGTGGGTGAAGTTATTGGTATTTAGCAAATATTGACTATGAGACCGCGCAGAATTTAGCAAAGAAGGGTGAAAAGCCAGGGGTTGTTTTGCCGCAGGAGAGATTGTGCCCGGTGGCAAGCCTTGATTGAGTCCGATCCCGAGCATTGCTGCTTCGCCAGCTGGGTTGGACCTCGCACGGTTCACCAGCTCGAGGAAATATTGTTCTTCATCAGTCGGTTGACCCTGAGAAAATACGTCGGCGTGAATCGCACTTGAGAAAAGACTTAAGCAAGCGGCAACCACACATGTTTTAAGAATTGGGGAACTAAACATGTTTTCTTATAAAAGCACATCCCGTGCCGATGTCAAAAACGATGGGGAAAAACCATCTGACCCTCTAACTGCACCGATTCTTTCCCGTTCGCTTGCGTTATAGAGCCCGGTTCGTATGCTTTGCTTCTCAAATATGGGATTAACATATGCGAAAATGGCTGAACGTTGGGGAAAGGACCATCTCGTTTTGGTGTTGCTCTCGCTGCTCGCGATCAGTGCGCTTATTTTTCTAGTTGATAATGCAGGTTGGGCCAAAGAGCTTCACCTGTTGCAGGATGGCACAACCACAGAGCGACTCCTGCGCACTGCCCGAGTCGGCTCCTGGTATGGTATTGCGGCGTTTTTTATGATCCAGCTCACTCTGCTTTGCACGAGACGCTGGTGGCTCCTACGCTCTTCCGACGCAGTCATTAGTGATCCCGTGAATACGCCTGTGCGCCCATTGTTTATCGCAGTGCTGTTAATCGCCTGCACACTCACAGGGGCGCTCTCCTGGTCGCGCATGGATTTGAGTGTGTATAATGACGAGGAATATTCGCTGCGCACTTACATCCGAGGCAGGTTTGAAGATCGCGAATCGGGCGAGCCAAAATTCAAGCCCGTGACATGGGCCCACACACTTTGGGCGAACCCGTTGGGCAATAATCATGTGCTTTTTTCCATGGCGAGCCGCGTGTCGCTGACTGCCTGGCGCACGCTGACCGGTGCCAACGAGCGCGCGTTCTCAGAAGTTGCATTTCGGTTTCCATCGTGGATTGCAGGTGTGCTGGCAGTGGGCCTCATGGGGCTGCTGCTTGCGCAGTGTGGCTACGAGCGATCCGCGCTGTTTGCCATGATGCTTGCCAGCGTGCACCCGTGGTATTTGCGCTACACGGCAGAGGGCCGGGGTTATGCGCTGATGTTTCTTTTTCTTGTCGCCAGCTGGTATTTTCTGATCCGGGCGTTGCAAGAGAACCGATGGAGCTGGTGGCTGCTGCATGGCGTGACGCAGGCTCTCATGCTGCTGGCCTACGCGGGTTCGCTCTATGCTTCCGCTGTGACCGGCCTGGCGACGCTTGTTTTTTGCTTGTGGAAATGCACACCCCGCTGGCTCTGGGTTTCCCGATTGCTTGTGGCTAATGCGATCACGGTATCCGTGCTGAGTCTGGTGCAGGGGCCATGGATCATCGCTCAGCTCGAGCACATGGCCAGCGAGCGAATGAACGTGCAGGTGAAAGCAGATTATCTACCAAACTTCTGGAGCTATCTCTCCACGGGCATGCTTCTTCAAAGCGATTCCCCGGGAAATCCTGCGCACATCACCATCGCGTCACTCACGGCACAGGGCATCCCTGCAGGCTTCATCCTGTGGGTGCTGCTCCCGCTGGTAATTCTGGCTGGTGCGCTCCGCCTGATTTTATCCAACAACCGTTTCTCCGGGTTGCTAATTGCCTTGCTACTCCTGCCCGCCCCAGTTGGGTTCATTCACGCGTGGATGTCGCACACGTATCTTTTTATCTGGTATCTGATCTTTGCGCTGCCCGGATTTCTCATGCTCGCGGCGGTAGGTCTTTCCTGGCCGCTTTCGCTGGGTGCGTTAAAAAAAATCTCCCGCCCCGCCACCATCGTTTTTCTGTTTTTGGTAACCGTTTTTTACGCTGCGTTCACGTGGCAACAAATTCAAGTGATCCGCACGCACACGAAAGAAAACTCCAAAGCAGCGATTGAATTTGTTCGCGGCAGCACCAACCCATCGGGCGATTTGCCCCACGAGTCCATCCTCACCGGATCATTCTGGATTGAGGCCTCGTTTTACGATCCGCATATTTATTTTTTAAAAAGGCCACGGCATTTTGTCGAATTGCTGCGCAAGGCCCACAGCACAGGCCTGCCCATGTTCATCGTATATGGGAATAGGGATGTGGCGCGCAAACGCAACCCTGGCAATTTCATTTTTGTCGAAAATCCTGCATTGTTCGCGCAGGTCGCGGAGTTTCCAGGGCTTGAGGAAGCATTGACCACAATCCGCGTGGTGCGCTACACAGGTGCCGATCCCGAGCCACACATCCCTGATCCGATCCCGGAACGCTGAAGAATGTCCATGAGCCGCACCGCTGTCGTCATCCCGCTTTACAATCACGAGAGGTTCATCGTGGACACGCTGCATTCCGTGCTCTCGCAGACTCGACCTCCCGAGCGGATCATCATTGTGGATGATGGATCGCGCGATGGTTCGGTGGAGCAGGTCCGCAACTTAAACGAGAGCAGCATCACCCTCGTGGAGCAGGAGAATGGTGGAGCCCATACCGCCTTAAATCGTGGCATCTCGCTCGCGGACGACTGCGATGTGGTCGCTATTTTAAATTCGGACGATCGATATCTGCCAGAGCGACTGGAGCGGATATTGCGCACGCTCGATTCGCGTCCAGAAGTTCAGTTGCTTTGCACCGGGCTGAGTCTCATTGACGACACCAATAGTCCGCTGCCGCCAAGTGAACCGCGTAACCATTGGTTTCAAGCAGCCTGGTCGCCGGCTAGCGGTGATCTTACACTGCCCGAATGGCTTGGCTTGTGCAATTTCGTTGGCACCACCAGCAATTTCGTGGCTCGGCGCGCGTGGTTGTTGGAGCATCCTTTTCGCGCCTATCGCTATGTTCACGACTACTATCTGCTCGTGCTTGCTGCGGCGCAGGGTGAGCTGCATATAGTGCATGAGCCATTGCTGGAGTATCGCGTGCACGGCAGCAACACCATCTCCACCAAGCCAGAGAATCTTGCGCGGGAACTGATCGTGATGAACCTCGACCTGCTCCGCGCATTTGCTCCGCTCCAGGCCGATCCCGCTATCCGGGCTCGCACGGCAGCTTACTTCCGCACTGCGTGGGCCAATGTCTCGGCGTTCCGTATGGATGTGTTCCAGTCGCTAATTGCGGAGCTGGCTGCGGCGCTGGATGCGGACAAGCAGCAACGGATTCTGGACAAAGTTCTCGGCTTGCCTGAACTGGCGCAATTTCCAAACAAAGCGTCGGTGAACCTGCATTCGAATGCCGAGACCTTGGGGGAATGTTCGGGCCTCGCGGAGCGGGTGGCGCAACTATCGAAAGAACTCAAGGAAACGCAATCCGCACGGAAAGCAGCGGAGAAACAACTCGCCGCACAGCGGATTTTAGCGGCGAACATCTGGTTGCGCCTGGGAGCTTTTCTAGGGTCGCGAGCATGCAAAGATTTTCTCGGGCGCACCCGAGGATTGAGTGTGGAGTAAAGCTCGTCGAGGGGCACGGACCATGCGTCAATCCGAAGCGGCCTGGGGAGCACTGAGACTTTTACTATAGAACCCTGAGCGATCGAAACAGCAAACGCGTTTCTTCCCGGCGGCAAGCATGGAACAAGCATTCTCAATGCGCCGGGCACGTGTCTCCGCGCGCTTGGGCGAGACGATCCAGTGAATCCAGTCTCTTCGCGCTTTGCGCGTGATCGTTTTCCATACAGCTTGCGCCTTGGTATCGGATGCGAGTGCGTGCTCGAGGTCGGCGGGCATTTCCGGTTCGGGCTCGTCTTCGCATGGCGTGATTGTGAGCGAGACCATGTCGCCGATAGCCGCACCCGCAGCTTCCCGAAGCGCGTGCTCCACGCGCAGCCAATGGCTTTTCTGTCCGTCTGGTTCCAGCATCGCATGGAAGTGCACTCCATTGAGGGTGCCTTGCACGGCGGTGATTCCTCGGGAAGGTTGTGTGTCGCTGACATTGCGAGGCAGAAGAACAAACGCCCAATCTCCATCGACCGGGCGCTGCAACCTGACGTGAATGATGTTATCTGACATTTACTTTTTAAAAGCTATGCAGATTACCCTCCCATAAAACTGCTCTGGCACAACTTCGCATATAAACCTTCCAGCGCCATGAGTTCAGTGTGCGTGCCGCGCTCGATGATGCGTCCATGATCCAGCACAAGAATCTGGTGCGCATTGCGCACTGTGGATAGGCGGTGCGCGATCACGAAACTTGTTCGCCCGACCATGAGCCGGTCCAATGCCTGCTGGATAAGCCTTTCGGTCTCGGTGTCCACGCTCGCAGTGGCTTCGTCGAGGATTAAAATCGGAGGGTTTTTCAGCAAGGCGCGGGCGATGGATATGCGCTGCTTTTCACCCACGCTCAGGCGGACGCCGCGTTCGCCGACTTGGGTATCCAGACCGGCAGGCAGCTTTTCCACCAGTGCCAGCGCGTTTGCGATGCGGAGCGTCTCCAGCATCTCGTGGTCGCTGGCGTCGGGTTTGCCGAGTCGGAGATTATCCCGGAAAGAGCCATTAAATAAAAAGCTCTCTTGAGTGACCATCCCGATGTTGGCGCGAAGATCGGAGCGGGAATAGCTTTTGAGCGGTTGGCCATCGAGGAAAATCTCGCCCGCATCGAACTCATAGAATCGGTTGAGCAAATGAACCAGCGTGCTTTTACCTGCGCCTGTAGGCCCCACCAAAGCCACGGTCTGGCCTGGCAGGGCGTGCAGATGTATATCCCGCAGCACGGGAAGTTCCTCGGAATAAGCAAACGCAATCCCCTGATAACGCACATCGCCGCGCAGCACCACCTCAGCATCGCGCTCCGCGCTGCCCGGCTCTGACGGTGTATCCATGATCTCGAACACGCGCTCTCCAGCCGCCCGGCCGCTTTGAAATAATTGATTGAGCTGATGCAATCGCCCGATTGGTTCGTAGAGAAATCGCGTCAGGGCAAGAAACGCCACGAGCGTGCCGGTCTGCATGTCGCCGGCGAGCACTTTCGCGCCGCCGATTCCGAGCACGATGACCAGGCCTGCGGACGTGAGGAAATTCATCGATGGATTATACAAAGCCCACACTTTCATGACGACCAACGTGGCTTCCCGGAGGCGGTTGCTTCCCTGGTTGAAACGCGCGTGCTCTTCGTTCTCGCGCACGTAAGTCTTGATCTGTCGGATGCCTGCCAGGTTGTCGTGCAGCAGCGAGTTCATCGCCGATGCGGCCTGACGTTGCAACCGGTATCGGCGGTGCGCTGTGAGCGTATAGGCCAGTGCACCTCCCAGTAGAAAGGGCACCGGAATAAGCGTACATGCGGCCAGAACCGGGTTAAAATAAAAAAGCATGCCGGCCACTGCCAATATCTGCAACACGGAGACCGTGCCTTGCTCGATGCCATCGATCAACACGCGCTCCATGGAATTCACATCCTCCATGACCCGCGTCATCAGATCGCCGGTGGACCGATTGTCGAACCATGTAAGCGGCAGAGATTGCATGTGAGCGTAGAGATCGCTGCGCAGATCGAAGATCACTTTCTGTTCGAAGACATTGTTCACGATGATGCGGAGCCCATTAAAAAAATCCTGCAGAAAAAATGCACCCAGCGCGACCAATGCCATCGGCAGCAGCAACTCGCTGCGTCCACCGGCGATCACGTCATCGATCAACACCTGCGTGATTTTGGGAAATACCAGCACCAGGATGGTCGATAGCACGGCGAAGAGCAGCGTAGCGGCTGCCAGGCCTGGATAGCGGCGGATGTAGGAAAAGACTCGAGTTAGTGTGCTCATGATATGCTGCGCCTGATCCAGCTCTGGCTGCGCCAGATGCCACATAGGCGCGGTGCGGGGACGCGCGCGTGCTAGGGCTCGCGCAGACGCTCGTTCAGGGCGACGATGATTTTTTCCACCTCCGCTGTGTCCGAGGGGAACAGCGGTTTATCAGGCCGTGCAGTGAATATGCGGTGGATGGTTTTTAATTGAGATGTGATCCCGCTGATAAGCGGCGTGCGTTTTACATCCGGGTGCAATGTGTCGAGCCGGTCGATGAAATAATCCACCTTCTCCACGTCGCGGATGATTTCCGCGTGTTCGCTTTTAAAATCCGCATTGACCGCACGGACCACGATCTCGAGCCCGCGCAACCAGCCGCCAAGCGCGATCATGTGCGCCAGCTCCTCGTCGCGCAATTCCAGCAAAGAGTTCTCCACATCGGTCTGGGTCTTGGCGAGTTCCGTGCGCAAGCCCTTCCAATCGCCCGTGCCTGAGAGCGCGAGCATGCGTTTGCTATGGCGGGTGATCCTGTCGCCCACCCCGATTGCATTTCCGCGCTTGAGCAATAATCGGCCGATGTCCTCGATCTCTTGCCGTTTTTCATTTTCCACTGCAAAAAAGCCTTCCGCGATCAACACACCGAAATTGAGTGCAAGCTGGATGCGGTCGGGATATTGCGCATCGTCCAGAGGGCGCTTCCATGCTTCGTAATTGAGCGGGCGTATGAGATCGAGCACTTGAAAGACCTCGGCTATGGCTGGAGCGGTAAATGCATTGACGCCCAGCTCTTCGCGGATGTGTTCATCGGGCACCACACGCTCTTCAGCAGGCGCGGAGTCCAGCGCTGGCTGCTGCGCACAGCAGAGCCAGGGAATGAGTAAGGTTAGAGCGCACGCGAATCGCGACATATCGCACCAAGTCATATAGAAAGTTTCTGTTGTCGGCAAACAGTTCCCTCAGCCCGCGAGGTCTGCTAGCGTGGCCTGGAGCTTCTCCTGTGCAGCGACAAAATCGCATTCGCGCTGACGATGCTCCTCGATGACTTTCGCCGGTGCGTTGCGCGTGAAATTTTCGTTACTCAGTTTCGTGCGGACCTTGGCGATCTCCACTTCGACCCGAGCGATTTCTTTTTCCAGACGCACCCGCTCTGCGTCGAGATCCACATGGCCTTCCAGTGGCAAATACAGTTCGCCCAGGCCTGCGATGGTGCTCGGAGTGCCTTTGGGCGCATCGAAGTGGCGCAGCACTTCCAGCGGTTGCGCATTGAGCAGCACGGCGAGTTCCTGCGTATCCTCCGCGCTTAATGTTGCCTCCGTGGGCACGAGCACGAATCGCACCCGCTTGCTGGCTGGGACTCCCGCGTCCCGGCGCAGCCCGCGGCCTGCTGTCACGGTGGCGTGCAATCGCTCTGCCATCATCTCCGCGCCCGCATCGAGGCCATAGTGCGAGAGAAAATCCTCACCCAACGGCGTGGGCCAGTGTGCAAACTGAATCGTGCGTCCGCCTTGCTCAGCGGGCAGATCCTGATGAAATCCCAGCCCGTGCCACAGCTCTTCTGTAATGAACGGCATGAACGGATGGAACAGCCGCAACGTGTGGCCAAGGACAAAATCCATCACTGCGAGTGTATTTGCTTTGCGTCCGTCGTTCGCACCTGTGAGAGCGGCTTTGCTGGATTCCAGATACCAGTCGCAGAACTCGGTCCAGAAAAACCGATACAACACCGCTGCCGCATCGCTGAACCGGTAGGCCTCGAATGCTTCATCCAGCTCGCGGATCGCGCGGTCAAGGCGCAGAAGTATCCATTTATCTCCCGTGCCCAGCAATGCCGGGGTGATCTCGCCTTCGATCGGGTGCACGCCCTCGGCGTCCATCATCTGCCGGAACCGGCAGGCATTCCAGAGTTTGGTGCAGAAATTTCGCCCCAGCTCCACATTTTTTTCATCGAATAAAATATCCTGCCCGAGAGGCGCGGATCGCATGACTCCCATTCGGAGCGCATCGGCACCATACGCGTCGATGAGGTCCAGCGGATCGGGCGAATTGCCGAGCGACTTGGACATTTTCCGACCTTGTTTATCGCGGATGATGCCTGTGAAATACACATTTTTAAATGGCATCTCGCCCATCCATTCGTAGCCTGCCATGATCATGCGAGCCACCCAGAAAAAGATGATGTCTGGTCCCGTAACCAGGTCCGAAGTGGGATAAAACTTTTTCAGTTCCGGCGTTTTCTCGGGCCAACCCATGGTGGCAAAAGGCCACAACCACGAGCTGAACCAAGTGTCGAGCACGTCGCAGTCCTGCACCCAGTCGGCACCGGGGGAGTCGATCTGGCAACGCATCTCGTCATCGCGATACCACACAGGGATTCGATGACCCCACCACAACTGGCGACTTATGCACCAATCCTGCAAATTCTCCATCCAGTGGTCATAGACCTTGGCCCAGCGGGCGGGGTGGAAGCGCATGCGCCCCTCTGCCACGACCGTCCGCGCTTGTTCGCGGCTTGGGTATTTTAAAAACCACTGTTCACTTAGGCGCGGTTCCACTGGGACGTCGGCGCGTTCCGAGTAGCCCACGCTGTTTGCATAAGGCTCTTCTTTTACCAGCGCGCCCGACTCACGCAGGAGTTCCACCGCACGAGTTCGCGCTTTCGTCCGATCCAGCCCGGCGAGGTCCGTGCCAGCCAGCTCGTTGAGCACGGCATGAGGATGGAAAATATCAATCACCTCCAGGCCATGGCGTTGCCCGATTGCGAAGTCCGTGGCATCGTGTGCTGGAGTTACTTTCAGCACGCCGGTGCCGAACTCATAGTCCACCTGCTCATCGCCGATGATCCGCAGCAACGCTTGATCCTCCAATGGCAACGGACGTCGCACATGGCATCCGATCAAGTGAGCATACCGCGCATCCTTCGGGTTCACCGCGACCGCCGTGTCTCCAGGGATCGTCTCCGGACGGGTCGTGGCGATCACGAGCCAGGTGCCAGGCGCTTCCACCACTTCCACTTGGAAATGATACATCGTGCCCTGCTGTTGCTTCATCACGACTTCTTCGTCGCTCAGTGCGGTGAGGCTCGACGGACACCAATTCACCATGCGTTTACCGCGGTAAATGAGGCCTTTATTGAAAAGATCGACGAACACTCCCTGCACGCACCGGCTGTAATCCGCGTCCATGGTAAAACGTTCCCGCGCCCAATCGCAGGAGGCACCGAGCCGTCGCAACTGCTGGATGATTATGCCGCCGTGATGCCGCTTCCAATCCCAGATTCGCTCCACCAGTTGTTCCCGGCCCAGGTCGTCACGATGCTTGATCTCGCCCGATTTACGCAACGATTTCTCCACCACATTCTGCGTGGCGATGCCGGCGTGATCGGTCCCTGGCAGCCAAAGCACTTCCTTACCCAGCATCCGAGCGCGCCGTGCGAGGATGTCCTGGATGGTATTATTTAGAACGTGGCCGAGCGTGAGGACACCGGTCACATTCGGCGGCGGGATCACGATGCTGTAGCTCTCACGGTCGGAGCTGGCATCCGCATGGAAATCGCCATCCGATTCCCATTGGCCATACCAGTGCGACTCGATCTCTGCCGGTTCGTATGTTTTCGAAAGTTGCCCCATAGAAAAAAAGTCCACTATCTATCACCCCCATGTGCAAACGCAAAATCTCTTGTCATCAATATCATGCGCGTGCACATTGCTCTTATCGATGAAACGGTCTCTTGTAATCTTATTTACTGCTTTGCTGGCGTGTCCCATGGCGGACGCGGTGCAGTGGAAGCTGGTAAAGCACGAGAACCGCGATCACGTCACGCTGGATAATGTCGCCGAGTTCTACGGCTTCACCCAGAAGACGCATGCTGGAAAAGATTTTGCGCTGAACACGCCGCGCAGCAGCATCAAAGGCCAGGTGGACTCGCGTGAATTGTTGATTAACAATGTGAAATTCATCCTCAGTTATCCCGTAGCTGAAGTGGATGGCCAGATCGTGATCAGCCGCATGGACCTGAGCAAATTGCTGGAGCCCGTATTGCGGCCCAGCAAAATAAAGGGTGCTGGAGAATTAAAAACCATCATTCTAGACCCCGGTCATGGTGGGCACGATCTCGGTGCGCGAGGCACGTGGGGCAATGAAAAGGATTTTTCGCTGGATGTCGCCATGCGCACTCGCGAGCTGCTTACGCGGCTGGGTTACGATGTGAAAATGACACGCACGCGCGATGTGTTTGTCCCGCTGGAGCAGCGCGCAGCGTTTGCCAACAAATATCCGAACGCGCTGTTCATCAGTGTTCACTTTAATTCCAGCAGCAACCATGATGCCACAGGCATCGAGACTTACTCCCTGGCGCCACGCGGTGTGCCCTCGACCAATCAGACAGAAGCGCGAGCCTCCGACTTCACGCTCGCGCCTGGCAATGCGCGCGACGCGGAGAACATCGCACTCGCCACCGCATTCCACGCTTCCTTGCTGCGGCGGTTGCAGTTGCCAGATCGCGGCGTGAAGCGCGCACGTTTCCACGTCATTCGCAACGTGCGCATTCCGGGTGTGCTGTTGGAAGGCGGCTTTGTCAGCAACGCTAAAGACAGTCGGCGCATCGCTTCCGCGACCTTCCGCCAAGAGATGGCTTACGCGGTGGTGGATGCCGTGAAAAATTACCGTGCAGCAGTCGCGGGCACTCCGATTCGGCGCATAGGCGAGCGGGTCAGTGCGGAACCCACGACCGATGAGCCCCGAGTCATCCTGCAAAACTAACACGCCCCGCCGACCGCTCGGCGTATTCGACTCCGGCATCGGCGGGCTCACCGTCGTCTCTGCTCTGCGCAATCTGCTGCCCTGCGAGTCGATCATTTACATCGGCGACACCGCGCGTGTGCCATACGGTGGAAAAAGTCGGGAAACTGTAGAACGCTACAGCGTCGAGATCGCGGGTCTGCTGCTTGCGGAGGGTGCCAAGATGATCGTGGTCGCTTGCAACACTGCCTCCGCATTGGCAGTGCCGCGGCTGAAAGAACTCATCCGCGTGCCAGTGCTCGGAGTGGTCGATCCCGGTGCCAGGGCTGCGGTGGATTCCACGCGCAATGGACGCATCGGCGTCATTGGCACCCGGGCGACCATTCGCAGCAAAGCCTACGAGTCAGCCATACACAATATTCAGCCCGAAGCGGAAGTGTTCGCCGTAGAGTGCCCCTTGCTCGTGCCGCTTATTGAAGAAGGCTGGCTGGAGGATGCCGTGACCGATGCCATCATCGAGCGGTATCTGGAGCCGTTGCTGCAAGAGCGCATCGACACGCTCGTGCTGGGGTGCACGCATTATCCGCTGTTGCGCAGTGCGATCGCGCGCAAAGCTGGGCCTGGGATCACGCTGGTGGATTCCGCTGAAAACTGTGCACGCGCCGTGGCCGAATTATTGGAGCCCCAGATGGCGGAAAGTCCTGGCGCGTTGGAAGTCGCGCTCACTGATCCTGCCGAGCGTTTCTTGCGTATCGCTGCCGACGTGCTTCAGCTCAGTGTGGGCACCGTGGGTTTGCGGACGGTGCAGAAAGCCTCCTCGCCTTGAATGTAAAAACGCTCGCAGACGAAAAAAGCTCTTTAAGCCAAAGCGTCACACTGTCTTCGTCGCGCATCCACCAGCAGAGTGTTTCACAAGCACACTCAGCCTCTCTGCCACTTTATCACCGGGCGCGGCGCGGGAGGTTTTTGGGACGCCAGTTGGGCCGGGTCAGTTTCTCATCCGCCACATATTCCAGAAGTTTGCTCACCGGGAAAAGCAACACTCCTGGCATTCCTCTGGCATTGATCCGCACACTGAAGTCCATCCTGTCATCCAGAAAAAAAAGATCACCCTGCCCATAGAGGCTGAACCCCTGGCCTTCCACCTCGAAATCGTCCGTG
The DNA here is from genome assembly GCA_965365475.1 of uncultured Chthoniobacteraceae bacterium. Lineage (GTDB taxonomy): Bacteria > Verrucomicrobiota > Verrucomicrobiia > Chthoniobacterales > CAKUMP01 > CBDUBV01. Next base: position 4,428 of record CBDUBV010000026.1, on the reverse strand, counting down.
TGAATGACTCCCCGGTCAATCGTGAACGTGGCTTCCGCCTTGCGGGCAATGGTGAAGCCCATGCCCGGTACAAGGTTGTTCAAAATACCCGAAAACGGCCCCAGCACGGGGATCGCAAATACATTCCCCTGCACCACTTGCACCCGTCCACTGCCCGTCATCTCTCGCGGGCCGTCTCCCATGCGGTAGGCATAATCGCCGCTCATCCGCCCTTTGCTGTCGGCGTAGTCAAAATACAGCCGCGTAAGCGATTCAAAGTCCACACCGTCGGCCTCAATGCGCGCGGTGTGTCCGGGATTCTCCCGCACGATTGAGATGTCCGCTTCGACACTCACATCGCCCCCGAACAGGCGGGCACGAGCATCGTGAAGTTTCAAACGAGGACCATTGAAATGCAGTTCTCCACGCACGTTTTCAAGGGGCAGATCTTTTCCTGCGAAATTATAGAACATGCCTTCGGGTGAATGCACTTTGACAAGAAGTTGATTCGCGTTGCCCGGTCCTATCTTCACGGTTCCGTCCAGCTCCACGAAGGGCACGCCGCGCGTGCGGTAGGGAGCGATGTCACGCACCAGACGGGCGTCCACCCAAGTCGCGACATCCGGCGGATGGAGGTTCATCTTTACCCCTGCCAGCCGGGCTTCACCCCGCCCGAAATCATACACAAACGTTCCGCTGGCCTGTCCTTCTGCCCGTTGCAAGTGCACATCGGAATAGGTGATCTGGCGCTCGGACATATGCACTGCACTGGCGAGCGACAGAAAAGAAACATCCCGAAAAGAAGCGTCCGTAATCCGCAGTGCGCCATCCAAAGTGAACAGCGCTGGATTATCCGTCGGGCCTTCTCCTTGCACATCCACAATCGTGCTGCCGCGAAAATCCCACTCGCTCATCATCTGTGCGACCTTGCCTTCAAGCAACGTGGCAAATGCCGCCGGGCTGATGTCCGACTCCAGATCGATCCGAGTCCGTTGCGGATCACGCAATACCGACGCCCGGACATCGCCTGTGGGATGTTTCATCAAGAGATCGTCGATAAATGCACGGGTTCCATCCCAGGCAAACGAAGCGCTGAGAGAGTTGAATTCAGCTCCGCGAAAAGCGAATTTCCGCAAGCGAACCCGACCCTGACACAGAAATTTACCGTCTGGCTGCATTTCAATCTCCAGATCCAGCGCGGGCGGTTCCTGAAATGTCACATCTGTGAGAAGATCGCGCTCAAGAAACTCGTCCACCAACTCCGGCAATGCGATGGCACTGTGAAGTCGCGCTGAGCCGGTTTTATTTGGAACATCGTATTTCCCTTCTGCCAACAACTCTCCCGCTTTGTCTGCAAGTAGAAGTCGATGGAGCCGCAACCGTCCGTCGTGGAAAGAGACATCGGCCTCAAGTCGGGGCAGAGAAATATTTTTTCGAATAATTCCTTCCGCACGCAGCAAGGCCCGGCTCACGTGGAAGCTGTCCGGATCGGCAGCATTGCCGGAGAAATGAATCTCCAACGTGGGAGCGGCAGCGGTGTAGCGCAGCTCACCTGCCTCCGCGAGGATTCGTTCGATGAGTGCGTTGCGGCGGGCAGCAGCCTCGGGATCGGGCGGCTTTTCGCGCGGCGGATATACACCAGGCGTCAGAATGGACCCGGCTGCACGGACGCGGATGCCATACAACTCAAACGCTGCCTGGCTCAGATCGATGCGACCTGGATGGAAAAATATTTTGGCCGAAAAACCGGAGATTTTGACTCGTGCACTTTTGGTTGTCGCGGGATCGATGGGCACAGACAGCCGGGCATCGCGCACATCGACGCTGTTAAGAAAAGTCTGACGCCGAAGCAGGTTGGCATAGTTAATATCCAGCCCGACATGGCTGATCGCAGCAAGCGTCTGGCCGGGGTCTCGCGGATCGGCGACGCGCACGTCCTTGGCAATCAGCCCGCGAAAAGGATCGAGCGTGATGCGGCCGATTTCTACTTCGACGCCGTTTTTACGAAACTCTTCGACTGCGAGCGTGCGCCATTTTTTACTGAGCCCGACAGTGTTCAGATACCACGCAGCCCAGATAAGGCCGAGGAGCATGAACAGCCACGTGAAATGAAACAGGACCAGGACCAGACGTTTGAGTTGTTTCATGACTCGAAAGCGGGCCAGTTAGCACATGGGATTTTTCCGATAATTGCATGCATGACTTCGGAAATAAGTGAGTGCAAGCGGACGGAACCGGGAGTGGATCGCGAGCAGCACGACATAGACAGTGACGCTGAACAGGATGGTGTTCACGATGGCGCCGATCATGAAGCTCTGGCCCCAGACCAGCCCGCTCATGGTGCGCTCTGTCAGGTCGCTGAGCGCATCCACGCGAACAGCTGGGGAGACGAGAAGGGCGCCTACTTTGACGTTGAGAAGAAATAGTGCTGGCCAGAAAAACATCACAGACGCGCCACCGATGATGCCTGCCACGACATTGCCGCCGAAAAGTCGTGCGATGAAGGCTGAGATGATAACGCCGAAGCCGAATGTGGGAAAAAAGTTGACGCTCAATCCCAAGGCGAATCCGCGCGCGACGCGTTCGCTGGCATCGCGCACGCGGAACAAGCGGATCATAAAGAATAACACGGAGCGCTTGATTCGCAGCCAGGTGCGGCCAAGCCAGCTTGCTGGAAGCGTGCCGGTGCGGGCGGATTGTAGATGATCGCTCATGGTTGCGGCAGAAAAGCGGCGAACTTCTTTCGCAGCTCCCCAAGTTTTGCAAGGTAATATGCGGTGTTTTCATCCCGCTGGTCGGCATTCCATTCGTCCGCCAGTTTCGAGTTGTCATACACAGCCACATTTTTCTTTTCTCCGGTCACGTAATAGCTGACCTGATCGCCGCTGCGAAATGTCCGTCCGCTCTTCAATGCCAGCTCGTAAGCTGCTGCTTTATTGCGGGCCGATGCCGCGATCTTGCGGGAATAATTCGCAGGCGATTCCTGAAGTGTGTCGGTCTTCATAAACATCTCCACTGGCCATGTGCGCTCCGTGATGGCACGAGCAAATTCTTCCTCCAGCCCCGCAATGCGGGCGGGTTCATCTTCCAGCAAATGCCGGATCATCCGTTCGAGAAACTGCCGCTGAAACTTCTCCAGCCCGCGCGATTTCAGAGCGGCGCCGGTGATGAGCAGACGCCCATCGTACGTGAGCAAGGCATAGTTCTTGGCTTTGTAACTAAACATCGCCCGGTAGTGCGCGTCGAACTCCACGCGGATACCCTCGGGCAACACGGAGTTCATCCCGGTCTCCAACTCGTCGGACACCGCGCCCATCGGCGGTTGGAAGAAAATTCCATCCGTATCGATCTCGATTACATGGGCACCTGTGTCGCGCAACCATTGCACCATCTGGCGCAGGAGTTCGCGCCCTTTGCTGGTGACATCAGCGGCGGCCTGGAAGTCAGCGAAATGGCCCTGCGCAAAACCCAGGTAGCCATAGAAAGAGTTGATGAGAATCTTGAACGCGGACTGCAGTGCTTGCAGTTTATCTTTCTCGTGGCCGGGTGCAGTTTGTTGCAAGGCGAGTTTAGTCTCCAGGCGGAAGCGGCGCAAATCCGTGAGCAGACCTTCGAAAACCTGCAGGCTATCCGATGCCGGAAAAATCCTGTAGCTGAGCATCACGGATGGGTATAACGAAGCCACATCGCAATGCCATACATCGCGGATAACGCCCGTTTCAAAAATATCCGTGTAGCCCCCTTCGAACGGTTTTGCCACAGGCAGATCAGGGATGGACTGCCCCCGCCGCAGGTATTCTCGCAGAAACAATGCATCGATGCGCGTGGCGTTGCCTCGCAGGATCGCGTTCTGGTAGCTGAAAGGAAACATGCGGGTCTGCATGAAATGCGAAGGGCTTAGCGAAGCGCAGATGGTGCCGATGGCACGTGCGGCGGACAGCACGTCCTGCTCCAGGGGCACGGAAAAGTGATCGGCAATATCTGCCAACTCGAAACTTTCAAGAACTCTGCTGCCTACATCGTAGAGCTGGGCGAGCACAAATAGATCGACCACGTGACGCCCATGCATCTCCCATCTCGTAAACTCAATGGTTTTTTCGGCAATCTGAATGCGTGAGGAGCGCGACCGCACGCGGCTCGCGTCGCGGCCCCACAGGAGCGGTACCTTGTGCCGGGCAGCGCGCGCAGCAAGGCTGGGCAGGGTGAGGTTGCACAGCATGTGACCTTCAATGACATCGGGATCGATCTCTTCGATAAGACGGTTGAGTTCGAGAAGTGCTTCTTTCTCTGAGGCAGCAGTATCATCTATCTCCAACACATGTTCGCGGCCTTGGTTGTCGCAGACTGCGATGGCACGCAGCGGATTCTTTTTTGCCTCCGCGTGTGTCTCATCTGCGCGATGAGCGATGGCAATCTGCATCCGGTGAAGCTCCTCGAAATCCAATCCTT
>CBDUBV010000025.1:0-28850 GCA_965365475.1 uncultured Chthoniobacteraceae bacterium | reverse complement strand
GTAGCCAGAATCAACCCCACGATTGCGGAGAGTAGTCCCAGCACTGCGTACTCGGCGACAAGTATCCGGCGCACCTGCGCACTCGAAGCACCCAGCGTGCGCAACAGCACACTTTCTCGCAATCGTTTATCCCGCCCGTTCAGATATACACCAATTAGAATTATGATTCCCGAAACTACTCCAAATCCAGCAAGCACATTGGTGATACGGGAAATCTGCTCAAGAATTCCACGCACCGTTTCCAGCAGCACAGTGAGGTCGATGGCGGAAACGTTTGGAAACTCTCTCACCAAAGCTCGCTGCAATGCCCCCGAGGAACTTTGCGATTCCGTGCGGGTCGTGAGCACCTCAAATCCGGGTGCCGACTCCAAAACGCCCGGCGGGAACACCATGAAAAAGTTCAGCCCAAAATTGCTCCAGTCCACCTCGCGAATAGAAGTCACAACCGCAGACATCGCCACACCCTGCACGTCCAGGCCCAAGGTGTCGCCGACCCACACGCCCAGATCGGCAGCGATGTCCTTCTCAAGCGACACGGGCACGTTATTCAACCCCTCGTGCCCCGCCCCATGCCACCGGCCCGCCACCAACTTTTCAGACGCGGAAACGTCCGCGCGATACGTGGAGCGGTACTCGCGCCGCAGCACCCAGCGTTTCATATCGCCTTGCTTCATCAGCGTCTCCACGGGCACTCCCTTGATCGAACTCAATCGCATGGTGACCATCGGCGAACGCTGCAACACCGGCAACTCCAGCCTCTCCAGCAATGCCACCACACCCGCCGCCTGATCGAACTGCACATCCACGAGATAGATCGTCGGACTGTCTTTCTTGTCGCTTAAATCCAGCCGGTTCAATGTGAGATTCCGCGCCGAGTAAATTGTCGCCAGCAGGAAAACACCCATCCCGAGCGATGTGATGAAAAGCAATGTCTGATTCTGTGGCCGATGTAGATTCGCCAATGCCTGCCTGAGTTCATACGGGAGAAAACCGGGCGTAAAACGGCGGGTCACCACCACCAGGGTGCGAGCCAGCAACGCCAGCACGCCGATGGCTCCGCCCAGCGCGACGGTGAGCCCCAGTGCTCGCGTCCAGACCATGGTATTCTGCCACGCGAGCAGGAACACAGCGGCAAATAAAAATGCCGGCAAAAGCAAACGCCATCGCCATGGCAAAGTCGGCTCTTGTGCGCCCGGTCGCGGCGCACTATGCCGCACGCGCAACAGTGCAGGCAGAGCAAAAGTCCAGCAGACCAACGCACCTCCAGCCGCAGCCAGAATCACTGCACTCACATCGGGAACTGCTGCCACACTCACCGGCAGAGCATCAGCAAATGTCCACACCACCACTGCATGCAACACCACCCCCGCTGCGGTCCCAGCGAGAGCAGCGATCAAACCCAATTGCAGCACCTGGATGAAATACACACCGAAAGCCCGGCCGGACGAACATCCCATACAACGCAGCACCGCGATGGAAGGTAACTTTTTTTCCACATGTGCATGCACAGCTCCCCCCACCCCCGTGGCTCCCAACACCAGTGCCGCAAGTGCCAGAATGCCCAGGAATTGCTGGAAACGATCCAGTGCCTCACCGATGTTCTCGCGACGGTCCTGAGGAGTTTCCACACGCCATTCATCGTGCGTTCGCGCAAGCTCCGCCTTGCGTTCTTCCGCCTGGGACGCGGGTCCAGGGATTTCCAACTGCAGATGGTAGTGCGCAAGACTACGTGTGTTCAGGAGTCCCGTGCGCACCAGCCCCTCCAACCCCATATAGATTTCTGGCGCAAATCCGCTAAAGCGACCACTTCGCGGCGCGCCTTTCGCTATCGCGCCCAGCACCGTGAATTCCACGCCGCCGAGCCGCACCGTATCGCCAGGCTCCAATTGATACTGCTCGATCAACACCGGCTCCAGCAATACACCTTTGCCTGCCTTCATTTCATCCCACGCCGAGGCAGGCCGCGTGTTCACTTCTCCGTAAAATGGATAGGCCCCCGCAAGCCCCCTCACTTGCACCAGACGCGAGCCCGCTTCGCCGAATTCCATCATGGAAGCGAACGCAATCTCCTGCGCCACACGGGCCGCGCCACGAGAAGCCTCCCGCACTTCAGCCTCAGTGAAAGGGCGCCGCACTGTGATCTGCACATCAGCTCCCAGCAGAGCACGCGCCTGCAGTTCCACACCGCGTTCGACACTGTCTTTGAGAGCTTGCACGGACACAAGCGCCGCGATGCCCACCGCCACAGAGCCCGCAAATAGCAATAGCCGAGCGCGATTGCTGCGACTCTCGCGCCAGGCCATGCGCCATGTCCATCGAGAGAAAAGCGAGCGCAGAAAACCCACCGCTTGCGGCTTACTGTCCATCTGGCATCTCCTGCGATACGATGGTGCCCCCGCGCATTCGCACCACGCGCCCCGCCCGCTGAGCCAGCTCAGGATCGTGTGTTACCAGCACGAGCGAAGTGCCTGCTTCACGATTTAAATTAAAAAGCATCTCGACAATCGGACGGCTCGTGTCGGCGTCCAGATTCCCCGTGGGCTCGTCTGCAAACAGAATCCGGGGACGGTGCACAAACGCGCGTGCCAGAGCCACCCGCTGTTGCTCTCCACCGGAAAGCTGCGCGGGATAATGGCGGAACCGCTCTCCCAGGCCCACTTGTTCCAACAACGCCCGCGCAGCCTGCCGGGAACCATTGCCCATGCCTTGCAGCTCCAATGGCACCAGGACATTCTCTTCGGCAGTCAACGTAGGCAGCAACTGAAAGCTCTGGAAAACAAAACCCACCAACTTGCCACGCAACGCGGCACGTTCATCGAGAGTCAACTTTGACAGATCGTGTCCACCCAGCAGCACGCTGCCCGAGTCGGGATCATCTAACCCCGCGCACAGACCCAGCAGCGTGCTTTTGCCACTCCCGCTGGGCCCCACGATCGCACACGTCTCGCCGGAACCGATGTCGAGATTCACATCGTGCAAGACTCGCAGAGATGCCCCATTATTTACATAAGTCCGCCCCAGATTGCGCACGGATAGGACTCCCGTGGGCTGGACGGAATCGGGTTCTGGCGTATCTTCGCGGGAATATGAATTTCTCATCGGCATTATGTATGGCGGGACTATTGGTGACATACGCCTCCAGCGCAACAGGCGATGCAACGCAGAAGGTGGTTTTCCTGGGCGATAGCATCACAGCAGGCTACGGCCTCGACTCGGATCAGGCCTATCCGGCTTTACTGGAAAAAAGATTCCGCGAAAACGCCTTGCCGCATGTGGTCCGCAATGCGGGTGTGAGCGGCGATACCACCTCGGGAGGGTTGCGCCGCGTGGACTGGGCATTGTCGCAAGGCGCAGACCTGCTGGTGATCGCGCTCGGCGGCAACGACGGATTGCGCGGAGTGCCGCCCGCGCAGACCAAGGAGAACTTGCGCGGCATCATCCGCAAAGCCAGGAAAAGCCAGCCCGGTATCGAGATTCTCGTAGCCGGAATGCAAATGCCGGAAAGCATGGGGAAAGAATACACAGAACGATTTGCCAAGATTTTTCCGGAGGTTGCGAAAGAGGAAAGCGTCGGTCTGATTCCATTTCTATTGGAAGGAGTGGCAGGCAGTGCTGCGTTAAATCAGCCTGATCGTATCCATCCCAACGCGGAAGGTCAGAAAGTGATTGCGGATGGCCTTTGGCCATATGTGCGCGACGCTGTGGCGGAATAGCCTTGCCACAGACGCAATACTACAAAACTGTCAACTCACCATAGACACTCACATTTCGGATTACCCACGCCCCAACCCATGCGCAAAGCAATCATCCTTGCCGGCGGAGCCGGAAGCCGCCTCCATCCACTCACCCGCATCGTTTGCAAACAACTGCTGCCTGTTTATGACAAACCGATGATCTACTATCCGCTGAGCACTCTGATGCTTGGTGGACACCGAGAGATTCTCATCATCTCCACGCCGAAGGATCTTCCCATATTCCGCGAGCTACTCGGCGATGGCAATCAACTCGGATTACAGATCGAGTATGCAGCCCAGCCGAAGCCTGCTGGAATTGCGCAGGCGTTTTTGATTGGTGAAAAATTCCTCGCAGGAGTCGGCGCGACGCTCATTTTGGGCGACAATATTTTTTACGGTAATCTCGATTTTTTCCGCGATGCACTCGCGATGGACGACGGTGCGTGCATCTTTGCTTATCCCGTAAAAGATCCCGAGCGCTATGGGGTGGTGGAATTCGATAAAGCGGGCAACGCAATCAGCCTGGAAGAGAAACCCGCAAAGCCCAAGAGCTACTTTGCAGTTCCCGGTCTGTATGTTTACGACGGGAAGATCACGCAGATTTGCCACGAATTGAAGCCTTCCGCCCGCGGAGAATTGGAAATCACCGATGTAAATCTTGAATACCTCCGTCGAGGTCAACTGCGGGTAAAACCGCTCGGACGCGGCATGGCGTGGCTGGATACGGGCACTCCAGGCAGCCTCAACGAAGCCAGCAACTACATCGCGACCATCGAGCACCGACAAGGGCTAAAGATTGCGTGTCTTGAAGAGATCGCATGGAACCAAGGCTTCATCGATCACGCACAATTTTTATCGGTCATTAACTCGTTGCCGAAAAACGAATACCGCTCATACCTGGAAAAAGTAGCCTCGGAGGATTGAAGGGAGGAGACGCTTAGGGGGGCTTACAGGACTTTGGCTCGCGTTAGACCGAAGGCTTCTGGAATATAAATATTGCCCCGGCAAGTGAAGTGCTCCACTTGCCGGGGCGTTCTTTTGCCCTTAACTGACGTTAGAGTTAAAAGGAGACACGCACGCCTCCAAAGACAGTCCACGCATCATACGATCCGCCTGAGGCCTGGTCGAAATCGGTATATTCGACTCCGCCCATCAATTTTAGATTATCACCGCAGATGTAGTAGTTCAGCCCCGCATACAGCGCCTGGTAGAAGTCACCTTTGCTGGTCACCAGGTCCGGAGCTTCGCGCTCATAGCGGCTCTGCAAGGAAAACCCACTATCTGAATCCGATGTGGCCACCTGGTAGCGTGTGACGAGTTTTAGCTTATCTGTGATGTCGTAGGTTGGCAGAATGATCAAACCAACGACATCGCCTGCATCGCCAGAGGCATAGATTGCATCTGCCACGATCCCGAGTCGGTCCCACTCAAAGTTATGATTTAAAGAAACCACATGCTCATATCCACGTGTCTGTGTGTTATCTACGTTAGGATCGAGGTCTGAATACAAATATTCGAGCCGTGTAAGACCAGCAGCAGACTTATACCCTAAACTTGCGAAATAGGAGCTTCCGCCGTCAAATGTAGGATAAGCCCAGTCTTCATCCACGGAATTGGTGTAAGCACCAAGGTCGATGAGCCAGTTTTCTTTTTTATAGGATAATAATGCACCGCCCATTTTGTCTGGAACAGTCTGATTTACAATGCGGGAGCGTTCGAACGTCACAATTTTATTGGACGATGTGCGCCATTCATGAGTGATCGGAGCTTTCTGTTTGCCAATGCTGAGCTTAAAATTCTCATTAAGCTTAATCTCTGCGACTGCATCCTCAAGGTCTTCAAAAAACCGTCCTTCCCCTTCCACATCCACATTAAAGTTGAAAGAAAATTTTAAGAAATGAAACAGTTCCGCCGATGCACCCAGCCTTGCACGCCGATTTTCCCAGTCATCCGCGTTGCCCTGATTGGAATCGAGGAAATAATATTGGCCATGGTACCTGCCAATGATGGCAAATTTCTGAAGCACATCATTATCTTTATTTTGGTACAGGGTGGGCAGAGAGAAAATTGTATCGCACAAACTTTTCTCCTCTTTTTCCACGATTTCTTTAGCCACCGGTTGTCCGGCGAAGGTTGAGGCACAGGCTGCGAGGGTGGCAGCAAGACACGAATAAGTATAACGCATATTGGTATTTAGTTGGTTTTTGGTTGGATTGTCGGGTGCGATGAGATGCCGCACCCTGACGGGATTGCGTTTTAAGGCGAAACCATGTGAAACGTAAAGTTACGTTTCCGACACAATTGTAAACACTCTTACAATCTCGCCAACTTAGATGCCGAACCTCCAGGTAACACTGTTTTTGACAGTTCTATAAGTCAAAGACGCTGCGGCTGCAAATTTATGGAAGCAACAAGTGAGCTGTGGTGTTATGGGTAGTGTACACATGCTGCGTAGTCACTATTTCAAATTTATTCTTGCCATCGCGATGCTTGTCGCCATTGGTTTTCACCTTGGCAAGGTATGGCAATGGAAAGATACCGCGTCCGAGCCGGTCACCGCACAAAACAGGCAGTCTGACCCTGTGATTGTGAGTGAGGCGGCAATCCCGGAGGGGAAAGCCACCCTGGCGTTTGTGCATGAGCCGATCGAGTCTGAAATGGTTCTTGTATTCTCCAATGATGCCGCGCGAATTAAATTTCTGAAGCAACTTGCAGTCAGCGGCAAATCGCCGCTGTCCATTCTGCCTGCGCTCAATGCGGTGAGAATGCGCTCGAGAGATTTGGATGGACTCGACACCTCCGAAGCTCAGGTGCAGGGAAACTTTTTAGTAAGCATCCCAGACCAGCCCGATCCACGCGAACAGGATGTGACTACGCTTTCGGGTTTTGGTGGCAATGCCCTGGATTGGCTCGGGCTGCCCCCGGACGTGCTTGATTGGGGCAAGGGAATTACCATCGCCGTGTTGGATACTGGCATTGATCCACTAAGCCCCGCTGGCAAACGTGTTGTCGCGACTTTGGACCTGGTAGGAGCGGACAAATTGAATCCACACGGCACAGCGGTGGCCAATCTGCTTGCGGGGGGCGGAGACGGCTACCGCGCCATGGTTCCGGCGGCAATGCTGCTGGACGTTCGAGTTCTGGATGCGACAGGGGTGGGCGGTAGCTTCACATTGGCCCAAGGCATCGTGGAGGCTGTGAACCGCGGAGCACGCGTTATAAACTTGAGTTTGGGAAGCAGTCAGAACAGCCGGGTGTTGCAGGCGGCTATCGAGTATGCAGCGCAGCGCGGCGTAGTCATGGTCGCGGCTGCCGGAAATGATCACCTCGATGTGCTGTCGTATCCTGGAGCGTATCCGCAAGTCATTTCTGTGGGCGCCACCGATGCACAAGGAGTGGTGCCTTCTTTCAGCAATCATGGGGAGTCGCTCGATGTGGTGGCACCGGGCGTGGGAGTTCTCACTCATTGGGACGCTGTATCGGTGGCGCCTTTCAGCGGTTCTTCGGCATCAGTGCCTTTCGTTGCAGGTACGGTCGCAGGGATGCTTAATGCATCCATGTCCGCCAGGCAGATTCCTGCGGTGCTTCGACGCATGGCGGATGAGGCGGGGGCTCCCGGTGCCGACCCGATGTATGGTCATGGCATTTTAAATCTCCAAAGAATTCGCGAAAGCGATACGCCAGGCATACGTCGGCTTGGCATCGCGCCATATCACATGTCTGAGATCGCATTGGCGCAGAACATAGCACAAGCGACGCTTACGGTGCAAAATCACGGGACAGAAGTTTTGGATCAAATTAGCGTGCATACGATGGTCGCGGAAAAAGAGTATATAGGCGGAATCGACAATTTGGCACCGGGACAAATCTATTCGCTACGCGTGCAGGTACCGATGCCACAGCCGGGAGAGCACGTGCGGATCCAGACTCGAGCCAATGCGCGGAGCAGCCCCACAGCGACGCGCGTAAGTGAGCTATCTGTGCGATGAAAAGCTCTTGCAGGGAGCATGGGCGTGAAAGAAAATGCGCAATGCCCCGACTTCTCTTGGCCTTGATCAGTATCGCTCTGCTCTCGGGTTGCGCAGGCACGCGTTCCTATGAATACAAATTTGTTCGTGGCAGAACAGCTATCTTGCAGGATGGCGTGGCGGTTGCGCCCAAGCGCGCTCCACGTGCGGTCAAGCTGGCCATCGCGGCGGCAAATCAGATTGCAGGTTCACCTTATCGCTACGGCGGCGGGCATGGCACCAGTGCAAGCAGCTTCGATTGCTCAGGCGCGACATCTTATGTGCTGCGTTCGGCAGGGTTGATGAGTGGCTCAATGACCTCCCACGGTTTCCGGCATTACGGCAGGCGTGGCGACGGAAAATGGATCACGGTCTATGCCACCAAGGGCCACGTGTTTCTAGTCATCGCGGGACTACGATTCGACACAGGTTGGCATGGGGGAGGCAAAGGCCCTCGTTGGACAACGAAAAGCCGTCCCGCCCGCAGATATGTGCTTCGACACCCTGGTGGGCTTTAAAGATTGGTCACCATTTGCCGAATGGATCTGGCAGACAAAGATTGTAGATTTTTTCCTGATCAAACCCATGCGGATGGTGCGCGCTGCGTTGCGTGCGAAGGCGGCGGAGTTCCACAAGGCGATGATAACGCGGGCCCATTTGGAAAGGAGGCGTGTCGCGACGATAGGGCCCAGGTAGGGTGTCCGTAACACGATGCAGTTGCTCGCGCATGGTCGCTGCCAACTCAGTATATGCAGGATCGTGAATCAGGTTGTTCCGCTCGCATGGGTCCGCATCGAGGTCGTACAATTGCTCAGGCTCGAAATAGTGAGGCTTGTTGATAAAATTGAAATCGCAAAAAAAACTGTCTTCATATGCATGCAGGCTGGGTGCCTCAGCGCAGTCGGCAGAAGCCATGGCCGCAAGAACACTCTCCGGGTAGCGCAAAACTATGTAATGCCAGCGTCCGGATACAATGGAACGCGCCACACCCATTTCCTGATAAGTGAATTCGCGCGTGGAGGCAGTATTTTCACCCGTGAGCAGAGGGCGGTAGCTGATGCCGTCCACCAGGAATCCGTCCGGCACCCGTGCATTGGCGTATTCGCATAAGGTGGGCAAAAAGTCCACATGCGAAACGGCGTGCGGGATACAGCGCCCGGCTGCGATCGAGCGCGGATGGCGAATCACCAGAGGCAGATGCCATCCACCACGGTAACAAGTGCCTTTGCCGTGGATGCCGTGGTCGGCAGTGTAGATAAAGAGGGTATTATCCAGCACCTCCATTTCTTCCAGGCGTCGTCGAAGAATGCCTATCTGGTCATCCACCTGGACAATGCCCGCAGCGATGGACGCAGTGCAGCCGCTGGTCTGTAGCCCAGCTGCTGATAGGCGTTCCAGCACCGAGCAATCGGGCGGATGCGACGATGGGCAGCGTGGAAGTCGCCCAGCGGGCGTATAGCTATGGTCTGCTCCAAGAGACTGATCAGGATCGGGCCCATGCGGAAGTGTGTGAGCCACGTGAAGGTAGAAGGGCTGCTCGCATCGTGACGCGGCTTCGTCCAGAAATCGCAAAGCTGTGTCAGTAAGCCAGGCCGGATTGTGGTGCTGGATCGCCCGCGGATGATTGGTATTGAGGTTGCCCCAGTGGACGGCATCGGCCCAGGCAAAGCCACCGCACTCGCGAACCACTGCGCGATGTCGCTCGTGCAGCGCACCAAGCAGACTGTCAATCTCAGGATCGTCCAGATCGGCATCGGGTCCCAACCGTCCAGTGGGCCACTCGTTGGCGGTGCCTGCATATTGAAAATTGCTGTGCCACTTGCCCACATGACCAGTGAAGTAGCCCGCGTCGCTTAGCAGTCGAGCCAGAGACGGAGTAGTTGGCTGCAAATCCGCATTCTGATGAATGGAATAAGGTTCCTCGGGAGAGCAGCTCCGATTTGTCACCGAACATGCGCGACCTGGATATTGCCCGGTAAAAATGGAGTACCGACTCGGATTGCAAAGCGGAGAAACTCCGTGCGAGCGTGCAAACAGCGCGCCTTCGCGGGCGAGTCGATCGATATTAGGCGTGATCGATGGCCCGCCGTAACAACCGTGGTAAGCAGGAGTAACATCGTCCGCGATGATAAATACGATATTTGGTCGAGTCATGAGAATATGGCAAACGCAACACCTTTGTACAACGCGGTCTGAGAAAAGCCATCGTGTATATGAGCCAGAAAATGGGTACTGTCTCGAACGTCAATGATATGACATCGGTTCCTCCCGAACATTAGTAAAGTCATGCACCGTGAGTTGCTTGCTCACTGCCCCTCAGCAGCTCATATACAATCCAGCCAATTGCCTTTGCACACTTCCATTGTTGTTTGAAAAACCAATCAAACTTGCAGTCAGATTTTCGTTTTCGCAGTGCTCGGGATAAACTGACTTTGTATCTCATGCACTCTATTGACAGGGAAGAAGTGAGATGGTTCTATTTCGGCACTTTCCCGCTGGCTATTTAGCTTTTCCTCCATGCATACCAATTATCTATATCTGTCGCTTCTTCCCGAATCGCTTATCTACTCGCAATTAACACCCGAAAAATTCGGCATGTACATGGCCATCGGCTCTTCGCGCAAGTCCGAGAGACCCGCCATTTTCTTTCGAGTTAAAGAAGAAATTGCCGCCCAACATTTTGATCTGGAGAAAGCGCGGGCGCGCTGCCTGGCTCATGCCGATGGCTCGCCGCGCCGCTCCACTTATGTAGCTGTCTATGGCGTGCTGGCACAACTCCCCATTGAGGCACTCGAATCGCTGTATCTCACCACGCACGCAGGCTTCACCCTGGAACTGCAACCCGCTGCTTACACGCCGGATGCGAGCACCACCGGGCTGCATTACTACCAGGAACTCTGTCCCGTTATTCCCCGCGTAGCGAGTGCGCTGGAGCCACGTGAATTCTGCAGACGCGTGACCGATCCTCGAGAAGCTGTCTCCCTCCCCCGCCTGGTTTTCGCCGACCTGCACCTCGGCGACCTCGCCACCAACCCCGCAGCGGGTCATTCCGGCAACCTTCCCTACCGAAATATCGAGCATCTGCGCGAATGTCTTGTCTCGCTCGCAGACGGTGGCAAAGCGGCCAAGATCGTCTTCCGCGAACTGGCTCCCGATGAGTTGTCCTACTCCCTCATTCGGCGCGGGGTGTATGTAGGCGATCAATCGGAATTCCGCTTTTATCCGCTTCCGTCCGCTGGTGAACTGGAACGCGAGCATTACCTCTGGTGGCACTCGGCGCGCAGCGTGCGCCAGTATTAATTCCGCCCGATTACTCTCCACCCCCCGCATTTTTTTATACGATGAACATTGATTTTTTTATCACGCTTACTCCTTTCCTCGGTCTGTTTGGGCTACTGGTGGCTTTCCTGATTTTGTTTCTCATTCTCAGACGGCCCGCCGGCGAAGGCAGGGTCGCTATGATCGCGCAGGAGATTCACTCCGGCGCCATGATCTTCATGAGCCGCGAACTCAAGCTACTCGGCATTTTTACTTTGGTTGTTGCTTGCCTGCTGTTTTTCAAAGACCGCGCCGAATCCCTGGCGTTTCTTCTTGGAGCACTCGCCTCCTCGCTTGCGGGCTGCATCGGCATGTTTACAGCCACCAAGGCAAATGTGCGCACGGCCATCGCCGCCAATACCCAAGGTGCTGCGGCCGCTTTGAGCACCGCTTTTTTCGGCGGGTCCACGATGGGGCTCACCGTGGCTTCCATGGGTCTTCTCGGTGTGGGTGGTCTCTTCGTGTTCTTCGGCGATTCAGCGAAGGATATTCACATCATCCATGGGTTCGCCATGGGTGGCTCGCTCGTGGCAATCTTCTTCCGCGTGGGCGGCGGCATCTTTACCAAGGCAGCAGATGTCGGTGCGGATTTGGTTGGGAAAGTCGAAGCTGGCATTCCAGAGGATGACCCCCGCAACCCGGGTGTCATCGCAGACAATGTCGGCGATAACGTGGGCGACGTGGCGGGCATGGGCGCCGACCTTTTCGAGTCGTATTGCAACGCCATGATCGCTTCCATGGCCATCGCGGCCACCTTGAGCGGCGCGCTGTCATCTGCGTTGGCGACATCCACTTCCGCACTCTTATTCCTGCCACTGGCACTCGCAAGCGCTGGGCTTCTTTGCTCCATGCTCGGCATTGTGATGGTGCGTGCTTTTTCCAACAAAGCACCCGCTCGCGCTCTGCGCACGGGGACCCTCAGTGCAGCTGTGTTTATGATCATCGCGGCGTTTTTCATCATTCGCGCTCTTGGCATCCAATCCTCGGTATGGTGGTGCGTGGTGGCCGGATCGGTCGGCGGTATTTTCATCGGGCTGGCCACGGAATATTATACCGGCGGTGCGCCCATGCGTTCCATCGCCAAAAGCGCACTCACCGGAGTTGCAACAGTCATGATCCGTGGATTGGCAGTCGGCTTGCAATCCGTGGTGATTCCCCTCGCGACCGTGGCAGTGATCCTTATTGTCACCAGTCATCTGGCGGGGCTCTACGGAGTGGGCATTGCCGCAGTGGGCATGCTGGCGACCATCGGCATCACCATGAGCATAGACGCCTACGGGCCAGTGGCGGATAATGCGGGCGGCATCGCCGAGATGGCTGGGCTCGGCCAGGGCACGCGCGACATTACCGATGCTTTGGACGAAGTAGGCAATACCACAGCGGCCATAGGCAAAGGCTTTGCCATCGGTGCAGCCTCACTTGCTGCACTCGCGATCATCGCAGCGTATGTGAACGTGGTGCGTTCTCATCACGAAGGATTCCAACTGCTGCTCTCTGAGCCCGCCGTGCTCACGGGCATATTTATCGGCGGTCTCATTCCGTTTCTCGTGGCTTCCGTGACGATGACTGCAGTGGGCGAAGCTGCACAGGAGATGATCGAAGAAATCCGGCGTCAGTTCCGCGAGATACCTGGTCTGCTCGAGGGCACCGGCACACCCGACTCCGCTTCGTGCATCCGCATTGCCACCGACGCGGCATTGAAACGAATGGTTCTGCCTGCTCTCATCGCCGTGGGTTCTCCGGTTGCGATCGGTTTCGGGCTAGGCCCTGAGGTGCTTGGAGGTGCTCTTGTAGGAGCATTGCTCGGAGGCGTGTTGCTGGCTCTCATGATGGCCAATTCCGGTGGCGCATGGGACAACGCCAAGAAATATATCGAGCACGGAAATTATGGCGGGAAAAACTCAGACGCACACAAAGCCTGCGTGGTGGGCGATACCGTCGGCGCTCCGCTTAAGGACACATCAGGACCATCGATGAACATCCTCATCAACGTCATGGCCATCGTCAGCCTGGTGATCGCGCCTTTGCTTTAGTTTCTTATAGGAGAACGCGGCGGACCGCTTGCTCCCAGCCAGCGTAAAGCCGTTGCGCCTCTACCTCCGCCATCTGCGGCCGATACATCTTTGTCAGCTGAGGAATGGCTTCCAAATCTGCCTCCGTTTTATACACGCCCAACGTCAGCAATCCCGCCATGGCCGCACCCCACGCAGAAGTTTCCGGCACATCAGCCACCAGCAGCTCCTTCCGCGTGATGTCCGCCACAAACTGCATGAGAAATCGATTGGAAGCAGGCTTGCCGTCCGCATGGATTCTACTGCACTCCTGCTCCACCAGGATGTCTTGAATCTGATACGCCACCGCCTCCAGGGCAGCCCGGACAAAATGCGCCCGACCACAACCTGGCGTGATTCCAACAAATGCGGCACGTGCATCCGGTGCCCAATGCGGTGCACTCAATCCGACAAATGCCGGGACGCAATACACACCTGCATTATCTTGCAACGACCGCGCCATCTCGTCCGAATCCTCGGCGCGAGTGATTATGCCCAAGCTGCTTCGAAGCCACTCGATCGTTGCGGCACAGTAGTTGATGATCCCCTCTGCCGCGTAGGTTGGTCGCCCGTTCCGCACCCATGCAAGCGCAGCGACCGAGCCGTTGCGCGTAACCGGCACTTTCTCCCCCGTATTGCGCAGAATGCTCGTGCCTGTTCCGAAAGTTGCTTTCGTTGAACCCCGGTGGAAACATCGCTGCGCAAAAAGCGAAGCCTGCGAGTCGCCCATGACCCCGACAATCGGCACCTCCCCCAGCCCGCCGATGCTGGTGCTTCCGAAGGAGGAAGCACTCTCTCGCACCTCGGGCAGCGCCAACTCCGGCACCTCAAACATCGCGCACAACTCCTGGTCCCAACGCAGTCGGCGAATGTCGTAGAGCAAAGTGCGGCTGGCATTGGTGACATCCGTTGCAAAAGTGTCGCCGCGAGTGAGTCGATGGACGAGAAAAGCATCCATCGTGGCAATGACCGCGCTGCCATTGGCAAGTCGATGGGCGATATCCGGTCGGTTGCGCACCAGCCAAAGTATTTTCGATCCCGAGAAATAGGTGTCTGCCACGAGGCCAGTTCGTTTGACTATGAGTTCAGCCTGAGGCAGCGCACGACAGATGTCTGCGCCACGCCTGCATTGCCACACGATGGCGCGATGCAGCGGCAATCCGCTTTTGCGATCCATCACGACAAATGTCTCGCGCTGATTGGCGATGGTCACTCCTGCAATTGCACACTTTGGATTTCGCTCGATCAACTCAGCGATCCCGCCTTGCACATTTCTCCAAATCTCTTCCGCATCCTGTTCGACCCAGCCAGGTTGCGGATGGTGCGCCAGGTGCGGCTTGCAGACGGAGTCATGGACGTGCCCCATGGCATCGAACAACAACACCTTCGTCGAAGAGGTGCTCTGATCGATGGCCAGAAGCTTGGTCATTTTACCAACTACTGCGGCACGATCATCACGAAACTGCGAGTCCGCTCGCGACATATGAAAAGCATGATGCGCTGGTCCCGCTTAAGATTTTGCACAACCTCGAGGTATTCGGCTTCGCTCCGCACTGGTCGCCGGTCGATCTCCTCGATCACATCTCCGGGTTGCAACACCTGTGCCGCTGGGGAACCCTGCTCGACTTCCACCACCTGCACGCCCTCAATGTTTGGGGGCAGATTGAACTGCTGAATGATGGCCGGCGTCACATCCCGCACCGCAACTCCTTCGAGCGGTCCTGCCGCGGGCACATCGGAAGCCGGTGGTTTATTTGGTCGCACTCCTCCAGGTAAACGACGCTGCTGCGCGATCTGGGAAGTGGATGGCATTTCCAAAATGGTCACTTTCAAAATTTCTTCTCGACCATGACGAAACACCTCGACCTCAACCTCTTCGTTCACCTGCGTCTGCCCCACGCGGGTTCGCAGCTCCATCATGTCTTTGATGTTACGCCCGTCAAACTTGCGGATTATGTCGCCCGCCTGCAAGCCCGCTTTATCCGCGGGAGAACCCTGCACCACTTCCGCGACGAGAGTGCCATTCTCGTCGGGCAATCCAAAATGGTTCGCCAGTTCCGAGGTGAGAGGCTGCATGATGATGCCAAGATACCCGCGCACGACGCGCCCGGTCTGCACCACACTCTCCAATGTGCGCCGCGCCACATTAGACGGGATTGCAAATGCGATGCCTTGATACCCTCCGCTTTTTGAAAATATATGATTATTTACGCCCACGATTTCGCCCTTGAGATTCACAAGTGGCCCACCGGAATTCCCAGGGTTGATCGCGGTATCGGTCTGTAGGAATTCATTGCCGCTGTCGCTCATGGTTCGACGCCCAATCGCGCTGATGATCCCCTGCGTAACTGACTCTTCCAGTCCAAAGGGGTTGCCGACTGCAAACACCATCTGCCCGACTTGCACCGCATCCGAATCGCCAAATGGCAGCGCTTGTAAGTTATCGGCTTCGATCTTTAATACTGCCACATCCGTGTCGGGATCGGTGCCGATTAACTCCGCATCGAATCGGCGCCCGTCGCTTAATAGGACGCTGATCTCCTCCATCCCATCAATGACGTGGTTATTGGTAATGATGTGACCTTCCAGCGAAACGATTGCGCCAGAACCAAGCGAAGTCTGTTGCTGCTGGAACTCACGCGGACGCCGGTTGCCCCACAGCATCTCGAATGGGTCGATCATTTGCGCCCGCAGTGTACGACTTGTATTGATGCTGACCACGGATGGCGTCACCGCTTTTGCCAGTTGCACAAACTCGCTGTCGAGCTGAGTGAGCAGGTCGAGTTTGGAAAGGTCCAGCTTTGTGTTCTGCACGGGCGTGTAGCTGTCGCTCGCTCGAGCGCTCAAGGGAAGTATGTCTGGCCCTCGTTTCTCAAAAATACGATACGCGCCAGCCAGCGCGAGTGAGAGGATCAAAACGAAGAGGATGAACTTAAACAAATTTTTCATGTCAGCTGATATGGGAAAACAAAACGTCGTCAGTTTCGACAACCAAATGACGAAGCCGTTCATTTTCCGGCTTACTCAGATCGGGGTCAACACGGTACACTTTGCTGACATATTCGCGAACGCGTTCCATGAGCGCACGGTCACGAATCAAGTCTCCAAGGCGCAGCGGAGGGAGTCCGCTCTGTGCGGTGCCCAGCAGATCACCTGCGCCGCGCAACTCCAGGTCAGCATCGGAAATTTCAAATCCATTCCGCGTTCTCTCCAAAATCCGGATTTTATCCGCCGCTTCGTCGTCGTCCTCATCCACCATCAGGATGCAGTAGGACTGGTGGGAACCGCGCCCGACACGACCGCGAAGTTGGTGTAATTGCGCAAGCCCGAAACGATCCGCGTTCTCAATCAGCATCACGGTCGCATTGGGAACATCCACGCCCACTTCGATGACCGACGTGGCGATCAAGGCGTGTATCTCCCCTGCGCGGAACTGCGCCATGACGCGCTCTTTTTCTTCTGCCGGTACGCGACCATGCAGCAACCCGCAGCGGTAGGGAGCAAGATGCTTTTGCCACTCGCCATACTCGGCCACCGCAGCCTTACTGGCACTGGCCTCGGATTCATCGATGAGAGGATAAACAATGTAAGCCTGTCGCCCCTCGGCAAATTTGCCGCGCAGAAAATCGATCGCTCCTGGCAATCGGCTGCGATCTCGGATGCGCGTGAGCACCGAACCACGCCCCGGAGGAAGCGCGTCGATGATCGACACGTCCAGATCGCCATAGAACGACATGGTCAGCGTGCGGGGGATCGGCGTGGCGGTCATTACAAGAATGTGCGGGTTCTGCCCGCGAGCGATGAGGCGCGCGCGTTGTGCCACGCCGAATTTGTGCTGCTCATCGATCACCACCAGCCCGAGTCGGGTGAAAACATTCTCGCCATACAACAGTGCGTGAGTGCCCACGACGATATCGGCTTCATCCGACGAAGAGCCGCCAAAGAGTGGCAGTTGTGCGGTGGTTTCCTTGCGTTGTCCTGTGCGCAGAGCCAGCGAGACATTCAGATCGCCCATCATGCGCTTGAAATTAAGATAATGCTGCTCGGCCAGTATCTGCGTGGGTGCCATGAGTGCCGCTTGATGTCCACTCTCCACTGCATGAAGCATTGCAGCGAGAGCCACGAGAGTTTTGCCCGAGCCGACATCGCCCTGCAGCAATCTGTTCATGGGAGAAGCCGACTTCAGATCGGTGCACACCTCGTCGATGACACGACACTGTGCACCGGTCAGATGAAATCCCAGCCCGGAACGCAGGGTTGCAAAAAGTTGGCCGTGAGCACGAAGTGCCGTGCCCGGCATGCGCACACGATCACGCCTGCGACGCCCCAGCACCAGTTGCATACGCAGGAACTCTTCCACCACCAATTGCTCGCGCGCCTCTCCCAAAGCCGCGATGTCCGGCGGGAAATGAATATGCTCTAACACCGCCAGGCGGCCCGTCCGTCGCATGGACTCAGGCAACACCTCGGGCAGTTGCGTCATCATTTTCAGCACATGAAATATAGCGGACCGAAGCATCCTGGCTGAAACGCCTTCTCCCGCAGGATGGACCGGCACAATGCGATTGAGATGAATAAAATTCTCTTCCCCGCTCTCGATAATCTCATATTCCGGATGGTCCATGCAGATACGTTTCCCACTGCGCTTCGGTCGGCCGTGCACGACCACCCGCTGGCCTTTAAGAAATTGTTTTTGCAGATACGGCATGTTGAACCATCGACAAGTCACAATCGCGCTAAGCGCAGTGCTCTCGCCTTCGCTCAGCACAAGTTCAAAAGTCGATCTCCTTCCAAAGCGTTTTAGCGCCACCGACACCACCGTACCCTGCAGACACACCGGATCGGCGAGTTCATCGTGCGGAAAACGTGCAAAATGAGAGCGATCTTCATATCGTCTCGGAAAATGCATGAGTAACAAACCCGCAGTCGATAGCCCAAACTTTTGTAGCGCCTTTCGCTGCGCACTCGGGAGAAATTCAAGCTCCGCAACCGGCGTGGAAAGACCCACCTGCGATTTGTAATGACCGTAGGAGTCTAACATGCCGAGCGCACAGCCTGCACCTGCACTTGCGCGGATACCTGCCCGCGGAATTCGTTGCGCTCGATCTGAAAGGCAAGATCCCACGGAGGCTGCGGAAGTTGGCTGTTGGCACCTCCAAAATAAATCGCCGACACTCGCTGCTGGCCTTCGCGGAAATCGAACAGCAAATGTTTTTCCTTGAGAACACGGGGCTCCGATGCCGGCGTCACGCCCCGTGCGCAGAATACCGGCTGCGGGTTGCCCATGCCAAACGGCTGCAACATATCGTGCGCCTGAAGCACCTCCAGCCCCACATCACACAATCCCAGTTCACCATCCAGGCGGACGCACGGGCGCAACTGATCCGCGTCGAGCCGCTGCCGCGCAAGCTCCAAAAACCGGAGACGGAACTCCGCAAACTGCGACTCGTGCAGACTCAATCCAGCCGCCATCTCATGCCCACCAAATTGCTCCAGCAGATCGGAGCAGCCCGCCAGAGTTTCCACCAGCGATAGCCCTTCTATACTTCGTCCACTGCCTTTGCCCCACCCGTGGTCATCGAAGCCAATAACCAACGTGGGCCGATGATGGCTGCGCATAAGACGCGAAGCCACAATCCCGATGACGCCGAGATGCCAGCCCTTGGCCGCCACCACGATCGCGGCGTCCCCAGGCAGATTGCTGCTGGCTTTCACATGCTCTTCCGCCTGGCGAAATGTCTCACGCTCGACATCCTGCCTCTCGCGATTCATCGCGTCCAGTTGATGCGCCAACTCATGCGCCCGCGCCGGATCGCACGTTCGCAACAGCTCAAGCGATTCCAGAGCCGAGCCCAGACGACCAGAGGCATTGATTCGCGGCCCCAGCCGGTAGCCAATGTCCGAAGTCCGGATTGGAGCATTCACGCCCGTGATTTCCATGAGCTTGCGCAGGCCAGGTCGCAACGTGTTTTCCAGTCGCTGAATTCCGTTGCGCACCAGGATGCGATTTTCATCCTGCAACGGGACCAGATCGCACACCGTGCCCACAGCCACCAGGTCCAGGTGATCACGCAAGTCGAAGGATTCGATAGGTCGTGTCTTGAGCAGTGCATGGCAAAGTTTAAACACGATGCCGACGCTGCACAGATAGTGGAAATCCTCTCCGCGTTTGGGATTGACCACTGCCGCGCAATCCGGGAGTCGGTCCTGGCACTCGTGGTGATCGAGAATGATCACATCGATGCCGCGTTGTCTCAGAGCAGCTACCTCGTCCACACTGCCCGTGCCGCAATCCACCGCAATCAGCAATTGCGGAGAGAATTCCGAGAGACAACGCTCAAGCCCGTCCATGCTCAGTCCGTAGCCCTCATCGAGTCGCGCAGGCACGAAGGACACGGGTGCCGCGCCATAAGCTCTCAGGATCTCGTCCAACAAGGTCAGCGATGTCACCCCGTCCACGTCGTAGTCGCCGTATAATAAAATTTTTTCCTCGTTGGCGAAAGCCTGCATGAGACGTTCCACCGCCAAGTGCATGTCAGGCAGGAGAAAAGGATCGCGCAATGATCTGAGCTTGGGCTGGAGGAAAAGGTCCGCTTTATCCAAAGTTGCGCACCCCATGCGCACAAGAAATCGACCAAAGAACGGTTTGAGAGCCAGTTCCTTTGCCAACATTTCAGCCGCCGCCGCATCACCTTCCTCGGCAAAAATCCACCTGGGTGCAATCATGGGGAAAATTTTACCCAACCCGGACGAAAATGCCACCCTGCATTGTTTGCCGTGCCTGGCAGGACCCGCAGACAGGGAAAAAGGAGAACCACAAATAGCAAATATCTGTTTCAAATAAATCCTTGCCGCGATTTGGCGGACGCTTCACGGTCAGAGGATCCTGCAAACCTCAAGCGGGATTTACAGCTATGAAACGTTTGGCATTATCCGTATTGGCGATCTCGCTCTGCTTCCTCAACGCATGCAGCAAACCGGAACGCGAATCAGCACCGCCGACCACTCCTGAGCCCACCGCCACTTCAGAACTGGAGCCAACTCCCGAGCCCACGCTCGAGCCCACACCCGCATCTGAACCGACGCCAGAGCCAACGCCCGAGCCGACTCCGGAAGCTCGAACAGTCCATTGGGAAAAAATTTATGCCGACAGATCTTCATGGCCCTCAGCGGTGAAAGTCACCAGGGCCGTAAATTTTCCTGTGGTCATGAATGGCAAGACTGTTGGAAGCGTCCAGATACCTGCGGGCTCTGCGGTGTATCTCACGGGCGTTTCTGCCGAGGGTGCGACGATCAAACATCGCGGCAATACCGCCACGGTCGCAATTGCGGACACGACTTTGGAGCAGCAGCTTCTTGCATTGGCGGATAAATCCAGCGCGCCGACGGCCTCGCCATCTGAGCAGACTGCCGCCGTCCCCGCCGCGACTCCGCGTGCGGTCGCACCGCACCCCGCGCCCGCGAAGAAGCCCGTCTCCTCGCCTGTGTCAGCAAGACCATTCGATAAAGTTGTCCGCACGGAAGTAGTGCGGCAAAAACGCACTCGTATTGCCGGCGGCGACTACGACGACAAGACAGAGCGTATCGTGCTTCGAATTAAGATGACGAATCCCGATCCCTCCGCGTCGTTCTCGAATTTGCAAGGGAGCATTTATATCTTCGGCGAGAGCACGACATCGCGCGACGTGCATCGCCTGCACAGCGTGCAGACATTCCAGGTTCCTTCATTACCTCCACGCGGTGAGTTTGTGTTCGAGACCAAAGAGATTGAGAATGGCTACGATACCACCAATGCAAAATGGGGCTATAAATATTCCGGATGGATTCTGGAAGTCAAAGACCAGGCTGGCGAAGTGTTGTTAGTAAAATCTACCACCCCTGTATGGGAACAAAACCACGCGGCACTATCATCCTTGAAAGAATTATCACATTACGGACGCCGCCTGGAAGAACGCCCAGCACCGCTGTCATCGCGATATAACTACTAAGCCAACTCACTTGCTGCGGTTAAGAATCTCCCGCACCTGCTCGATGGTGAGTGCTTGCTGCGGGGCATTCTCTCTGTCCAAAGCACCCTGCGCAGTTCCTCGCACCTGTGCTTCGCGCACGCCAGGCATCGCACGTGTCGCAACTTCCCGACCAGCTTCGGGCGCGGCGCGAGGAGTGATCTCTTTGGTTTGATACGGCCTGTCGAGCTTCGGGATGTTGCGCACCGCACTAGTCGGTGCCGTGCGGGTTTTGAATTTGCGGTCCGAGTAGGACGACAATTTCGTGCCTTGGTAACTCCCAGTCCGGAACTCTTTACTCCGGAATTTATCAACAAAATAAAAATTCTTTACTCGCGCGTCTTTGCCCTGCACTGACGCAGCAGCACCCTGCCACATTTTGCCCTCAAACGCGCTGCGTTTCTCAGGCGACGTCATGATCTCGCCCAAACGATCCTGCCCTGAGCAGATGGTGATCGCAGAAAAGAATAGCCATGTCCATGCACGCAACATGTCTGCACAGTGACAGCGAACCCTGCAAAAATCAAAGGTGTTATTCCGCTGTGACTCTTGCTATTTTAATAAAAGGACAATGGCGGAACCACCACCCGCACACGGCCCGGTGTAAGTGTCCCCTCGCTCTGCTCGATCGCCGCCACCACGCCGCCGATAAATTCCACAGCCAAGCGGCCGGATGGCACCTTCACATAGATCGTCTCCTGAATTAACCGTCCGAACTGATCGTAGCGGGTCACCGTCTGCGGCACGCGTTCATATCGGATATACTCCCACGTCTCGCGATGCCCATCGTCATCCACGCGCGCGGATTTTTTCTCAGGTCTGCCCAGGCTCTCCATTACTTCGTTGACGCTCATTCCCATCGCTACCTCGTTGCGCTCGATCAATTCACTCACCTGCGCGTGACGCTCCGCAGCTTTCGCAACAGAAGCAAAAAAATCCTTGGGCAGACCGCTGACACTCTCCGCCGGAATCCAGCCGGCCACTTGCCCTTGCCTTGCTTTGCCCCGCACCCGAAGCCGATCTCCCGCTGCCGCTTGCACCTCCACCTCTTGCGGTGCACGCAACTCGCCCAGCACCCGGCGGAAATCCAGAGCGTAATAGATCGTCACCGGACTGCGCACCCATGCCGTGAGCGGCTGTTCAAGGAAATCTTCCAGGTAATGTGCTCCCTCTTCGCGAACCACAGCACCATGCAGCCTTGCAGGCACGAGCACCGAGCAAAGAAGAAAAAAGACAGGGAGGAGTTTCACACTGGGAATCTACAGCATTCTTACCCGCGCAGACATAAAAAATTTATCGGCCACGTCTTTGTCAAACGAATACCAAACCGTTGCGTAGTCTGCAGTATGCTCAATCTTGCAGGGGGACAAACATGGCTTGAAATTCGCCTATTTATAAAATATGTTCCGGCGTTTTCCGTTCCTCCCCCGATCTTATTCGTCATAAAGATGAAGTAATTTGTTACAATATATCCCATGTCTGAAGACCTTGCCCCTAGTGAACGAAGTGCCCTCGTAGTGGACGATTATCTGGATTCTGCAACCGCTCTTACACGCATGTTGCGTTCGCTGGGATGGAAAACAGAAATGGCGTTCGACGGCATTCATGCATTGAAAAAAGCCGGAGTTTTGAAACCAAGCCTCATCTTCCTGGACATCAGCATGCCCAAGCTGGATGGGTTCGATACATGCGGCGTCGTTAGGGCGCAGCCCTGGGCTTCCGCCACACGACTCATCGCAGTGACCGGCCTGCCTGTGGATGAAGTCTCTGAGCGAGTCAAGCAAGTCGGCTTCGATGCGTTTCTGCAAAAGCCCGTGGACTTCGACGACCTCGCACGCATAGCTGGCACAAACGATCTCTAGCCGCACCACGTTTGGGCCGCCTCAGCCGTGCGTGGCTTCGCGCGCAAGAAACTTTCCCCAGCTCTGATTCCCGACAAATGCTCCATCGCGCACCATCACGGCCCCGCGAACAGTGACCGTTTCCGCACGCCCTTTCGCTTCCCATCCCTCAAACACATTGTAGTCCACATTCATGGCGTGAGTCCTTGCCGAGACCGTTCCTCGCCAATGCGGATCGAACACCACCAGGTCAGCATCGGCCCCTTCATCGATAGTTCCTTTCCTCGGATATAAGCCGAAGATTTTGGCTGCATTGCTGGACGCCGTTGCCACAAACGTCTCCAGGCTCATCCGACCCTCGCACACTCCATGCGTATAGAGCATGCCCACACGATTCTCCAACGACGGAATGCCATTAGGAATTTTGGTAAAATCCTCCGCACCCATTGTCTTTTGATTCGCAAAATGAAATGGCGCGTGATCTGTAGCCACCACATCGATCACTCCGGCTTGCAATGCGTCCCATAACAACCCCTGGTTTTTACGATCTCGCAGCGGAGGCGACATGACGTATTTTGCTCCTTCAAAACCAGGCAGCTCAGCGTGACTTTTGTCCAAAAGCAAATACTGGATCAGAGTTTCAATCCAGACATTCACTCCATCTGCGCGAGCCTGCATCGCCGGCGCAAGCGCCTCGCCACAACTTAAATGCACGATGTAACAATGGGCACCCGTCGCTTCGGCAAACGACATAAGATGATGCACTCCTTCCGCCTCCACAAACGGCGGACGGCTTTCATAATGATACCGCGGCGCCACGCAACCAGCAGCTAACAATTCCCGCTGACGCTCCGCAATCAGCGTCTCGTTCTCACAATGCGCTGCCACGATCAACCCCCGGCTCTTCGCATAGTTCATCGCTCCGTATAGTTCCTCATCCGAGACGCCAAACGCATCCTTGTACGCCAGGAAAACTTTCAGCGAAGCCACGCCTTCTGCTGCGATGGACTCAAGCTGCTCGCGAGCTTGTGCGTCGAACCGTGTCACGCCCATGTGAAATGAATAGTCGCATGCAGAACGACCTTCCGCCTTGGCACGCCAGGTCTCGTAGGCATCGCGCGGCATCTCATTTTTCGAAGGGCAACACATATCGAATATCGTCGTGGTGCCACCCACTAGTGCCGCCCTGCTCGCGCTGGCATAGTCATCGCTGGCATGCGTGCCCATAAAAGGCAGATGCACATGCGTATGCGGATCGATGAAACCTGGGAAAACGTATTTCCCCGTCGCATCGATCACCTCAGCATCGTCGCATGCAAGCCCCCTGCCGATCTGCGACACCACTTCGCCCCGGATCAAGATGTCCGCGAAATACCGAGCCTTCTCCGTGACGATCTCACCGTTTTTGATCAGCAAAGCCATGCTCAGCGACGCTTGAGAAGTGGATACTCCAGACTGTCCACCAACGCCAGCCAACTGGCTTCGATGATGTTGTAGCTCACCCCCACAGTGCCCCAACTCTCGTGTCCATCGGTGGAGACGATCAACACGCGCGTCTTCGCAGCAGTGGCTTCGTGGCTGTCGATGATGCGCACCTTGTAATCCTGGAGCGCGATGTCTTTCACCTCAGGAAAAAATGGAAGCAGCCCCTTGCGCAGGGCGGCGTCCAGCGCATTCACCGGCCCATCTCCCTGCGACACGGTGTATTCTTCTCGATCGCCGACGCGTATTTTCACCGTCGCTTCGCACGTGTTGCATGCACCCGTGCCAGATCTACGGAATGTGGTGTGATACTCCAACAGCTCAAACAACGGACGGTAATCATCGCGCGAACGCCGCAATAGAAGATCGAACGACGCTTCCGCAGCCTCAAATTCATAACCCTCCGCCTCAAGCGATTTCACCTGCGAAAGTATTCGCGCCACTTCGTCACTGCCCTTGCGAAGTTCATGCCCCAGCTCCGCCGCTTTCAGCAACACATTGGATTGCCCCGAAAGCTCCGACACCAGGATGTGCTGGCGATTGCCTACCAAGGCAGGCTCGATGTGTTCATAGCTGCGGGCCAGCTTCTGCACAGCATTCACGTGCATGCCGCCTTTGTGCGAGAACGCCGTGTCACCGATAAATGGCGCGCGAATATCGTGCGGAGCATTCGCCAGTTCATCGACAAAAGTGGACAGATCCTTCAACTTGGTCAGGTCAGCCACGACCTCAACTCCCGACTTGAGCTGCAGGTTGGGGATCACCGTGGTCAGATTGCAATTGCCAGTGCGCTCGCCATATCCATTCACCGTTCCCTGCACCTGTGTTGCCCCGACGCGGATCGCAGCTAATGCGCATGCCACACCCAGCCCACAATCATTGTGTGAGTGGATGCCCACAGGCATTTGCAGCGCTTCGATCACGGTGCGCGTCATCGCCTCCACCTCCCACGGCATGCTGCCGCCATTCGTGTCGCACAGCACCACCATGTCGGCACCCGCATCGCGGGCCGCAACGAGCGTCTTCATCGCATGCTCCGCATCGTCCTTATAGCCGTCGAAGAAATGCTCAGCATCGTAGATCACCTCGCGGTCGTATTTTTTAAAATAGCCCACCGTGTCAGCGATCATGCTGCGGTTCTCATCCTCCGAGACATTCAACACCTCCAGCACGTGCAATTTCCAGCTCTTGCCAAAGACCGTGATCACCGGCGAACCGGCATCCAGCAGCGTCTGAATCTGCGGGTCTTTATCCACGGCCACATTGCCTCTACGCGTGCTCCCAAACGCGGTAATTTTTGCACGACCCCACTTCCGCTTCCGCGCTTCTTCAAAAAATGCAATGTCCTTGGGATTCGATCCAGGCCAGCCGCCTTCGATGTAGTGCATCCCGAACTGATCGAGCCTCTCAGCGATTCGGATTTTGTCCAACACGCTGAATGAGATGCCTTCGCCCTGCGTGCCGTCGCGCAGAGTTGTGTCGTAGAGTGTTACGGGATTCATACAAGGGAGAGTTGGTGATACCGGACTTTGCCCGGCGTGTCATCGATAAAACTCACCAGCATTCATGCCGATTCGACCATACACCATCCGCCCTTCAAGCCCCCACTACGCTGTCAAACCCGCAAGCTCACCCATGGCATCCATGCCGTGCTGAATCTCATGATCCGACAGATAGCACCCTGGGTCCGAGCCCCATGGATCGCCGCTGTGTTGCAGTGCACGCACACGGAAACCACCACCGCACACTTCTTTGAAAGCACAGTCCTGACACCGCCCAGTCAGTTTGCCCAGGCGGTTTCGCAAGCCGCATAACAACTCGTCTTTGGATTGGCTCCAGATCTCGCTGAACGGACGCTCCTTTACATTGCCCAAGGTGTGCGTCTGCCAGAATTGATCCGGATGCACGCCTCCCACGGGATCGATATTGGCGATGCCAATGCCCGAGCTGTTCGCGCCCCCGCCATTCCAGCGGAGCAGCTTATACGCGTCCGCAGCGCGACGAGGATCTTCACGGAACATGCGCATGAGAAGATATGCACCATCCGCAGGTTGATCCACCGTGAGCACCTCGCGTGTGTGCCCTGCCGCAGCCCACTGCCGCGTTCGGTCCAGCACCATATCCACCGCGCATCGCGCAGTCTCCGGCTCCAGTAATTCCAGGCCAAACCCGCGTCCACTATGCACAAGATGGTAGAAACATACGCGCGGTATATTTTCCTCTTCGATGAAGTCCAGTATGGCAGGCAGGTCCTGGACGGTGCTTTTCGATAAAGTCAACCGCAATCCGGCTTTTTGCCCTACAGCTTTGCAATGCCGAAACGCGGACACCGCCTTGTCGAAACATCCCGCGCGACCCCGAAACACATCGTGAGTGCGTCCGATGCCATCCAGCGATATGCCCACATAACTAAATGACAGCATCTTCAAACGCCGCGCCATTTCATAATCGATAAATGTCCCATTGGTGGACAGCGTAAGGCGCAGCCCCCGATCACGTGCATGACTCGCAAGATCGAAAAACATGGAATGCAACAACGGCTCGCCACCCGATAGCAGGAGCGCCGGCACACCATAGTCCGCAAGATCATCGATGACATCGCGACATTGCTGAAACGACAGCTCACCCGGATAGATTTTCGCTTCAGAATCAGAGTAGCAATGTCGGCAGTGCAGGTTACAGCGGCGGGTGATATTCCAAACCACCACCGGTTTGCGGTCCGCAGCTCGAGTAGCCATGCCGTGGCCATAGCGCATCGCATCAGCAGGCTGGTCCAGGCCGGTGTATAGTTTTGTTAAATTAATCATGAAAGTAGTGCAGCTCGCGTGGGTTGGTAGTTGCAGAGAGGTTCCTGCGCCATCACATCGCCCATCATGGCGTAAGCTCTGGCTCGCGAACCTCCACACACATTGTTAAATTCACACAGCCCACATTTTCCTTTGAGCTGATCCCGGTCGCGCAACATCGTAAACAACACGTGAGTGCGATAAACTCCCAGCAGCGAATTGCACCGCACGCTTCCGGCCTCCAACGGCAGAAAACCGCTCGGACATATCATCCCCGTGTGCGAGATGAACACAAATCCCTTCCCGTCGTTAATTCCCGCCGGAGCGATCAGATTGCCTCCACGCTCGTTCTTAGCCCCACCATTTTGCAACAACACCCGGCGGTAATGCTGACCCTCCGTAGTCTTCACCGCATACGTAACACCCGCCGCGTGCGCCGCCAGCTTTTCGAAGAAATATTCCACCTGGTCCGCAGTCGGCACCTCTTCCATCTGCGCGCGGCCCGTGGGAACAATCAAAAACACACTCCACAATTCAGGCTGCAAATCATCCATCAGCGCAGCAAATGCATCGAACTGGCCAATGTTGGAACGCGTAATCGTGGTGTTTATCTGGAAAGGCAATCCGCAGGCACGCGCACGTCCGATGGCTTCAATAGTCCGCCGCCACGTTCCCCTCACCCCACGGAATTGATCGTGCGAATCCTCATCGGGACCATCCAGGCTTAACGACATCCGTTTCACCCCCGCAGTTACAAATTCGCGGAAATCGGTGCGAAGCAATCTCGGCGTCGCACTCGGGCTGAATGCCACCCGCAACCCCTGATCTGTCGCGTAGCGAACCAAAGAAAGTAAATCCGGCCGCAAGACCGGGTCTCCACCCGTAATGACAAAAATACCAGGATTTATCTCCGCGATTTGATCGATGAGCGCCCGCGCTTCGCAATTGGACAGCTCCATCGGGTCAGCATGCCGCTGCGCCGAAGCCCGGCAATGCGTGCAAGCCAGATGACACGCCCGCGTAGCCTCCCAGATTATAACGAAAGGCTTGGAGTTAAAATCGAACTTTGCCTGCGAGGATACCTCACCCTCTGTCAGCGCGTGCCATCGAGAATTCAAATACACGAGCAGTAGATTTAGTTATTCTGCCTGCTTAGTCAAATAAAAATGATCGGAATTAGCATTTCTTATTTACTGTCACTGCACGAAAAACAGATTGCCGCCACTTTGCCCATCCGATTTTTGTGACTTCGAATCCTGCGCACGCATCTGTAGTGGTTGCGCACCCAGCGGATGGCAGCCTGCATATTTGGCATGAAACAATCTTTCTCAGGCAGATTTTGGAGGACGCCAGAATTCTCCGTGAAATGCGCAATCTCATAGCCCCAACCGCGGGAGGGGTTCCCCTTGGTGACGATCACCTGATAATTTGCCTCTGGGGATTTCATTACATATATGGATAAAGCATGGACCATGCCGACTTTGTATGGGATTCATGAATTTCATTGAAACGCAGCGTTGACACCGGCCCCGGGGCTGCATAAATATCTCTGCTCTTTTCGCGAGGGATACGGCGGGGTAGCCAAGTGGTAAGGTCGGGGTCTGCAAAACCTCTATTCGCGGGTT
>CBDUBV010000024.1:0-30601 GCA_965365475.1 uncultured Chthoniobacteraceae bacterium | reverse complement strand
CGATAATAGTTGTAAGGATCCTCAGTGTCCCAGAGCAAAGCTTCAGGGCACGGATCGATCGAAGCTTGAATTGCGTAAGTGGAATACGCTGCTAGTTTGGTCTGAAACATGGCAGCGGCAAGCTTGCCACGGTTTGCTTCGATCGGCACATGCGTGGCGATGACCAGATCCTCGAATCGAACTGATCCCGCCTCCGTCGTCAACGTATGACCATCAATATCCGAGCCAGATGTGTGCGTATAAAGATGGCTCCCCTCGCCCTGCACCGCCGCCGCCAGATGCCGCAGATATTTTAATGGATGAAACTTCAATTGATTTGGAAACCGCACAGCAGGTCGCCCAAAGTAAGGATCTCCAATCACCATTTCTGCATCAAATCCATGCTGAGAAGCCAGCACAGCATCACGCTCCAGCCGGTGCCGCTCCTCCTCAGCATCCTGCGAAGGGGCGACGAACAAATAGCCTGGAGCATAGCGGAGATCGCATTCCATGCCACCCGCAAGCGACACAATCTTGTCCATGGCAAGCAGACCAGCCTCCCACAGGGCAAGCGCATGATCTTCCCCCACCTTGTCACAGAGTTCATGAAGTCGAGTGTCCGTGACATACGTGATATGAGCCGTCGTATGCCCTGTCTCACCATGGCCGATGTCTTTGTGGTCCACCACCGCCACGCGCTTGCCTGCCTGTTTAAGAAGTAGCGCGGTGGTGAGTCCCGTGATTCCGCCGCCGACGACGAGAACATCTACGCTGATGTCGCCATGGAGCGGGCCGGGTTGAGGAATAAGTGCGGAATCGAGCCAAAGAGATTGAGGTTTCATGAGAGCAAAAAGCTATCGTTTTGCCCGCAATCCCGGACGTGTGCAAAATAGTAAAACCTTCACTCACGTAAAGAAACCTCGCGACTCAAGCCACCCCCTTCGGCGTTCGGCATTCGGCGTTCATACGGCCACGACACGCGTCGCGGACGATCAAAATGCACATCCCATGAGAGCTATCTGGAAAGGCGCAATAAGCTTCGGCCTGGTAAATATCCCCATATCGCTCTACACCGCGATCCGGCACGAAGAACTCAAATTTCGGCTCTTGCGAAAGAGCGATTTAAGCCCAGTAAATTATCGTCGCGTAGCAGCAGCCGATGGAAAAGAAGTTCAATGGGAAGAAATTGTAAAAGGTTACGAATACGAGAAAAACCAGTTTGTGGTATTGAAGGAGGAAGACTTTGCTCGGGTGGATGTCGAAGCGACACAGACTGTCGATATTATAAACTTCGTGGCACTGGAGGAAGTGAATCCGTTGCTATTTTATAAGCCTTATTACATGGAGGCAGCGAAGGGCGGTGACAAAGCTTATGTGTTATTGCGCGACGCACTATCCCAATCCGGGAAAATCGCGATAGCTAAAGTAGTCATTAAGACCCGACAGCACCTGGCCGCAGTGAAAGCACAAGATGAAGGTCTCATTTTGGAACTCATGCATTTCCCCAAGGACCTGCTCGATATCAGCGAGTTTAAAAAGCCGGAAGCGAAAAGCAGCGGGAAAGCCGAGTTAAAGATGGCACTGCAGCTTATCGAAAGCATGACTGAAGCATGGGACCCTAACGAATACACGGATGATTACCGAGACGCGCTGCTTAAAATGATCGAGTCCAAAATTGAAAGTGGTGGCGAATCTTTGCCAACAACCAGTAAAGCTAAGCGCCAAACTAACGTGATCGATCTCGTCTCGGTGTTGCAGGAAAGCATCCAGCAAACAAGCTCCACCCGCAGCACAAAAAAGTCTGCTAAAAAATCTGCCCCGCCCAAAAAACAACGTAAAAGCTCATCCAAGCGAGCGGCCTAGGCCATGTCTCTGAGGAAATACGGTCAGAAGCGCAATTTCACAATAACCTCCGAGCCTTCCGGAAAGACCTCAACAGGGAAATCCGGCCAGCGTTTCGTCATACAGAAACACGCCGCCACACGACTGCACTACGACTTACGATTGGAAATAGATGGAGTATTAAAGTCGTGGGCTGTGCCCAAGGGTATGCCATACAAAAAGGGCGAGAAACGACTTGCGGTGCGTGTCGAAGACCATCCCTTGGAGTATAAAGATTTCGAAGGCACGATACCCGCCGGGCAATACGGCGCAGGGACAGTGATCGTGTGGGACCACGGCACCTATACCGCAGACACGCCTATCGGAGACCTGGATAAGGACGGCAAATTGCATTTCAATTTGCATGGCCAAAAACTAAGTGGCGAATGGTATTTGGTTCGACTTCGCGAAGAGAACCAATGGCTCGTTGTGCGCGGAGGGAAAAACATACGCCCCGTATCTGGCAAGGCCGACAACACCTCAGTTCTGTCCGGCAAAACACTGACGCAGCTTGCAGTTACAAAGGAATCCAAACCGCGCAAAAATTCGCGACTACCAGGTTTCATTGAGCCTATGGCCGCGAAAACACTTGCCGCCCCGCCTTCCTCTGGCAACTGGATATACGAGATTAAATTTGATGGTTGGCGCGCACTAGCTCTGCTCGGGGGACGCCGCGCTGAACTTGTCTCTCGCAACAACAAGACATTAGGTCCGAAATTCCCAGAAATCGCAGACGCACTCGCGGAGCTTGATCTGGAGGACACCATTCTGGATGGAGAGATCGTGGCTCTAGCGCCAAACGGCATTTCATCTTTCCAACTACTGCAAAGCGCGGAAGCTGCTTCCGAGCGCCCGGAGATATATTATTACGTATTCGATCTCCCATGGTTGCGAGGTGAGGATTTGACTCAGACACCCCTTTTGACACGCAAAGCTCAACTCGAGGCCCTCATCCCACGTGCGAGCCGCATCCGCTTTTCTGCAGCTTTGGGCAGCGATGCAAGCCCTTTGCTAGGTAAGGCGCGTTCATTAGGACTCGAAGGTCTCATAGGCAAACGCAGCGACTCTCACTATGAGCCTGGGCGACGTAATGGAGCCTGGATAAAGCTTAAACTTATTTCCCAGCAGGAGTTCGTTATCGGGGGCTTAACCCCACCGCAAGGATCGCGAAAATACTTCGGTTCCTTGTTGCTTGGAGTCTATGCCTCCAAACGCTTGCAATATGTCGGACGCGTAGGCACGGGCTTCACAAGCCGATCACTGAAAGACTTGCATACAGCATTCAAACCGGCATTTTCCGAGACTTGTCCGTTTTCCAACCTGCCAGATCCTCGCAAACGCCGCTATGGCCAGAGCATGACGAAGGCAGAGATGCAAAAATGCCAATGGCTTGACCCAAAGTTCGTTTGTCAGGTCAAATTTGCCGAGTGGACCGATGACAACCGGCTGCGCCACCCTGTATTTCTCGGCATGCGCCACGACAAAAAGCCCACGGCGATAACCCGCGAAGTCGAATGAAATCAGGTACCACATTGAACATCGAAGGCAAGTCGGTCGCGGTTAGCAATCTTGATAAAATTTATTATCCTGAGACAGGATTTACCAAAGGGGAGATGATAGATTATTACATTAAAGTTTCGCCCGTATTGCTTAAGCATCTCGCCAACCGACCACTTAGTATGAAGAGGTATCCGGACGGTGTGGATGGATTCTTTTTTTACGAAAAACAGTGCCCGCAACACCGGCCTGATTGGATGCGTACGAAGCGTGTTTCCAAGTCAGACGGGGGAGCGATCAATTATTGTACAATAGACGATCTGGCTTCGCTAGTATGGACAGCGAATCTTGCAAACCTGGAACTGCATCCCTTTTTGCATCGCGCCGCAGCGATAAACAGGCCGGAAGCCGTGGCGTTTGATCTCGATCCTGGGCCCCCAGCGAACATTCTGGACTGTTGCAAAGTGGGCCTCATTATTCGCGACTTACTAAGTGAAATGAACTTGCAATGCTTTGCGAAAACTTCGGGATCCAAGGGATTGCAAGTTTACGTGCCGCTGAACACCCCCGTTACTTACGCAAAGACAAAACCCTTTGCCCACGCAGTGGCGCGATTATTGGAAAAAAAGTTTCCGCAACTTGTAGTATCGAGAATGCAGAAGACCTTGCGGAAGAGTAAAGTGCTGGTGGACTGGAGCCAAAACGATGCAAAGAAAACAACGGTGTGTGTGTATTCTTTGCGGGCTAAATCCGAGCCTACTGTATCCACCCCTGTGACATGGGATGAGGTAGAACGCTCGGTGCGAAGTAGAAAGCCACTAAGCTTTCAAGCCAGTGAGGTGCTTAAGCGAATTAAGAAACACGGCGATCTTTTTGCACCAGTGCTGGAGTTAAAACAGAAGCTGCCGACCAACTCGTTTCAGGCTTAGTGAAGCGTCAGCCCAAAGTTACTGTTCTTCAAAGCTTCCCAGCCAGCCCCGCCCGACGTCCTGGAGTTACTGAGTCACGATGTCGGAAAGATGTGCAATCGAAAAAGCCGGGGCGTGTATGGTCGCAGTCTTCGTAGGAAAAGGAAAAACGAGTCGGGCTCTCATCATGTGCTACTCATGCCACCGAGGATTTGCACGTCGTGTGCGAGCATCTGCTCT
This sequence comes from uncultured Chthoniobacteraceae bacterium, assembly GCA_965365475.1. GTDB lineage: Bacteria > Verrucomicrobiota > Verrucomicrobiia > Chthoniobacterales > CAKUMP01 > CBDUBV01. Next base: position 26,096 of record CBDUBV010000024.1, on the reverse strand, counting down.
CCATCGAAAGCAAATCTGCCCACGAATTGCTTTTTATCAATAAGCAGCGGAAGCCAGTGTCGATCGTCCGCCCACATTGCATCGTAAGGTACATCGGATTGTCGCACCCAGAACGGCTCGGCTTCATCCGTGATTCCCATTTCCCCGACGTAATCTTCGGCGCGGAATACCGTGCAGTGAAGCCGATACCCATCGACAAAATCAAAATACAATTCTCCCGCCAGACTTAGGCCCACGGGTTTTACTAGAATCTCCTCCTGCGTCTCTCTCACAGCAGCTTCCAACGCGGTTTCGCCTGGCTCGAGACGGCCACCTGGGCCATTTACTTTTCCTGCTCCCAATCCGCGCTTTTTCTTGATCAGCAGGATGTCGTCGCCTTTGCAGATAAAACAAAGACACGCCAGTTCCGTGGGTTTCCAGCTCGACCAATCCACCCGCGTGTCACTGGGCATAGTCTTCCGGAGAAAGGCAACTGCAAATCAGATTTCGGTCGCCATACACATTGTCCACGCGAGCGACATGCGGCCAGAACTTGTGCACGCGAGTCCAAGCTGCCGGGAATGCGGCGTGCTCTCGCGGATAGCTGTGTGCCCACTCATTGCCAATGACGGACTGCATGGTGTGCGGGGCATTTTTCAGCGGATTATCTTTATTATCCATTTGGCCCGCAGCGATCTCTTCGATCTCCGCGTGTATGGACAGCATCGCATCGCAGAATCGGTCCAGCTCCGCCTTGCACTCGCTCTCGGTGGGCTCGATCATCAAAGTCCCAGCCACCGGCCACGACATCGTGGGCGCGTGGAAACCGTAATCCATGAGACGCTTCGCCACATCCTCCACTTCGACCCCGGCGCGCTCTTTGCACGGGCGGATGTCGATCACGCATTCATGCGCGACAAATTCGTTCGCGCCTTTGAACAACACAGGAAAATAACGATCCAGCCTGCGAGCTATATAGTTGGCACTTAGAATCGCAGTTTGCGTTGCCTCGGTTAGTCCCGCGCCTCCCATGAGTCGGATATACACCCAGGGAATGACGAGAATGCCTGCACTCCCGTAGGGTGCGGCGGCGACCGGACCGGTGGTTGCATTTACATCCAGCGGATGTCCGGGCAGGTATTGCGCGAGGTGTTCCCGCACGCAGATCGGTCCGACTCCTGGCCCACCACCACCGTGCGGAATGCAAAAAGTTTTATGCAAATTTAAATGGCACACATCCACGCCAAATTCACCTGGCCTGCACAACCCGACCTGCGCATTCATATTTGCCCCATCCATATACACCTGGCCACCATGAGCATGCACCAACTCGCAGATTGTGCGGAAACCTTCTTCAAACACGCCGTGCGTGGACGGGTAGGTCACCATCACGGCGGCGAGTTGTTCGCTGTGGGTCTCCACTTTCTTGCGAAGATCATCGAGGTCGATATCACCGTCGGTGGAGCAAGCCACGGTCACCACGCGCATGCCAGCCATGATCGCGCTGGCCGGGTTGGTCCCATGCGCGGATACGGGAATGATGCACACATCGCGTTGATGATGCCCCTGCGCTTGATGATACGCACGGATGCACAGCAGCCCTGCGTATTCGCCCTGCGATCCGGCGTTGGGCTGGAGCGAAGTGGCCGCCATGCCAGTGATGTGAGACAGCCAGTGCTCCAACTGCTGGATCATTCGCTGGTAGCCGCGTGTCTGCTCTGCGGGAGCATACGGATGCATGCGCGCAAACTCGGGCCATGTGACGGGAAACATTTCCACAGCAGCATTGAGCTTCATCGTGCATGAGCCGAGCGGAATCATGGATGTCGTCAACGATAGGTCCCTGGTCTCGAGCCGCTTGAGATAGCGCATCATCTCAGTCTCTGTGCGGTGAAGATAAAATACGGGGTGCGTGAGATACGCACTACGTCGCGCTAAAGCCGCGGGGATATCGAGCGCTGTCTGCGAGGGAGTATCGGAAGCTGCGAACACCTCGAGCAGTGCTGTAAGATCATCGGTGGTCTCATCCACCGAGATGCCGAGTGCGCCATCCGCGTAGCTACGCAAGTTCATCCCAGCTCGCACCGCGCGATCCAGTACCTGAGCGGCATCGACGCCCACCGGCCGCACCTTTACCGTATCGAAAATAACTCCTTCCATCACGTCGTGCCCAGCAGCGCGCAGTGCAGCAGCCAGCTGCATCGCAAGTGAACGCACCCGTTGCGCGATGGCTTTAAGGCCTTTCGGCCCATGATATACAGCATACATCGCCGCGATGATCGCGAGCAGTGCCTGCGCGGTGCAGATGTTGCTGGTGGCTTTGTCCCGGCGGATGTGTTGCTCGCGCGTTTGCATGGCCAGACGCAGCGCAGGGTTACCCAGCGCGTCCTTGGAAACTCCGACCACGCGACCGGGCATGGCGCGTTTGTGTTTCTCCCGGGTTGCAAAAAATGCAGCATGCGGCCCACCAAACCCCAATGGCACCCCAAACCGTTGTGCGCTGCCGATCACCACATCGGCGCCGATCTCGCCGGGTGGCCGAAACAAAGTCAGTGCTAGTAAATCCGTAGCCACGATGAGCATTGCGCCGGCCTCGTGAACTTGAGCAGCAAGTGCCTCGTAATCCTGCACCACACCATCTGTGTCGGGATATTGCACCAGCACTGCAAAGGTTTCCGCGCCTGGTGAAAAGCTTTGCCAATCGCCGGTCACGACCTTCACGCCTAAAGGCTGTGCTCGTGTTCTCACCACTTCGATCGTCTGCGGATGGCACCGATCGGAGACAAACACCGTGTTTGATTTCCCCGTATGCACACGCAGACACATGGCCATCGCTTCAGCCGCCGCTGTGGATTCATCCAGCAGCGAAGCATTTGCAATTTCCATTCCGGTGAGATCACTGACCAGAGTCTGGAAGTTGAGCAGAGCCTCCAGACGCCCTTGGGAAATCTCAGGCTGATATGGCGTGTATTGGGTGTACCAACCTGGGTTCTCCAGGATGCCGCGTTGCAACACCGGGGGCAGGAAACAGTCGTGATACCCTTGCCCGATGAAGCTGGTGATCACCTGATTGGTCGCGGCGATCTCTCGTAGTTCTGCCAGCACTTGCCGCTCATTCACAGCAGCGGGCAAGTCCAGCGGTGCCGCACTTCGGATCGCACCAGGCACCACGCGGTCGATTAATTCCGCCATGGAGCTGCACCCCACCTGCTCGAGCATGGCCAGCTTCTCCGACTCCGAGGGACCTATATGACGGGGGACAAAACTTCCGGCAAAGTCTGATCTCATGCCGGTTTTAGGAAATGCGATCACGATACGCCGCCGCGTCGTTCAGCCGATCTAACTCAGCAGGATCTGAGATCCGCAGTTTAAATAGCCATCCGCCATCATACGGCGAGCTGTTTACCAAAGCCGGATCGTCCGCGAGCGCATGGTTTACTTCCACGACTTCACCGGAGACAGGCGAATAAATATCGCTAGCCGCTTTTACCGATTCCACCACCGCGATGGCCGAGCCAGCCGACGCGATTGTGCCGATCTTGGGCACCTCGACATACACGATATCGGTCAATTCCTCTTGCGCGTGGTCTGTGATTCCGACAGTCCCGATCTCTCCTTCGAGCAGAATCCATTCATGGGTGTCGGCGTATTTAAGCGATGTTGGGACGTTCATGAGATTCAGGGATATAGTGGTTTTTTATGCAGGATGGCAGGAAATCTTTTGTCACGAATGCTGATTTCGATCTGGTCGCCAATTTTCGCATACTCTACGGGCAGATATGCAAGTCCGATGCCTATACCAAGACTGGGCGAGAGGGTGCCGCTACTCACTTCCGCCACCTGCCGATCGCCAGACCAGATCGGATAGTGACTGCGTGGCGGCGGGCTTTTGCTCAACATCCGAAAGGCACGCAACACCGTAGGCACGCCCATCTGCTTCTGCTGCCATACCGCTTGGCGTCCGATAAAATCTTCCTTGGTAAAATCCACAAACATTCCCAAGCCAGCTTCCAGGGGGGTCTTCGACGGAGACAGATCGGAGCCGTTCAGCGGATAGCATTTCTCCAGCCGTAATGTATCGCGGGCACCCAGCCCGCACGGCTTCAGCCCGTGCGACTCACCTTCCACCAGCAAGCGTTCCCACATGGTGCTAGCTTCGGAGGCGGGTAGAAAAATCTCGAATCCTTCCTCACCTGTGTAGCCGGTGGCAGCAAGAAAAGTATCCTCGCCTGGCAGGGCCACCCACTCGTTGCGGTCTGGCATGGAGATGTCGAAGAGAGCTTTCACCAAAGCGGGCGAATGTGGTCCCTGCACCGCGATTGCCGCGCGGTCATTTCCTGGGCCGTTCAGGGTGACACCGGGAAAGCGGCGCATCCAGTTCTGAACATCTGCCCTTTTGGACGCATTCACCACCAACAGCCATCGCTCCGGCTCCAGACGGTACACAAACAAATCGTCTATCACTCCGCCTTGCTCATTGAGCATCAGGGAATAATGACCTTGGCCGGGTTCGAGTTTGCCCGCGCAATTCGTCAGCAGCCTGTCCAGCCATTTAGCAGAGTCATGCCCGCTTACAAAGACCTGACCCATGTGAGAGATGTCGAACATGCCCACAGCGTGCCGCACCGCATGGTGTTCCTCCATGATGCCGCTATAATAAACCGGCATGGTCCAGCCGCCGAAATCAATCATCTTCGCCTCAAGACGAGCATGCGCGGGGTGCAAAATGGTATGCTGATTTTCCACCGCGCGAACCTATGGATTGCTCCGCGCTGCGTCAACGGATTTGGGTTTTGATCTGCTGCGAGGTGAAAAATTCCATTGAATGACTTCGGCCTTCGCATACGCTGGACCGTTCAGATGGCACGTAATCAACACGCTGGCGGCAGGCACGAAATCCAGGGAATTCTTCTTCTGGGCACCGGCGTTTTGTTGTTTCTTTCTCTCCTTTCCTACAGCCCTGGCGATCTTCCAGAATGGCTGCCAATCAGCCACATCAGCCCGAGAAATTCGCCGGTTTACAACTTTATCGGCCCTGTCGGCGCGATTGCCGCTGGGCATCTCTATTTTCTGTTTGGAGCAGCCTCCTACCTCATCGCAGTCGTGCTCATGGGCTTCGGCGGCGCGAAACTTCTCTCTGACCGCATACGACTTACCCGTCGGCTTGGCTGGACTGCGTTGTTTATTTTATCCGGTGCCTGTTTATTACACATGCAATCCTTCGCTCTGCAAGAATGGGAGAGGGAGTTCAACATCAATGGGCCTGGCGGTTGGGCGGGCGCGTTTTTCGGAGGCAAAATTTTATTCTCTCTGCTAGGCCCTGTCGGTGCGCCTATTCTTGCGGGCTGCGTGTATCTCGCAAGTCTCATCCTGGTAGCAGACATCCATCCCATCGCGCTGCTCCAGCACATCCGCACCTCGTTCCAGGATTGGCAGACACGCCGCGAGCAGTCTGCCCGCGAAAAAGCCGACGTGCAGGGCCAGCTCGATATCGACCGCAAGCGATTGGAGCGCGAGCAGAAGCGGCTGGAAAAACAACTGCGCAAACAGAAGCCTTCCAGCTCGCCCACTGAAGTCGATCCCGAGCCCGATGAAATATTTCCCGAGCCCAAGATCATTGATTCCTCAGCAATTCTGCCCCGCGGCAAACAGAAAAAAAGTGCTGCGGACATCGAGGAACTATCCACACGCGAAGCGATTGCGAACGACAATTACCAACTCCCTAAAAGCGAGCTGCTACACGAGCCCGATCCCTCTTCGCGCCTCGCTGCCGACCATGGAGAACTGCGAACCATCCAGGACCTCATCATCGAGACCCTGGCCCAATTTAACATCACGGTCAGCAAAGGCGACATTACCCGCGGCCCGACAATCACCCGCTACGAGGTGTACCCTGCAAAAGGCGTCCGCGTGGATAAGATAGTAAACCTCGAGCGGGACATTGCCCGTGCAACGCGCGCGGAACGCATCAACATCCTTGCACCCATCCCCGGCAAGGACACCGTAGGCATCGAGATCGCCAACAGCTCGAAGGTCACCGTGACACTGCGCGAAATCATCGAGTCTGACGATTGGACCGAGTGCAAGCACCGCATCCCTATTGTGCTGGGCAAAGATGTTTATGGAAAAACGATCCTGGCCGACCTTGCGCAGATGCCGCATTGTCTCGTCGCAGGCACCACAGGCAGCGGCAAGAGCGTTTGCATAAATGCCATCGTCGCCAGCATCCTCTTCCGATTCAAGCCCGAGGAGCTGCGCTTCATCATGATCGATCCCAAGGTGGTGGAGATGCAGATTTACAATACGCTCCCTCATCTGGTGGTGCCCGTGGTCACCGATCCCAAGAAAGTGCTGATGGCACTGCGCTGGGTCATCAATGAGATGGAAAAACGATATAAGATTTTTGCAAAGACTGGTGTCCGCAACATCGTCAGCTTCAACGCCCTCGCGCAGAAGAAAGCTGCGGATCGCGCACAGGCTGTTTCCGACCTGGCATCTGCGGACAGTGATGACCTGGCGGAGGCCGACGAGGTCGAAGAGCCACCACCAACACCCATCCGCGTCCCACGCGATGAAGACCTGATCATACCGGATCATCTGCCCTATATTGTAGTCATTATCGATGAGTTGGCGGACCTTATGCAGACTGCTCCGGCGGACGTGGAAGCCGCCATCGCACGGATCACCCAGATGGCGCGGGCTGCGGGCATACACATGATCGTAGCCACTCAGACACCGCGTGCAGATGTGATCACCGGCGTGATCAAGGCAAACATACCCTCGCGCATTGCATTCCAGGTCGCTTCCAAACTCGATAGCCGCGTGATCCTGGACGAGAACGGTGCGGACCGGTTGCTGGGCCAGGGCGATATGTTGTATCTGCCTCCCGGCACCAGCCGACTCACACGCTCGCAGGGCGTTCTGGTTACCGATGATGAGATACATAAGCTCGTAGAGTTTGTCTCTGCGCAGAACCCGCCAAGTTACGAGACCGACATCCATGAGCAACTTTCCGGAGAGAGCACCATCGAGGAAGACGTCAGCGAAGAAGATGAAGCATTGGTCGAGAAATGCCTGGAAATAATCCGGCAGGAAAAAAAAGCTTCCACTTCCATGTTGCAACGCCGACTTCGATTGGGATACACCCGTGCCGCCCGCGTCGTCGATATATTGGAACAACGCGGCATCCTCGGTCCCGGCGAAGGTGCCAAACCGCGCGAAATCCTGATCGACCTCGATACCATGGATTACGCCGGACGCGATTAAGTCCCTTTGTCATCCTATTTATAAGTCATCATGGTAGAGTCTGTAGGTTCAAAATTAAAAAAGACCCGGTTGGCCAGAGGGCTTACCTTGGAAGACGCTGCCCACTACACCAAGATCCGCGCCCGCAGCCTTGCGGATCTGGAGAACGACGATTACAGCAACTTTCCCAACCTGGTATATGGCCGCAGTTTCCTTGTCTTGTATGCCCGTTATCTTGGCGTGGATATATCGGAATATCTCGACCAGGTCACCACTTCCAATGCGGTGAGCTTGCAAGGCTACGAATACCTTGCCACCGGCAAATCACCGACCGAGCCGATTCAACACACTAAGAAAAACAAGCGACGCACCCCAGCCATTCCCTGGCCACTCATCGCTGTGTCGCTGCTGGTGCTGCTCGGGGTGGGTCTTTATTTTCTGCTTAATACCACGCTCAGCCGCCTGGACACCGCCCCGTCCGATGCACCGCTCACTCCCACAGAAATTCCGCCGGAAGTGTCTCGCATCGCCACACCCAACACCTCCCCCACCCCGCTGCCTACGCCGACCACGACACCCATTGTCGAAGAAGAACCACTGGTGCGCCGCGCGATCCCTGCCGATGAGACAGCAGAGTTCGTCCCTCTGCCACCATCCGACGCGCCAGAATTTATCCTGGAAATTCAAGCACTGGGCACCACCGGGCTGCAAGTGATCAAAGATCAACGCAATGAAGAGCCGTCGTTTTCCGGCGAGATCACCCGTTCGTCTGAGCCTCTGCGTCTGCGCGGCAACCGCTTCTGGATCATTGCGGAAAATCCGGACCGCATCGACATCCGAAAAAATGGCCAGATGATTTCCATGCCGGGCAATGAACTTCTGCTGGAATGAAGCGTCCTGCCAAAGTCGGAATGGTGAGCCTGGGCTGCGCCAAGAATCTAGTGGACGCGGAGATCATGCTTGGGTCCATCGCCTCGCAAGGCATGGAAATAACTGCCGATGCGGACGATGCCGACGTGCTCATTATTAATACCTGCACATTCATTGATTCGGCCAAGGAAGAATCCATCGAGGCAATTCTGCAGGCGCATCAGCAGCGTGGGCTGAGCAAGCGCCCCGGCCAGAAGCTCATCGTCAGCGGCTGCATGGCGCAGCGATTTTCCAAAGAGCTTGCCACCGACCTGCCTGAGGTGGACGCCTTTCTTGGTCTTGATCAAATCGCGGATGCCGGGCACATCGTATCCAGTGTATTGACTCCGGCGCACCCGCTCTCTGATGAACACTGGCAACCGCTGAATCTGGTCACGCGCAAGCCGGTATATATCCCCGACTACGACACTCCGCGCTTCCGTCTCACGCCTTCGCACACGGTCTATACAAAAATCGCAGAGGGTTGCAATCACCCGTGCAGCTTCTGTGTGATCCCACAAATGCGCGGGCGTCATCGCAGCCGCAAGCCCGACTCCATCCTGCAAGAAATCCGCGAGTTAGTGCGCGATGGTGTTAAAGAAATCAATCTCATCAGCCAGGACACTACCTACTATGGCATGGACCTGTGGCAGGAAAAAGCGGGGCCTGCTCAGCCGGTGGATTCCACGCGCGGTCTCACCTTGAGTCAGCTTCTGCAGGAGATTGAATCGATCCCTGGAGATTTCTGGGTGCGCTTGCTTTATACACACCCGGCGCACTGGAGCGATGAGTTGATCTCCACCATCGCGGCATGTCAGAAAGTTGTGCGGTATGTGGATATGCCGCTCCAGCACATTCATCCCGAGATGCTCCGCCTGATGCGGCGGGAGACTTCCAGCGAACACATTGTGGACCTCATCGGGCGCATACGCGCTGGCATTCCTGGCATCCAGCTTCGGACGACATTTATTGTCGGTTTCCCCGGCGAGACCGAGGAGCATTTTGAGTTTCTACTGGATTTCATCGAGCGCACCCGGTTCGAGCGCCTGGGCATCTTCACCTACTCGCAGGAAGAAGGCTCGCGAGCCGCGCGGATGCCCGATCAGATTCCGGCGCGGGTGAAGAACGCCCGCTACCGCAAGGCCATGCAATTGCAGCAGAAAATCGCAGCGGAGATTTCTCGTGCCATGATAGGCCGCACGGTGCGGGCACTGACAGACCAACCGCAAATCGCTCGCAGCACAGCCGACGCGCCAGACATCGATGGACGCATCCTCCTAAATCGCCCGGCACCAGTCGGCGAATTTATCCAGGTGCGCATCACCGGCACGCAAATCTACGACCTTACCGGCGAGGTCATCTGAGCGCGGCTATTTTCGGCTTAGGCGCCAGAACAGCACCAGCCCGAGCGCACCAAACAGGACGTTTGGTATCCACACCAGGTAGTGCGGATAGGCAGCCGGATTATTTCTAAAAGTATCTGCCAGGATAATGAATAAAAAATAAACGAAAGCGATGATCAGGCTGAATACAAAGCCCACCATGGTCTCGCGGCGTTGAGCGGTGATGCCGAACGGTACCGCGATCAATGCGAATGCGATGCAAGCCAGCGAAAAAGAAACCCGCTTGTTCATCTCGGTCCGCGTGGCTGTGGCCGCCGCGCTATCTGCTTGTGGCTCCAGTTTGGCGGACAGCTCTTCCATGGTCATGGAACTCAAACCGCGCCGTTTCTGATTTTTCTCATAGAGTTCTTCCAGCGAGATCGATAGCACTCCGCGATCCATCGTGATGCCGTGGCGCATCCGGTTCACATGTCGCGGCATGGTCTCGTCCACTTGCTCAAACCGGGCGTCGAAGAGCGTCATTCTTACTTCGGGCACCGCGTCGTCGCCATTGCTCGACTTGCCAGGATGCGTATCGAGCCGGCCTTTGTGCGCGAAAGTCACTCGTTGCGGCACGTTATTATCATCGATCTCGTAGATGAAAATATTGGTCAGTTCGTTTCCGTTTTTTTCACCCACATAAATCTTTCGGCCAGGAAATTCTTCGATCACTTGATCGCTCCCGAAAAGCGCAATGGGATTGCTTGTCGCCATCTCGTAGATCGCTGTGCGCATCTTAAGCTGTGCTTTGGGTGCCACATTTACGTTGATGTAGTAACAGACCAGGCTGAGCAGGACGGAAAGTATGAGCACAGGCAGGGCGATGCGAGGGATGCTGATGCCTGTGGCGCGCATGGCGGTGAGTTCATTTTCGGCAGAGAGTTTGCCGAAGATGAGCAGGATCGCTGTGAGAAAGCCCCACGGAATGGTGAAGGAAAGCGAGAAGGGAAGCACGTAAGCGATGAAGCTAAAAATGAACTCCAGGGGCACATCGTGATTTACCAGCAGATCGAGCAGCCTTTTGAAAATATTTCCCAGCACCAGCACCAGACTGAGCACCCCGATGGCAAACACCGAGGTCACCAGAACCGCTTGTCCGATATATCGATCCAGAATTTTCATGGTGCAAAGCGGGAGATTGAAAGTTCACGAGACGCTATGCAAGCAGTTCCAGCTTGAAGATTGCGCACAGCGGGTCGAATTATCCACGCGTGCCCCGCATTTCCAACGAGACCATAGAACGCGTCGCAGCCGCTAATGACATCGTGGAGGTAATCCAGTCGATGCTGCCGCTAAAGCGCGCCGGCACATCGTTCAAAGCTCTATGTCCGTTTCATTCTGAAAAATCTCCCTCTTTTACCGTGAATCCGCAGCGGCAGACCTTCCACTGTTTCGGCTGCGGTAAAGGTGGGTCCGTATTCAAATTTCTCATGGAGTTCGAGAACCTGAGTTTTCTCGACAGCGTGCATCGGCTGGCGGAACGAGCGGGCATCCCCATCATTGAAGAAGCTCTCAGCCCGGAGGACGATGCACGGCATTCCTTGCGCAAGCGGCTGCTAAGTCTGCATGCGGCAACAGCGGATTGGTTTCACCAACAACTTCGCAGAACGGCTGCTGCGGAGGTGGCTCGTGCCTATTTAAAAGAACGCGGTATCAGCTCTGAAATCGCAGCGAGATGGAAGATCGGCTACGCCCCGGATGCGTGGGATGCGTTTCTGCGCTGGGCTGGCAGTCAAGGCTACAAGCGCGAGGAAATCATTCACAGCGGCTTGGTCACGCAGAAAGAGGAAGCAAACATCTATGATCGCTTTCGTGGTCGGCTCATGTTTCCCATCCACAATGATCGCGGGGAAGTGATCGCCTTCAGTGGTCGCATCCTCACGGCTGACGCGCGGGCAGGCAAATATGTGAATTCGCCTGAGACTCCGCTTTTTTCCAAAGGCAGCGTGCTGTTCGGACTGGACAAAAGTAAACGCGCCATCCACGAGGCCGAGACTGCGGTCGTGTGTGAAGGGCAGCTCGATACCATCACGGCTTACGAAGCTGGCGTGACCAATGTCCTTGCGCCGCAAGGCACCGCATTTACCCCCCGCCAGGCTCAGCTACTGCGCCGCCATACGCCATCGGTAATTCTGTGCTACGATGCGGACGGAGCCGGAGAAAAAGCTGCGGAGCGCGCGTTCGAAGCCTTATTTGCCGAGGGTCTCATCGTCCGCGTGGCCGCGATGCCCCCAGGCGAAGATCCAGATTCGCTGATCAGAAAGCAGGGAGTCGATGCTTTCAGAAACATTCTTTCCGATGCCAAAGAGTATTTCGACTACCTCATCGATCACCGATCGCAAATGCACGACCTTACTGCCTTGCAAGGGCGGATGAGCTTTGCACGCACGCTGGCACCGAGTGTGGCACTGGTCGGCGATGCTTTTCTGCGCGATGCCATTATTAATAAAGTAAGCGACCGGCTGCAGTTGGGGCAAAATCATTTCCGCCCCATGGTGGAGCGCCTGGTTCGTAAATCCGGTGGTGGTCCTGCTGTGCCCGCCGAGGTCGCCCGACGCGAAGAGCTTGCTCGCCCGGGGCTGGCTGTGTCGCAACTCACAGTCACCGTGTTGCAGGATGCCGAGACCCGAGCGTTTCTTCTTGAGCAACCCTGGCAGATACTTCTTCCCCAAATCCCCGACAGCCACATCCTGCAGGTAGTGCTGTCGGGTGCATTCGATCCCGCTCGTCCCGAGTCGGTGAATAGCTTCCTCGCAACCCTGCCCGAGGAAGAGGAAGCCATGATCCGCAGCCTGCAGACCGCCGAGATTCCCGTCGCGCCCGCTGCTGGCAAGGACTGCTGGCTCACTTTGCAGCGCTCTGCGCTCGAGCATCATATCGAGGCACTGGCCTCGCGTCTGCGACAACCTGGACTGGATATTGGCGAGGCTTTAAAGATCAACAAAGAAATCCTTGACCTGGATAAGGAGTTAAAACATATTGCCCGGCTCTCGTAGCCCGCCGCGATTCCAACCGATCACGTCGAGCCGGGGCAAACCAGCCCTTTAACCACGCACCGTTCCGGCGACCATTTATGGCGAAAAAAACCACTTCACCAAGCAAATCTTCCAAGTCCAAAAGTGTAGCAAAACCCAAACCGATCCGGCCCAGGAAGACCGCTGAGTCAGTGAAGAAAAAACCGGAAATCAAATCCCCGAGCACCGCTAAAAAGACGCGCCCCACCGCGAGCCAGGCCAAGCCGACCAAGCCGACCAAGCCAAACAAAGTTGCACAACAGCCCAAGGCGACCAAACAACCTGCTCCAGCCAAGCCCAAGGCGTCGAAGAAATCTCCAGCTTCCGCAGCCAAGCCCGCCGCCTCGCAGAAGAATGGCAAACCTACTCCAGCAGCACCGATAAAGTCCGCCTTGGAGCACACAGACACGCAGGCCAAAATCCGTGAGCTGATCAAACTTGCCAAAGAGCAGGGTTACGTAACCTATGACGATCTAAATGACATCATCCCCGCAGATGTCACCGACCCGGAAGAAATCGAAAGCGTAGTCAGCCGTCTGCGCAACATGGAGATTCAGATCATCAATGCATCTGAGGTTGATCGTTTTAAAGATGGCAAAAAGGATACCGATGAGGAGGAAAGCAAACCCGACAGCAAGCTCGACATCCTCGATGATCCCGTCCGCATGTATCTCAAACAGATGGGGCAGGTTCCCCTGCTGACCCGTGAACAGGAAGTGGAAATCTCCAAGCGGATCGAAGACGCAGAGCTGATGGTGCAAAAAATCATCAATCGGTTTGGTTTCATATCGCGCGCACATTTGGACCTGGCGCAGAAGCTCATTGAAAGCCGCGAGCGTTTTGATCGTGTCATCCTGGATAAAAAAATCGAGAGCCGCGAAGCCTACATGAAACACCTGCCCAGACTGTGTGCGCAACTCGAGAAAGCATCCGCCGAGACTTCAAAGCTCTACCGCTCCGCAGTGGAAGCAGCTGGCAAAGCGACTGAGGAAAAATCGCTAAAAGCTTTTACCAAAAGCAGCGAGACCATGCAAAAGCTTTACCCGAAGTTTTTCTTTAAACAAAAAGTCACTGAAGAGTTTGTCCTCATCGCCGATAACCACCACCGGCAGGTTACGCATCTCACGTCCGAAGCCGCCCGCAATAAACCGCAAACCGGCACCCGCAGCGACGCCAGTGCCCGCCTCGCGGAATTCCAATTTCGAAGCTGGATGAGCCCCGAGCAATTTAACGAGTCCTACAGCGATCTAAAGCTGTGGCTTAAAAAAGCGCTACAGGCCAAAACGGAAATGGTCGAAGCCAATTTGCGCTTGGTTATTTCCATCGCAAAAAAATATACCAACCGCGGACTCTCCTTTCTCGACCTGATTCAGGAAGGCAACATGGGCTTGATGAAAGCGGTGGAGAAATTTGAATACCGTCGCGGATATAAATTTTCCACGTATGCAACCTGGTGGATTCGGCAGGCGATCACCCGCTCCATTGCGGATCAGGCCAGGACCATCCGAATCCCTGTGCACATGATCGAGACCATCAACAAGCTGATGCGGGTGCAAAAGCAGCTCGTGCAAGAATACGGACGCGAGCCGAGCCCGGAGGAAGTGGCCGAGGAAATTCAGCTCCCCGTGGAGCGTGTGCGTGCCGTGCTTAAAATGGCCCAGCAACCCATCTCGCTGCAATCTCCCGTGGGCGAAAGCGATGACACAAGCTTCGGTGATTTCATCGAGGATAAATCTGCTGAGAACCCGAGCGACATGACGGCGGCAGTCCTGCTCAAGGAAAAAATCAAGGACGTATTGGAGTCCTTGACCGAACGTGAGCGGCAGGTGCTGGAGCAGCGTTTTGGACTCGTGGACGGCTACAGCCGGACGCTGGAGGAAGTGGGTCGGCAGTTCAAAGTCACGCGCGAGCGGATTCGCCAGATTGAAGCCAAAGCGTTGCGGAAGATGCGTCACCCCACACGCATCCGACAACTCGAAGGCTTTCTCGCAGCCGAAGCGTGAGCGGCACCTGAGGGTTCGCGCGAGCCCCGCAAATCAAACAAACGGTATCCATTCTCCTTTGCGGGTGTAGCGTAAGGTTTTGTTGCCTTGCAACGCAAAGAGGTGAATCCATTGATTGGTAAACAGCTCACGCACGCCTGGATTGGATTCCAAAATGTGGCTGATCGCTTGCGGAGTGGCTTCCACAAACACGGATAGCCGCCGAGGCTCATGCACCCAATCCTCGCCGTTGTGTATGGATTGCAACGGCAACCCAGGCCGCAGGTCGCCACCATTGCCCTCAAATACTCCCACGCCAGCGGCCACGTTGTGCAGCGTCTTGTTTCCACTGCTGTAGTGCGCGGGGTTCACGCGAGAAGCATAGTATTGAAGGTTTATCCAACTCGCCACGACCACAGGCGCCGTCAGGATGAGCGTCAACACGCTGTGATCTGCATCCTTCGCTTCATCGTAATCGTGCAGGAACACTCTACCTTGTAAGTTTAGCCCAGCACTGCGACTGCGCGGAGCAGCAACAAATGCGGCATTGTTGGCCAGTGCCCATTCCGGACGGACCTGCGAAATATCGCATGCCCGTTCGTGGATGAGCCGCTGCAAGTCGTCCGTCCCGCTGTAGCCCAGCGATGCAGCTCTCTCGGCGCGAACACCCCTGCCTGCGGTAATCAATGCCTGTCTCAAATCTTCCAGGTCAGCAGCATGCGAATCGCCGACGAATTCCGAGTCGAACAGCACAACCTCGTCTGTCATTGTGTTGTGCAACCCGGCGAGAAACACCGTGTCGTCGGGGATGAGGATTCCCTTATGCCGCAACCCGAAGCGAACGGTGTTGTCATTGAGAATTTCGGCTGCAAGCCGGGCGTTTACGTCACCCGCATGTCCACCGCAAGCACCGCAGTCCAAAGCGGAAGCATAAGGATTATTCGGACTCTGACTTCCGTGACCGCAGATCAAGACCAGCCGACCGAAACCATCCTGCAAGCCCATGTTTTTTAATATGCCAGCCGCCAAAGCCAATCGGGGGGTGTCCGCAGCAAGCACAGGTTGTTTTTCTTGCGAACATCCACACGATGCCTCCCCGCGCAGCCCCAGCTTTGCGGCGTATGACAAGCCGATGGTTTCCACAAACGAAAAACAGGAAACTGCGGAGTTTTGAAACCCTTTCCATGCTCGCAACAGTTCGCGGCTAACGCGGGGCTCGTCCACGGCATGAGCTGTGGATTGCACCGAAGGCACCAGAAGCACCGGACACCGAGCGACAGCTTCCGCCTCCCCTTCCATCCGATAGCCCAAAGGTATGCCGAAAAAACCTGCGAATCCGATGGTCTGGCAATCGGGCGAAACTTTTTCCAGGTTCCGCCGAAAAATTTCGGACCGGACATCGATGCAAAAGACCGCCTGGAAATTGGGCCGCTGCGAAGATTTGCCGACTTGCTCAATGGCTAATTCGCGCGCGAGCCGTTTTTGCCAGCCCAGCTCGTAAGCGTATTGCCATTTAGCGAGAGTTTGAATGTATCGATCCCCCGCGACGTGATCTTTGCGAAACGGCAACTCCGTCAACTCGTCTTCAAACGCACGGAATAATGCCGCGTCGAATGCCAGCCGGATTGCCAGTAGTTCCAGCAGCATCGAGTTGGACCGACCCCGCATGGCGTCTTCACGCACAAGGTATTGCACATAACCCGCCCAGCCCGCGACCGTGGCAAGCAGCCTGTGCATGTAGTCGATTCTCGTTGCGGGAGTTACTCGCAACAGCTTCAGGCAGTAAGCCACGCATTCGGTAGCATCCTCTGGCAATTGCTGCACGAAAGTGCGGAAGCCACGCAACCCAAACACTTCCGGATTCCTATCCACACGGGCATACTCCAGCCATCCGGCATACAGCCCATGAGATTTCCACGGCGATTCCCATATCGTCTGGTTCTCATCCAGTGTCACTGCACACCAGCGTGAAATCTCGTTCACCGTGAACTCGCCCCAATGCGAGTGCGCGTGCAAACCATCCAGCAGATCCGCGACGGTTGCCATGGTCACGGACATTTCTGAAGCAAGCTCCGGAGAAAAAAGCGATTCCACCAACTGGGTCGGAGTCCACTCTTCATCGCAAGCCTGCTCAAGGTCTGCGGAATCGATGCGCCCATCGTTCCACGCGGATTGGTAGTCCTTTATTTGCAATGTGGGCAGTTCGCCATGGATGCGCTGGAGGATGCCACACGCCTCTTCAAAAGGCTTGCCTGTCAAACCCAGAAATGGATTGACGGCGACGAAGCGTTTAAGCGGCCAGAGCGGCGCAACACGCTTGAGAGCTTCCTGTATCTCCGCCTGGATATTGTCTGTTGTAATCATATGGGAAACTCCTTCTTTAAGACATCGGGTTCTGGTGAAATTGAGCTTGCTGCCTGGCGCACCGGGTGTGGTGGCCACAGAATTGTGAGAAGACGATTGCCAAGTGTTCCTAGATAAAATCCATGCAACGCGTGGACATAGAATGCGCGTCCCCAGGCAGTCTGGTGCATGCGCCAGACCGAGAACTGTAGCCCCGCCAGTGCGATGAACACGCCGCCCACAACCAGGGACACCCACGCGGGCGTGGTGATCAATGGGAACGAGAACAGTTGCCAGAGAAACAACTTATGCAGTCCGATGGCGAGAGAGGCAAACGCCACCGCTGCGACTCCGCTTATTAGCAGCCCGAGCGCACCAGACTTTGCAAAGACTCTCGCTATGCCGTAGCTCAACGAAATGGCGAGTACCAAAAGCAACACAGGCGGGACACCGACTGTTTCGCCCTTGCGCCAGATGGCGTATCCCACCCACATCGCCGCGAGTCCGCAAGCCATTCCGCCTGCAAGATGCCACGCCCGCAAGGGCACCACTGCGCGTGCTGGACGTCCAATTGTGGAACCTGCGTGGAGGAAGGCGTGCGCTTTATAGAGCGAATGCGCGACGATATGCAGCAAGGCAAGAGCGAAACCGCCCAAGCCGCACTGCAACAACATGAAGCCCATCTGCGCGATGGTTGAAAAAGCTAGTGCCCGTTTCACGCTTGGCTGAGTCAACATGACCACCGCGCCAAAGGCCGCTGTGATGGCTCCGAGAACCGCGAGAAATATGAGCGCTCCCTGCGCATGCACCATGAGCGGACTGGTGCGGATGATCAAAAAACCGCCCGCGTTGATTATTCCGGCATGCATTAACGCGGAGACAGGCGTCGGTGTCTCCATGGTGTCGGGCAGCCATCCATGGAATGGCAGCTGCGCAGATTTAAACATCGCGCACACCGCAAACAACCCGCCCGCAGTCGCCAGCCCGGATGTCTTCCCCACGCCCGCAGCGGCAAACAGGGTGTCAAAATCCAGCGAACCCTGTGCGCGGTACAACACCACGGCTGCACCCAGCATGCACGCGTCGCCCAACCGACTGATGACAAATTTTTTTCGCGCGGCGAAGAGTGCCGGAACGCGATTGGGATAATAAACCAGAAGCTGGTGCAGCGACAGGCTCGTGGCAATCCATGCCAGAAAAAGCACTTGCACGTTCCCTGCCAGCACCAGTGCCAATACCGATGCCAGAGTAAGCTGCAACCAGAAGAAAAAGCTGCTTTGGCCAGCATCGCCTGCGAGATAGTTGCGCGAAAAACGAATCACCACCAGCCCGAGACACGCCACCAGCAACGCCATGGTGCACGACACCGCATCCTGCCGCAAAGCCAGTGCCAGCAACGCATCCGCACCCCACGGTGCAATTCGCCATGTGCCGCCGAAACCTGGCAGGGCAAGCACGGCGCACGCCGCCAGCGCGATCCAGGCAGCACCAACTGCCAGCTTGCCAGCGCGCAGCCCACCTTTCTGCCGACACAAGAGTGCTCCAGCAACGAAGGTCGTTGGGATGAGAGGAAGTAACCACTGCACGTGTTCGTTCATGAGCACAGCAATACCAATCAGGCGTCACATTAAGCAAATATATGAATTGAAACGCATCGGTAACTTTTCTTTAATTCAGAGCATGGAATTTCTGAACTACCATCACCTCCGCTATTTCCGCATCATCGCCACTGAGGGAAGCATTGCCCGAGCCGCCGCACGCCTGAAGATATCGCCGCCCGCGTTGAGCATCCAACTCAAGCACTTGGAAGAGAGTTTGGGCACCACGCTTTTCGACCGGTCCCGTCGCGGGCTCGATCTTACTGAGGCAGGTCGGCTCGCATTGGATTACGCAGAGGTGATCGGACATGCTGGAGAGGAATTGATGGATGTGATGAAGCACCGTCCGGTGGCCGGGCGGCAAATTGTGCGGATGGGAGCCGTGTCCACTCTATCCCGCAATTTTCAAATCAAATTTCTCAAGCCGCTGCTCGGACGGGAGGATATTGAAATCGTGGTGCGCTCGGGCGCTCTGGGAGAAATGCTGGGGCTGCTTCGGTCGCATCAAGCAGACATCGTGCTATCCAACCAGGCGGCCAGGCACGATGCGCAGACGCCCTGGCACAGTTATTTACTTGAGAAACAGCCGGTGGTTCTCGTGGGCGCCCCGACCTGGAGCCAAAAAACCGTCCGTTTCCCGCAGGATTTTGCGGACGTCCCGCTCGTATTACCAAGCATGGAGAGTCAGATGAGAGTGGAATTTGATTTGCGTTTGGAAGCGGCAGGCATTCGTCCGAAAGTTCTGGCAGAAGTGGACGACATGGCCATGCTCCGACTGCTCGCGCGGGAGGAAGGCGGTCTGGCACTGGTGCCGCGAGTAGTGGTGCAAGGCGAACTAAAGCGCGGGGAACTGGTGATCACACATCGGCTCAAAGGCTTGCACGAAACCTTCTACGCCATCGTAGCCAACAAGCGTTTTCCAAACCCTCTGGTTGCCAGACTCATCAAGCCATTTGTTGGTGGCGATCGCAAATAGCCAGCGAAGCAAGCCACAGCCTTGGCAATCCAAATCAAAAGTGTTCCGCAGCAGAGTTTTAGTTATTCTCGGTTTACCTGGGTGGATGGTAGCAGATTGCCAAATGCTTCCATCAAGTCGTATTGCTTTTCCCAACTGGTGAACATGATGCCACTGGAGCCGGGGGTCGCTGCGAGGGCGCGCAGCCACCTGCGGGAGTTGTCCAGATTTCCTGTGTCATAGTATGCAGCCCCTACTGTCCGAAAGCCTTCGTTTGCAAAGAACCGCAAAGACTTCTCCGCGATGCCATCGTGCCAGCAAATTATCGTCACATCGCGGGGCACATGTTTCCACGACCCATCGAAGTCGCCTACGACACCAAAATAATCGGAGCGTGCGTTGTGAGATGGGTCGAGCATGTCGGACCAGATACATACCTCAATCTCAGGATCGAGCGCCTTGAGCATGGCTCGCTGCCGTGAAATGCAGCCGCCAAGAATACTGCCCATGGTCTCTCCACGCGCTTGCCGCTCCTGACACACTGCGCAGCCGCCGCCATTGCGGATTTCATCCATGGATAACAAAAATGTCTTGAACGGAAAGATGGCGTAGAGCGCACGGGCTTGTGCGGCCCAATGCTCGTAAAGCGCAGGATTCGACATGCACAGGCTGATTTGGTTTCCCCAATCGTGCTGAACAGATGGGATTTTATATGCATCGAGCTGCAACCTTTCGCCTTCGCGAATGCGCGATCCTCTCGAAATGGCAATCGCATCCAGACGGGGCTGACAACGGATCGGCTCGAAATCTTCACCCTCGACAAACTGCACGTCGCGTTCACGACTGCTCAGGATCAGCGGAGTGCCGGTGCGCCGCACGATATCGGCTAGATCGTTCGATTGCGAGAAGTGCAAGTTGTCGATCCAAAGCCGTCCGCTTATTCCTCCCCACACGCCGACATATACCCCAATCTCTGCTGGCTTTTGGCTGATGAAACTGAGGTGGCACTCCCGCCACGACTGGTCTGACTGGCGCACTGGAGACATGCTTGCAAGTTGGTTTTGCGCTGCCAGGAGCACGGCTTTCAAGCTCCCAAGCGGAGCAAGGCTTTCGGTGCGCAAGTCGAAAGTGAATCGGTATGCCCGCTGCGGCTCGATGCGCACGCGCTGCATGAGTCGCCCATGGCCGTGTGGATATTTCCCAAAACCTTCCAACCGCATGCACGTGCCCCATTTATCATCGTCTGCAAAGCTTACCGAACCAGGAGCATCCTGGAGTGCGAAATGCTCGAAACGGTCACCCTGCCGCTCAGCGAAACTTCCATTGCGAAGCAGATTGGCCGCTTCCTCAGCCACGATGCGTCCGTCGCGAGCAATCAGTTGCAGCGCGACAGGCAAAGCAGCCGCGAAGCTGCGATCATGGCCGAGAGCCGCACCCCCGTAGCCTGCCGAAAATCCTGTAGGAATGAGTTCTATATTTCGCTCCGCACAATATGCTGCCAGCTCGCTGAGCAGGGCTTTGTCGTCAGCACTCCAATGCCCGACGGCGTCCAGATCCCACGAGGAGAGCACCATGCCGTTGAAGTTGTGTGCGGTAGCCAGCAGTTTTTTGATCGCGTCCAGCCCAACCCGGGTGCGTTCGTAACCGAAGCAAAAGAACCAGCGTTTCTCCAGGCTTGGCGACGGAAGCTCTGGGTAACTGGATTGGGGCAAAAGGATCGTAAAAACAATAGCCGCCAAAGAAAACATGCTGCGTGGTTGTAGGCGGACAAATTTCATGAGTTCGAGCGAGGGATAAGCTTCACATAAATCGCATGGTCTGATTGGTTATGAAGCAGAACCCTCTCGCTGTCCACTGTCTCCATGCGCATCCTTTACCTCGATATTGACTCGCTCCGGCCCGATCACCTGGGCTGTTACGGTTACCACCGCAACACTTCGCCCCATATCGACTCGATTGCTGCCGAGGGAGTTCGCTTTGAGAATGTCTATTGCTCGGATGCACCGTGCCTGCCGTCGCGCACCGCATTGTACACCGGCCGGTTCGGTATCCATACGGGTGTCGTAAGTCACGGCGGCACGGCGGCAGATCCACGGATCGATGGCCCGAAGCGAGGAACCCGCGACGTGATTGAGGAGACTGCACTTCCGAGAATACTACAACTCCACGGGTTGCACACGGCGCAGATCAGCCCGTTTGGGCAGCGGCATGCGGCGCGGCAGTTCTACGCAGGATTTAATGAAGTTCACAATACTGGCAAAGGCGGCATGGAGTCGGCTGAAGAGGTGACTCCGGTCGTCGCAAAATGGCTGCGCGACAACGCGGCGCGGGAAGATTGGTTTCTTCATGTTAATTATTGGGACCCGCACACGCCTTATCGGACGCCGGAGACTTATCCGAATCCGTTTGCCGACGATCCGCTGCCGGAATGGCTCACCGAGGAGGTCTTCGCCCGACACTTTGAAAAAGTAGGTCCTCACAGTGCGCGTGAAATCAGCATGTTCGACGCGAACCCTGATCCGCGCTACCCGAAGCACCCGGGCGAACTCAAGGATCGGGCTGACTTGCGCCAAATGATCGATGGCTACGATACGGGCGTTCGGTTCGTGGACGATCAGGTCGGGCGGATCATCCAGTGGTTAAAGGAAGCTGGCGTGTATGAGGACACGGCGATCATCATTTCCGCCGACCACGGCGAGAACTTGGGCGAGTTGGGCATCTACGGCGAACACGCCACTGCGGACCATGCCACTTGCCATATTCCGCTTATTGTTCGGTGGCCGGGAAAAAGTCGGGCCGGAGCGGTGGACACCAGCCTGCGCTACAATCTCGATCTCGCCCCAACACTTGCGGAATTGCTCGGGGCAGAAATCCCATCGGTGTGGGATGGACGCAGCTTCGCCGACGCCATTGGCGGGAGGGCGGATGATGGGCGGGATTTCCTGGTCCTGGGGCAGTGTGTTCATGTGTGCCAGCGCAGTGTCCGTTTCGAAGACTGGCTGTACATGCGCACTTACGACGACGGCTACCATCTTTTCCCGAAGGAGATGCTTTTTAACATAAAAGTCGATCTGTATGAGCAGCACGATGTGGCTGGGGAGAACCGAGCTGTGTGCGACCGTGCGTTACGCTACTTGAGCGATTGGCACGATGAGATGATGGCGAGTTCCTCATCCGACACGGACCCGCTTTGGACTGTGATGCGTGAGCATGGTCTCATCTACAATCGCGGCAGGCTGCGCGCTTACTGCGAGCGACTGGAGCAGACTGGTCGCGGCTGGGCGGTTGCGGAACTGCGCCGTCGGCATCCGCACGAATTTAGCTCATGAACAAACCGCGCAACGTCGTTTTCATTGTCACCGATCAGCAACGCTTTGATACGCTCGGCTGCAATGGCTGTGCATATGCGCGGACTCCGCATCTGGACCAGCTCGCGGCCACTGGGCTGAATTTTCAAAATCACCTCGTCGCCAACCCGGTGTGCAGCCCTTCGCGCGGAGCGATCTGGACGGGCAAGTATCCCTCGCAGAACGGCCTCTGGGCCAATGGCGGACGCCTGCCGGAGACGGAGGGAACCATTCCGCAAGTGTTTAACCAGGCCGGTTTCCAGACCGCACACTTCGGCAAGCTGCATCTGGTCCCAATCCTGGATCGTGTCGAGCCGCACCCCGCTTACGGGTTCCAGACGTGCGAGGTCGCTGAGGGCGATCAGCAATATCCGCCCCACGATGCTTACTTTAATTGGCTGCGGCAGAAAGCGCCGATGAAGTTTGCGGAATACCTGGAGGAGCTTTACACGAAAGGTCAGACGCACGGTTACACGTCGAAATTGCCCGAGGAGCTGCATCTCTCGACCTGGCTTACGCAACGCGGCGAACGTTGGTTGGAACACGAGCGCGACAGCAAGCGTCCGTTTTTTCTCTCGCTTGGCTTTTTTGATCCGCATCATGCGTTCAATCCGGTGGAGCCCTACGCGAGCGCGTTTGACGATGTGGATATCCCGATGCCGCCGTTTGACGAGCGTTTCTTCGAAGGCAAGCCAGCGCACTACCGCAAGCGCTCTGAGATGCTCTCCAAGCACACACGCGATCCCGAGAAAATGCTCGCCATCCAGCGTGCTTACCATGCGATGGTTCACCACATCGACTCGTGCGTCGGGCGACTTGTGGAGACGCTTGACCGGCTCGGTTTGCGTGAGGATACCGCCATTGTGTTTACCTCCGACCATGGCGAGTTGCTTGGAGATCATGGCATGCTATGGAAAGGTCCATTTTTACTCGACAGCTTGATGAAGGTGCCGCTGATCGTAAATGGAGCCAGCGAAGCGAGTGGCAATGTGCACGGGCTGACTTCGTCGGTGGATTTCTTTGCAACACTCCCCGCGCTCGCAGGGATCGAAGTGGCCGACCCGAAATCAGGCCTTCCTTTTCTCGACGCGGCGGGGAGCTTGTTCCCTGCTGGAGACCGCGAGGAAGTCTATATGGAATGGGACGAGCCTGGCGATGGGCCTACGCGGACCGTGCGCGGGCTACGCACCGCGAGTCACAAGCTGATTATGTATCCCGGCACGGAGGTGGAAGAATGCTACGATCTGCAAAACGACCCAGGAGAGGTCAAGAATCTGTGCGACCGCAGGGAGCTTCCTGAGGAGTACCACGTACTGCGAGACCGGCTCTGCTCATACCACCAAGAACGTCCCAAGGCGGAAGTGATTAACGGCTGGTGACCCGCGCTAATAAAAAAATTAAATACTAATTCGCGTTATTCCTGTTAAGGTTCATATTTATGCACACTGAAAAGCCCGATTCCGCGCCGATGCAGGATGCCTCTCGCAAAGAAATTTTCATCTATGCGATTGGCAATGTGGAGACGGCATTTCTGGGCGGCATCATGGCTGTGCTGTTCACTGTTTGCACCGTAGCACTCAAGATCGATCCCCTGCTTCTCGGTCTGGTGCTCGGTATAAAGACCATCGTCGATGCCATCACGGATCCCATCATGGCGCACATTACGGATAATACCAAAAGCCGGTGGGGACGCCGTAGGCCGTGGATTTTGATTGGCGGGGTGAGCAGGCAATTGTGGCTGGTGCTCATGTTTCTCCTGATCCCAGTGGGCGACATGGCGACGACGAACCAGCAACTCGAAAGCGAAAGCCGCGAGCGCGAGGCACTGCGCGAGCAGAAGGCGCAACTTGCGCGCGCCACCCCTCCTGTGCCGCCCTCCACAGTTTCTCCAGCCGCACCCGTGGAGTCCGGCCCCGGCACCATGCCTGCCGAGGAGAAAGCCCTACAGCCACCCTCGAAACCAGCTCCAAGTTTTGCGGAAATTCGCAAGATGAGTTTTTGGGGAAAAATCAAGCGCGGTTTTAGTGCTTTCAACGCCCCGGAGAACGCGCCCCAGCGCACCCTGCTGATCTATATCTGCGTGGGCCTTATTGTTTTTACAACCCTCTCCACGATGAACTACACGCCCTACTGGGCGCTCGGCATCGAGATGGCTCCCTCTTACGACGGGCGCACCCGCGTCGTAGCCTATCGCTCGGTGGTGGACAAAATTGCCGGGCTTGTTGCGGGATGGATGCCACTTTTCTGTTTCTGGACCATATTTCAAACAGCGGTCGATGGCCTGTTTTGGTATTCTGTGATTGCAGCCGTCATTGGCATCCCGACCACTATTCTCTGCGTGATGAAAGTGCGCTCGCACACTGGCTACCAGGTGAAGACCAGGAAGCCGTCCATTCTGCAATCGATCAAAATGACTGTAGCCAACATTCATTTTATTAAAATGATTCTGCTCCACCAGATCATCGGCAGTGCCAACGGTGTGTTTCTGCAAATCATCACGTTCATAAACATCTACTGGGTGTTTCACGGCAGCGCGATGATGGGCAGCAGGATCGGCGGCGTCATGCATACGCTGCACTGGGCGATTGCCATGGTGTTTATCCCCATCGCCGCGTGGGCATGTGGCCGATTTCAGAAACACGTCACCATGCGTGTGGCGGTCGTCTGGGTGGCGATAGGCATCTTTCTGCAACTCTTCCTGATTACGCCTGAGATGCCATATCTTCAGCTCGTCATCCCGTTCTTCACGGCAGTCGGAAGCACGATCTATTATACCGTTCTGCCTACGATGTTTGCCGACATCACCGACGTGGACGAATTGCGCACCGGCACGCGGCGCGAAGGGATGTTTGGGGCGGTGAACGCATTTTTTGGCAAGCTGAACATGTCCACCTTTCCCATTTGGGCGGGTCTTATCATGACGACAGCGGGGTTTGAAGTGGAGAAAGGTGCGGACCAGGCGGCTGGGGTTTTCGAGCGGATGTTGTTTCTCTCTTCAGTTATTCCCGCGTGTCTGGTGCTAACCACGCTGCTTGTTATTCACAGATATCCATGGACGCGCGAGCGCATGGCCGAGGTCCAGCAGACGCTGAAAGAACGGCATGCAGTGGAAATGGCGTCTGAAGCTCAAAACAAATCATACGATGGAGCATCGTAAAAAAAACTTTGTTGATAAAAATTGGTTGACCCAACATCACACCAACAGTATTAACGTTCACCTACATAGTGCGTTTGCCTATCCCACACTTCATTTAACCCCTACCTCATACGCTTATTTATCATGAAAAAACTACACATCTCACTCGCTTCACTCACACTCGCTGCCCTGGCTGTATCCAGCGC
>CBDUBV010000023.1:0-30969 GCA_965365475.1 uncultured Chthoniobacteraceae bacterium | reverse complement strand
TTTACCCATGAAAACGGTCACAGCCACAACAGCACGATCCATGATTTACAAACTCCTGGACCACGCTTCAGAGTCTCACGAGCCGATCCAAATCACAGGCAAGCGATCCAGTGCTGTTCTCGTTGCCGAGGATGACTGGCGGGCTATTCAGGAGAGCCTTTTCTTGGTCTCGATTCCGGGAATGAGAGAGTCGATCCGTGATGGGCTTGCCGCTCCTGTTTCCGCGTGCGCCGAGAAACTTGACTGGTGAAACACAGCCTTGTTTTCACGAAGCAAGCGCAGAAGGACGCCAAAAAGCTTGCGGGCACTGGACTGAAACCGAAGGCTCAGCTTCTTTTGGATATTCTGGCGGATGATCCCTTCCAGAACCCTCCCCCCTACGAGAAGCTCATCGGCGATCTCGCTGGTGCTTACTCCAGAAGAATCAATATCCAGCACAGACTTGTGTATCAGGTGCTCAAGGCTGAGCGAGTCGTGAAAGTGCTGAGATTGTGGACTCATTACGAATAGGATAGTGCGAACAGACCGATGGACCAAATCACTATTCCTTTGGGACTTCTGTCATGTCGAGCATGGGGATGGCGCAAAGTTGTTCGATGAGCGAGCGAGGGGTGAGGCCGAGAGCTTTCTGACGCAATTTGTGGCGCAGGGAGGTGTGAAGACAGAACGCCAGGAACGCCACAAAGATATGAGCCTCAAAAGAGATCTGCAACTGTCTTAAGCAACAAGGGAAAATTCAGCATCTTTTATAATACGGTTGGCGAGGATTATGAGTTTTCGCATGAGCACGGTGAGAGCGCGTTTTTAGATTGACCCCGACGCCCTGCCATCCCGGTCCGCCATGGAAGAACCAGTGCTCACCACCGCTCGGCGCCATCTCCAGCGCAAGAGAGAGATAGAGACACTTTGAACTATCAGATATTTCTGAGGCTATCCAGAGCCGCTGCTTTGCGTTTCCTGGCTGTGACAGGTTCCGACAGCTCGAGTAAAAAACGCGAAACGGAGGGGGTGGGATTCGAACCCACGGAACCTTTCGGCTCTCCGGTTTTCAAGACCGGCGCAATCGACCACTCTACCACCCCTCCAGTTGGTCATTCTGATGCGCCTACAGTTACTTGCACCTTCCCCATAAACACAACTATTTACTTTGTTCCCTGGTGAATACGGTCTGCCCTGCAAGTGCCTGCCTGTCATAAGATCGCACAAAGCCTTCCAATATTACATTGCCAACAACAGGTAGCTGGATGCGAAGTGGCGCGAAATTGCCGCCCCGCAACTTGAGACTGGCACCTCCTGCAAACACTCGATAAGTGCAGTAGCCACCTGGCACCAGCACGCACCACCGTCCGTATGGCAGCATCTGGTTGGGAGCGATCACAAGTGTTTCCCCATCAAACGCGACACCTAAGAAAGCATTGGGAATACCAAGGGCCGAGAGGGGACGAAAATAGTGCCCGCCGAACTCCTGGTGATCCCAATACATGCCGTTGCGTCGATAGCGACTATCCACATTTCGAATCACCTCGAGTGCTTCAGCCTGCATGCCTGCGTAAGCCAGGTGCGACGCAAATTGTAGTTCCACACCTGTCCAGCAAGTGTTTGCCTGGTCCACCCAGCAGTTCTCGGAAACTTCGTGTAGAAAGTCGTCTTCTGGCCATTGACAGTTGCGCAGCCCCTGATCGGGTTTGTAATTCATCCGCAGAATTGCCCGCAGAGCAGTGCGTGTTTTATTTCCATCCAGGAGTGGGGGGCATCCCACCTGGTAGCGAAGTGCTTCGCCGAGCATCTGGTCGCTTAGACACCCGAGATGGGCTTGCGGTGTTTGCATCTGCGGGTCGGAGAATAGATTGAAGTATTCACCATTCCACGTGGTGTTCTCCAATGTATCTGCGCCTCGCTGAAGATGCGTTGCGTAGTTATTAATGAATGACTGATCATCCAATCTGCCAGCCACTTTGAGAGCCAGGGAGAGTGCAGCGAGCCACTGTGTGACCACATACGGTGCCACCCCGTGCATGGGAAAATTATCGTAGGAACACATTACGCCAGCCATGTCTGGCAATTGATCCCCATTGGCATCTCGCTCTCGCAGCACGTAAGCGAGTGCTTGTTTCACTGCGGGCCAGATCGTGCGCAGGAAGTGTTCATCGCCCGCCCATATTGCTGTTCTCAAGGCCAGGAATGCGAATTGTGCGGGCAGATCGACTCGGTGACCATCAGCAGCGCTCGGGTGGGGTGCAACAGAATCACAGCAGAGGGTGTGAATCACGGAGCCGTTGGGGTTTTGAAATTTGGCCCACATATCCACTGTCATCCGGTCCAGCTCGGGAAACAGCAAGCTTAGCGCGATCTGTCCGTACATGGAGACATCGGTGGTTGCAATGCCCGCGAACGATTTTTCGGGATTGAGGCCTTCCATAACGCCGAACATACGAGTCTGTGTGAGCCAGGTGCTGGTGTGCAGGGTGTTCAGGTGCGAGTTGATCTGATCGAGCGCAAACCCGGGGATATCGCTATCAAAAAATGCCGTATGGAACGCAGTGGTCTCTTCGAGCAAACGGTGGTGTGCGCCTTGGGCATGGCGAGCTACGCTTTCTGCGCAGTCGAAATAGCTGCCATAGTAGTGGCCTTCAAGCGGTCGCGGGCGGGGAGCATGCTGGTTTTTATCGGCTGGCTTTCCTGGTGGTGGAAATCGCGTGTCGGACTCGTACATTGGTGAGCCGTCGCCTTTTGCATAAAGGTTGGGAAAATGCCACGCCAGGCAGTAGCCGTGTGAAAAGACTTGGTTGCGATCTTCGAGGCGAGCTGCGATGCCCAGCGTGGCAAAGCAACGCTCCGAGGCTCGGGGTTGACCGGTGATGCCACACACTGGATTGCGGCCTGGAGTGTCTTCCACTTCCGGCAGGGGATACTCTCTTAGACAGCGTTCGTAGTAGGGATGCGGATGTTCCCAGCCCATATAGGCGGTGGATGCTGCTGAGCAGGATGTGAGGCAGATACTGCCTGTAGTTGGTGAAGAGCTATCCACTCGCCCGGCATCAAATACGATCGCTGAAAACTCTTTCTCTCGAATGCGTCTGTGCTGGTAGATTCTGTCAGGTTGATCATAGGCCACTGTATTGCGCAGCACAGCGAGGAGCTGGACTTCGACAGGGTCATCCGTGCACGAGGTGATGGTAAAATCGAAGAAGGCCACAGGCAGTGCTGAGTCTCTCACATTGCCGGGGATGAAAGGAGACCATGCGCGCAGAAGAATGCGAAGCGGCAGTCCGTCCTGCTGAAACTCCAACTCTGCAAAGGGGAAGCTGGCTTTAAAATGGATGACGTCCACGCCGGTGATCCAGGGAAAGATATACTGGGCTTCGTGTTCGCGAAGAGAAGCCACATTATGACTGTCTTCGATCTGAAGCAGAACCAGGCGCGGATGCCCTCCGGCCACGCGTATCCATAGTTTAAAAAAGAACGTGTCTTTACGATTGTAAGGATAAGGGTTGCCGCTGAATAGCGGAGCATTATTGAATATAGTCCAGTTGGTGAATCCTCCATCCTGTCGAATTTCGAAGGAACCTGCGCCAATGCCGCCCAAGGCCAAGCCCGAACGTGGGATTTGCGAGCGATGAGTGGAGACAGAAAATGACATCTCAGACTATACTTAGTTTAAATATAACACTGTTCCGCACAGGAAGTCGGCTGCTGACATTCAGTTGGCGACAGCTCAAATTTCCCAGGAGAAGCCGATCATCGACGCAGGAGGCAGCGTTATTTTTTGAGGAAGGGATTCCTCTTTTGTTTCCTGAATGCTCACGGATTGTTCGGTGGAGTAATCTGGCGTCTGCGCATTTATTGGGCCCGTAAGCAGCAACTTGCGGACCTCGCCCCGTGCTGAAGCGCTCGTCTGTATTTCCACATCGTGGCTTTTTTCTGGATCAAGGTTAGTAATAATCAGCGAGCGCTTGGTGCCGTCTTTGTAGGAAAAAGCATTGATCAGCGGAGTCTTCGAGTAGCTTAGTTTTTCTCCGCCTCGAGTGCCGGTTTCAAACTGTGTTTCGATCTCCAGGAGCGGGACGTCACCCGTCATGTTCGTCTGCAACATCTCGGGAAGGATAAGCTCGTTGGCCAACCGCAATGCCTCGCCCACGGGTCGTGTGACCATTTCGCCAGCTGTCATATTTGACACCGCCCCATATACTTTTCCGGTAACAGTGAAAAAGACCTGCGCACGCACGCCCAAAGACTGCATTAACAACAAGCCATTGGCGTTGACCAAGCCAGCTCCCCAGCCGAACATAAATGCATTCCGTCGGTCTTCCGACAAAGCTTCCAGACCTTTCCAGCCCGTGTAGTTCACTTCATACACGCTCGCTTGTTTTCCGACCTCATGGATTTGTCTTAGCTGTTCATGCATATACCCAGCCGGATCCATGAGTGTCCTGTGAATGGAAGCGGCTGCAAATTTCATGAGAAATGCGTCGTCTTCAAGCGTTTCAAAAAATTCCTTCGGGTATGTGCGCAGGCCAGGAACCCAGTAGGGGGCGGAAGCATAAGAGTCCGCTGAGGGATGGTGCTTCATGAATCCTCCAAGGCTGAATGTGTTTACGGAATGCACACCAGACGCAATATGGTATTTCCCAGATGTAAACGGAGACTGGCGAATTTGCCTTGTGATACTTTCCCAATAGTCAGGACCGTTATAACCGCCTAGTTGATAAGGGGCAGAAAAGTTCCACGCTTCATTGCCATATTCGATCACTATGGTGTCGAAGGAATCCGTCCATGGTTTCTCCCTGCCTTGGGATGCTCGCAATTTCCCAGCACCCACGTCGGAGGGGGCACCCATGTACTCCAGAAACAACGTGATCTCATCGGAACTAACTACTCCCGGCAGATTGATCCACGGGTTGGCACCGGTTTCTTCGCACAGTAGAAGCAACTCGGGTAGGCCCACGCTGGAATCAAACACCGGATTAGCGCGGGGGCCGGGTTTGGATGGGATCATGCTGGAAAACTGCGGGCGTTGGAGAGCTTCGAGCTGCAAAAAGGCTTCCATGCTCTGACCACCCATTTGGAGTGATCTCAGAAGCCCAGGTCTTAGCAAGCGAAGGTTATCTACAAAAGTGTCGGTAAATGTGCTGGAGTTGGAGTGTTCGCCCTTAAATATCTCCAGGTTATCCAGAAGAACATCTGCGCCTTTGACCATAAACTTGAATGAGGTAAACCCATTCGGTTTGGTGGGTGCTGTGGTCACTTCCACGGGGACATTATAATGTTTCCATTCGGAGGACAGCGGCACTGGCACGGCAGGGCCGCTCCGTCCGATGTCAATTATCAATTGGGCATTCTCAGATTGGGACTTTGCCCAAAAACGAGCATTCCAGGTTCCCGCATTGGAAACAAATCCTTCATTGGCAGGAACAAAACTATGGAATGCATCGCCTGCACTTCCCTTGAGTAATAGCGATGCTTTGCCTCCCACTTCCGGGGGCACGTCAGTGCTCATCTCATTGCTGGGACTACTCCAGTTTGGTTGGGGATGCATCCGCCCGGCCTCTAGATCATCGACTTCCAAGGCGATCCCGCTGTTGTCCGGTCCTGCGGTTACGGGCTTGTCAAAAACCACGAAAAGAAAATCTTTCTCTTCATCGCGGTGCTTCCGCTTCACGGATGTGAAATCCTTGATTTTGCCTGACGCGCCTTTGTTGGGCCCGGACAAGATGCGCCAGGTGCCTTTTTCCACCAGCAGCTTTTTCATTTCTTCATTTATGTTAGACCATAGCACTGCGCCTTCGGGTTCCAGCTTGTAAGCGGTATGCGCAAAGCGGTAGGTGGTGCCTTCGAAATTCTCTTCAAAAGTAATTTTCTTGGCTGGTGTGCCCCAATACGCATTGAAGTCGAGGTTGTAACCAATGCGCTGCATGTTGTCGTATGCGACAGTGTCTGTGATGCTGATGCTGGGAGGCGCGGCCACCAGGCAACTTGTGCTTGCAATCACATAGAGAAGGGAGGGGATTTTCATTGGTTTGCAAGGTAGCAGCGGGGAGGCTGCGGTCTATTACATACTGAAAAGAAAAAGTGAGACCTGTCTCACCGGTTGAGTGTGAGACAGGGCTCATATAGTCGCTGCAATTGCTGTTGAGTACGCTCCCAGTCCGACTAAGATTCCAAGCTTCATGTGTGACTCTCCTGAGCGATGGTATAGGTCTTTGTTCTTGCTTCGGCGTTTTGAAGAGCGGGCGATCGATTTATTTAAAGAGGGAAATCTTGTCGGTGGGTCGCTGCATCCTGCAATCGGGCAGGAAGCCGTGGCGGTAGGGGTATGTGCTGCTTTGCGCGAAGACGACGCAATGACGATGACTTACAGGGGGCGTGCGCAGTTTCTGGCAAAAGGCGGCGATCCGAAACGAATGCTCGCTGAGATATTGGGCCGCTCCGATGGGGTGTGTCGCGGCAAAGGTGGCCCTATGCATTTATGCCAGATGGATCGCGGTATAATTGGTGCGAATGGAATCGTCGGTGCGGGGCTTCCAATTGCCACTGGTGTGGCCTTGGCCATGGCACGCGAAGGCAAGGGGAGAGTGTGTGTGTCATTTTTCGGTGATGGCGCAACCAATCAAGGTGCCTTCCACGAGGCACTGAACCTGGCTGTCGTGTGGAATGCGCCAGTGGTTTTTATCTGCGAAAATAATGGCTATTCTGAGATGACGCCCATCGCGCACAGCGTGGGGGTGGAGCATCTCACGCAACGAGCGGAAGGCCATGGTGTTCACGCGATGCGTTGCGATGGGATGGATGTGCGTTCGGTTTTTGGCACGGCCAGGGAGGCGGTCGCAAAGGCTCGAGGGGGAGAGGGGCCCGTGTTTATCGAAGCGATCACGTATCGGTTTCTCGGACACATGGTTGGAGATTCGGAGCCTTATCGGTCATCTGAAGAAGTGATGCAATGGCGGGAGCGCGATCCGGTGGCAGCGATGCGAAAGGAGTTGGCCAGCGAGGTGGCGGAGCACATCGAACAGGAAGTGGAAAGCTTGTTACAGGAGGCGGAAGCCTACGCCCGCCAGTCCCCGCTGCTTGAACCTGCGGCGATATTTGAAGACGTGTTTTCAACCTGATATGCGGACTATTTCTTATAAATCGGCTCTTAACGAAGCGCTTGACCATGCATTGGCTACGGATCCGCGAGTGGTCTTGCTGGGCGAAGACATTGGAGGTTATGGTGGCGTGTTCAAGGTCACTGAAAAGTTATTGGAAAAGCATGGCCCCGAGCGAGTCATGGATACGCCCATAAGCGAGAGCGGTTTTCTGGGAGCTGCCCTGGGCATGGCCGCCATGGGACTCAGGCCTGTCGTCGAGATTATGTGGGTGGATTTTATGCTCGTTGGGGCAGACCCCATTATCAATCAGATTGCAAAAGCGCGCTATATGAGCGGTGGACAGATAGGCACTCCGCTGGTGATCCGCACACAGGGTGGGGGCGGGCGTGGCAATGGGGCGCAGCATTCACAGAGTCTTGAAGCATTATTTTGTCATGTTCCGGGTTTGAAAGTTGTCATGCCTGCGACTCCGGGCGATGCCCGTGGCTTGTTGCTTGCGGCAATTGCGGACGAGGATCCGGTGATTTTTATTGAGCACAAAATGCTATACATGACGACTGGTGAAGTGCCAGGCGCGTTGGAACTGATCCCGCTCGGAAAGGCTCAAATAAAGCGCCATGGCACCGATGTAACGCTGCTCACCTGGTCGCACACACTTCTCACCGCATTGCAGGCCGCCGATTCGCTTGCATTGGAGGGTGTGCAATGCGAAGTGATCGATGCCCGAAGTCTTGTGCCTTTCGACATCGCGCTAGTAGCAAAGTCATTGCAGAAAACCCACCGGCTTGTCATCGCGCATGAGGCATGCAAAAGCTTCGGGCCGGGCGCGGAATTCGCTGCGCGAATTGCAGAGGAGTATTTTGATGAACTGGACGCACCTGTTGTGCGGGTTGCGGTGCCCGATATCCCCATCCCGTATGCTAAACCGCTGGAAGCATTGGTGCTGCCCGATGTCGCCGCCATCGTCGCCGCAGTGCGCAAGGTTTGCCAATGATCTGGCATGCTCACATACGCATCACCTTGCCCGACGACCTCGGTGTCGAGCAGACCACCAGTCTCTTCGAGGCAGAGCGTGAGCGTGCCGTGCAACTCTTCCGCAGTCAGCATTTGCTGCACATCTGGAGGGTCACCGGAGAGCTTGCAAACATATCGATCTGGCAAGCGGATAGCCTGGAGGAACTGCGCGGCATCCACTCTGCGCTGCCGCTTTATCCTTATATGAAAATAACCACCACGGCGCTTGAGGAGCATCCAGTGGCAGCTTTACTTGGCTTATGAGCATCTTCCATGGGCAATGGCATGTTTCCTGGACAGTGTCTGATATCGAGCAGTCGATAGTCTTCTATCGAGATGTCCTGGAAATGGAACTGACGCACAGACAAGAGCAGGACAATGACTACACACGAAGGCTGGTGGGATTTCCAGATGCCCACCTGCGTGTGGCCATGTTTCGACTGCCAGCTTGGGATAGTGGTCCCTCCGGGCATTTGCTAGAGTTGGTGGAATATTTACGGCCCGCAGGCTCACGGCTTGACTTGCGCACTTGCAATGTCGGGGCGGCACATCTAGCGCTTTGGACGCCCGACATACATTCCAGTTTCAAGCTTCTTAAGTCTCGGGGAGTTGTTTTTCGCAGTGACACACCGGTGGCAATCGAAGCCGGGGCCAACACTGGAGGCTTCACGTGTTACTTTTCTGATCCAGACGGATTTACCCTGGAGATGTTTCAACCACCCCCTCACCGCCAGATGCCAGCGTCGCACTCATGAATAAACTGCGTTGGGGCATCCTGGGAGCCGCACGCATCGCAGAAGCCTATGCGACGGCGATCAACGCTTCGCGCAACGGCCTGGTACGGGCTGTCGCCAGCCGCGATCCCGACCGGGCGCATGCCTTTGCGACGCGCAACGATATCGCAGAGGTATTCGCAACTTATCAGGAACTTTTGGACAGCCCAAGTGTGGACGCCATTTACCTGGCACTTCCCAACGCGCTTCATGCCGAATGGACGCTTCGTGCCTTGCGAGCTGGCAAGCATGTGCTATGCGAAAAACCGCTGGCATGTTCTGCCACCGAAGCTGCCACCATGGCGGATGCGGCGCGCGATGCTGGCCTGGTGTTGGTGGAAGCTCTCATGTATCGGAAACATCCCCTGAATATTCGGGCCATGGACTACGTGCATTCCGGAGTGCTTGGAACGCTGCGATCCGTGCACGCCACCTTTTGCACATCGGTCACCGAGAGCGATCCGATCCGATACAGACCTGATTTGGGAGGCGGTGCATTGTTGGACCTCGGAGTCTATTGCGTAAGCTTGTTGCGTTGGGCCACCAGTCAGGAGCCCACTAGTGTGCATGCGGTCAGCCAATGGCATGCGCAGGGTGTGGATGAATGCACTACAGGACTGCTGACATTTCCTGGGGGAGTGGTGGGCACTTTCACTTGTGCTTACCAGGCACCCTTTGCATGCCGTTATGAAGTTATTGGCACGAAGGGGAAGATTGTTTGCGACGATGGGCCATTGTGCGCCTGGCCTTCAGAGAAGTTCACCATCCAACTCTC
The DNA here is from genome assembly GCA_965365475.1 of uncultured Chthoniobacteraceae bacterium. GTDB lineage: Bacteria > Verrucomicrobiota > Verrucomicrobiia > Chthoniobacterales > CAKUMP01 > CBDUBV01. The sequence continues at coordinate 21,319 of CBDUBV010000023.1, read as the reverse complement.
ACCAACCCATGGACAACCGGAACGCATTTGTATCCCGCCTGCAGACCATTATCTACTGCAAGCCGAAGAGTTCGCTGACTGTGTGTTACAAGGAGCAGTGCCGCGCTGGGATATAAATGAAAGCTGCGCCAACCTCGCCGTTTTGGACGCCATTCGTGTCGCCACTCAAGCGCAAAGAACTTTATGAACCCATGCCAACTCGGGCCAGTAGCACAGATCGGAATAATCGTCGAAGACATCGATGCAGCCATGCGGCATTGGGCCCAGGCATGTGGTATAGGGCCGTGGTTTCTTATGAAGCGGCAGCAACTTGACGCATACATCTACCGCGGAGAAATCCTTCCTCCACCTGACGTGTCACTCGCCTTCGCCAACAGTGGCCATTTGCAGTTCGAGCTGGTGCAGCAACATTGCCATACCCCAAGCATCTATCGTGATTTTCTCGCATCCCGACCACAAGGTATGCAGCACTGGGCCACGGGACCCACAGACTATGATCTCGCTCACCGCTGGCTCGTGCGGACAGGGCACATCCCCGTGCAGGAAGCCAGCGGAAACCGGGGGAGACTCGCCTATTTCCAGCATCCCTCCCAGCCATGGAACATTGTGGAGATTAATGAAATGACTTTGGCGCGACAAAGCACCTATGAAAAAATTCGCCTGGCGGCACTATGCTGGGACGGAGAGAATTCCGTGCGGGATTTCTCCGAATTGTAAAGGCCACCACGCCATCACTATCTCCCCCCCCATGCATGCTCCACCTGTCCTTGCACATCAAGATCGCAACGAAAGAGGCGCCCCGCATTTCGATGTTCTCCCCCCAATGTAGTGATCAGCATCTCACCCCTGTCGGACCCTCCAAAAGCACACGCCAGCACCCCTCCACATTCCGGCACCTCCACAATGCGTGTGATACTTGCCGTCCGCGGGTCGCAACACACAACTCTGCCGCAGTTGTCTGCTGTATTGCATAACGCCACCCAAACATTATCGCTCGTGTCCATTGCCAGACCATCTGGCACCCCCCATCCAGCAGGCACGCGCAAGAACTCCCGGCGATTGCTGACCCGGCCTCGGACAGGTTCAAAATCGCATACATCGATCCGCAGAGTCGCACTATCAATGTAGTAAAAGGTGCGCTCATCCATGGACCATCCCAGTCCGTTTGAACACGTGATGCCATCGAAAATATCCTCCACGCCCAGGTGGGTATCGACCCGGTAGAACTTACTCAGTGGTTCCCAGACATGTCCAAAACTGCCGGCCCACAAGCGCCCATGACCATCACAGCGGCCGTCATTGATTCGAAAACCCACATCCGCAACCATGCACAATGCCGGGCCCAACTGGCGGCTCTCACTCAACACATGCAGGGCACCATTCACCGATACCAACCATCCTCCCAATGCTCTTGGCGCGATAAACCCAGTTCTGCCAGGCATGGGAATGTGTTCCGCCTCATCATCCTTTAGAAACACCACATGCTGGTAATGCAGATCCACCAGAATATACATGTTGAAACGAGCATCCCATCGCGGCGATTCTCCCGCATCCAGAAGTACATCCGAAACGACACAAGCGGTATCCCTACGAATCGCATCGTGCTCTTGCTGCACAGCGCTAGCCAATGCGCACCTCCTTGTGGCAATGCTCCGCCACGACATTCATCCAGACGACAGCCTGCGCCTTATCAGGCGGCATGACATCGCAAAGTGCGTAGGATTTTCCCAAGCGCTCATATTTGCCAATGCCCATGCGGTGGTAGGGTTCTATCTGCACCTCTACAAGGTGGTGCAACGAATCCGCAAGCTTGCCTATGGCTTGAAAGTGCTCATGGCGGTCGTTGATGCCGGGAATCCCCGGACAGCGCAGGATACTGCGAGCCCCTGCCGCATCCAGTAGGCGGAGGTTATTTATAATGCCTTCCAGGTCGCCACCAGTCAGCTCGCGGTGCCGGGCAGGATCGCTTTCCTTATAGTCCCAAAGGAAAAGGTCCACATCCGCAGCCACAAGCTGGTAGTTATGCCACGGTGCCACCCCGCATGTATCCAGGCAGGCGTGAAGGCCAGCACTCTTCGCTGCTCGAAGCAGCGCTTGAGTAAATCGAAACTGCGCCATGGGTTCACCTCCCGAAATCGTGATTCCACCGCCTGAGCTTTCATAGTAGTGCGCATCTCTCATCACCGCCGCAAGCACATCCTCCACCGTTCGCATATGCCCCGCCTGCTCCAGGGCACCACTCGGGCAGTGCGCAACACACTCGCCACATCGCATGCAATCTGCGCGATCAAAGATGTGCATGGTCGGCCCAACGGCGTGGCAACCTTGCACACACACGACTTCGCAAGCTGCGCAGGCGATGCATTTCGATGAATTATAAAATATCTCCGCCCCCCGTAGTTGCGATTCCGGATTGTGACACCATGGACAGTGAAGGGGACAGCCTTTAAGAAAAACTGTGGTGCGAATGCCCGGGCCGTCGTGGATGGAGAACCGTTGGATGTCAAACACCATGCCAGAGGTCGTTGGTGCCATATCCTCTCCCTCACATAGAGCATTCATGCGGACGGGAACTTTCTGCATTAGTATTCCGTTCTATCGATGATCTCATCCTGCACAGCGGGGCTCAACACAGTGAAATACTCGCTGAATCCAAACTGTCGCACTGTCAGAGAACGATACGCTTGTGGTGTCTGTCGGGCGGCCTGCAATGTGTCGCGTCCCACAAGCGTGTAGCCCAGCATCAAGCCGCCTTTATTAAAAAACGCTCGAGTGAGTGCTTCCAACTGCTCAGGGCATATTTTGCTTGCCAATCGCACGTTGAGTCCGCCTGCAGGCAATCGGTCGAAGGGCAGTTTCCCCACGCTGGAAAGCACCGCAGTGAGCCCCGCCGTATCTGTGCCATAGCTTGGCGATTGGTTCTCACTGAGTGGTTCGCCTGCCATGCGCCCGTCGGGCGTGGCACCCATGTGTCTTCCATAAGCCAAGTGAAGATGCTGCGAATACAAACCAGTGATCAGGATTTCTCCAGGCAATCTTCCTTCGGCCAGCGCATCGTCACCGGCTTGCGCAGTGCGCAGGGCGATGGCACGCGCGAGCGAATCCACACGATCGTCATCGTTCCCGAATTTCGGAATACTATTTATAATCTTCTGACGCAGGACTTCCTTCCCTTCATAGTTCTTGTGGCATATCTCCAGCAGCTCCTCCACCGAGAGTGCCCGGTCTTCAAATACCAATCGATGCACCGTCATTAGCGAGTTGGCAGCGGTGGCGATGCCGGTCAACTTGGCGGTCCGGACATGATAGCGTATGCCGCCTGCGCAATGCGTGCGGCCTTGTTGCACACAATCTCGCAACAGCATGGACTCAAGGTGAAAATGCAAGCCGCCATCATTCGTGAAAGGCCGGTCGTAGGTTGGTTCCGGGTCCGCGCGGCGCTGTTGGATCGCTCGATGTAGTTCACGTCGCGCCACTGCCTCGTAGCGGTCCAGCACTTCCTCCATGTTCTGTGGGGTCTCGCCACGGAGCGCTTCCATGATCCATGGCACCAGGTTTCCCAGTATATCATGATTATACTGGCGCATGCCGACTTCCGTCGTGGAGCACCCGCGAGCCATGTAGTCATAGGCGTCCTCACTTGCAAATCCAAGTCGGTGCAAAGCCGGAGCAATTACATCATCATTCCACAATTGGAGTTCTACCTTGAGTTCCATCACTGCTCGGGCGACGCGGTGACGAAAGGAGTGCGTGGAGCGGCCATGCAAGCGGACATTGAGCACTGGCTCGCGCAAGTTCACCAGCCGGGCAGCATCCAGAACCAGCTCGGACAGCTCATTGGCTTCATCTGTCCCATCCCTGGAGCATCCGCCCACAAACACGTATTGCTTGGACCCCACGCAGGGCACCAGTTTTGCCGGATGCTCCCACGACGTGCTTCCAGCGATCTCGTTGGCCTTGATCATAAGGTGCGCGAGCAGGTCGCGCGCTTCCTCGGGCTTTAGACATCCGCTCTCGACATCGGCATTGTAGAAGCCAAGGAGATATTGATCCAGCCGACCGTATGCCACATCGCGGCCTCCAACCACGCAGGAAATGATGAAATGATAAAACGAAATGGATTGCAGTGCTTCGTAGAACGAGCGAGCCGGCAGAAATGGGACCTGCTTCAACGCACGAGATGCCTCTTCCGCCAGAGGGTCTCCGCTGGCCTGGGCAGCTTGGGCGTAACGACTGGCGTAGGCACCGATGGCGTTCGCACATACCCGGCAGTTCTCGGCAAACACTTTAGCCTCCTCAGTCCCAAGCCTGGCAGCCGTGGCGGCAGCTTGTCTTGCTACCCCATCGAGACCAAGCGTGAGAAGCGCATGGTGATCCGGAGTGTGGTGCCCGGAGGTGCGAAGCAGGGAGTTGACGAATCCCTGCCAAGGTCCGGTCCCATAGTAAGCGCGGGATCGGGCCGTGCGCCCTTCCACCATGCGGCCGAGAAGAACATCTCCAGGCACAATCGGTGTGGATAAGCGCTGTAGCAGTTGGTCCAGTAACCACGAGTAGCGCAATGGACCAGGAATTTTTGCAGCCTCTGGTTCCAGTGCGCATAGATTCTCTTCGCGCTCTAAAAAACATGCTTCCACATCCTCAAGGAAGATGCGTTCGCGCAGCTCGGCGAGCGACTGGCCGTAAACGCTGGTTCCCAAGTCACCTGTCAGCGTCGCATCGGGCATCGTGGAGGTCGCTTGCATGTTATTTCTTTAGATCGTAGCAGATCAGACTCGCATCGTTTCCGCCCAAGGTGGTCATTTGGTCGCTCTTCATGGCAAATCCTTTTCGTATAAACATATCGGTGCCCACGATCACCGGGTGCACCGCGTAGCCCACCACATCCATGCGCGGATTCGGGACAAAACGACTGACGTTTTTGAGTCCTTCACGCGAAATTTCTGCGCTGAACAAACCAAACGGCTGCACTACAAATACGTAAGGTTTCGAGATGGTAAAAAGAGCGGGAGTTGGAGAGTAAAGGTAGCCTTCATCACGAGCTTGTCGCCTGGGATGCGGCGCGTCGGTCGTGGGGAACCATGCTGTTTCATTGGGAGCTGCGCGTTTAAAAGCGTCCGAACTCCAAATAAGCTTGCCCGTTGCCTCATCCCGGCACTGGAACTGGCCAAAATATTTCATGCCGTTCTCGGGCGATTCTTCCCGCCACGGACGGATGAGCATGGCCATCTGCTGGGTCTCTTTGCCTCGCTGCACATAATAGTCGTTGCCATACACAACGCCGTCCGTAATGACATGGATGGCTGTGCGGAAGCTTACCATTTGATTGGTTGTCCAGATGACGCGCGGTTGGTCTTTTTCCACTTTGAGCATAAATGTGCAACTGGGCCATGAGTTGTAATCAAAGTTAAACGTGCACAGAACGTGGTTGCCGCTTATGGCTGGGCGCATCTCGTTATAAAGGATCTGGGGGCCGAGTTCCCACTTGAGAGGTTCGTCCTTTCCACCATTCTCCGCAACATAGCGAGCCCATTGTGGCAGAAGCTCCGGGACATTTGCCTCAACCCATTCGCGGGTAATTACGCGCGGATATTTCGGATCGTAAAGCATCAGGAAATCTTCTTCGTATTTGTAAGTCCACCTTTCGGTGCCATCCTCAGGGTTCACTGCGAAGGTGGACACGCCGGTGCTCAACACGACGGTCGGCTTGCCTTCTATCTCGCCGAGTGTTGGCGAGGTCCAGTTGGACCTGAAACCCGTGAGAGTGCCTGCCCGCCACTTCCTCTCGCCCGTCGCCACATCCAACGCCAACAGGTAGTGCTGTTTCGCCTTGAGTGCCTCATAAAGCTCCGGCGTCACTACGCCGCCGTGATATTTATCAATCGCTTCTTTGAATTTCGCATTGGTGATTGCGATGGAACCATCAGGATTTTTTTTGGCATACCATTCCTGGCCCGTGCTGCCAGAGGTGTACGCGATGATCACAAAGTCTTTATACAACAGCGGCGCAGCACCATTGCCCGCCTTGGTCACCCACGAGTCGGGCAGCATCCCGTGCTCGCGCAGATTCACTTTCCAAACCACTTCGCCAGAGTCTCGCTTGATCGCGTGCACCTGGCCATCGTAGGTATGCACGATGAGCAATTCCCCGGCCACCGTCGGTGCTGCCCGCGAGCCGATGTATTCTCCGCGTGTGAAGCCCAGGTCCACGACTTTTGTCTGCCAGACCACCTGACCGCTGGCTTGGTCCAGGCACCAGACATACTCGTCGATCGCTATGTTCAATGTGCCAGGCAACAGCAGGCGTTGCCCCATGATCTCGCCGTATTTATTTAAAAAATCCGGGTCGCCAGCCATGAACTCGTTCTGTGTCCATGCTTCGTCCTCGCTGACACCATCGCTGACGTCGGCACCCGGCTTTACATTCCCAAGCACATAGACACGACCGTCCGCAATGGTTGGAGTCGAAAATCCATTGCCGATGTTCACCTTCCATTTGATGACAGGCCCGGCGTCTCCCCACGACGCATTCAACTCCTTGTCTGCCTCGGATACATTGCTGCTGTCCGCGCCAAACTGCCGCGGCCAGTCGGCACCCTGCAGGCAGATGGCAAGAAATGGGAGGATAAAAATAATGGTCTTCACAGATAATGAACTCCTACCACGTGCCCGCATTGGACACCATGTCATTGCCCTTCATTCAGCATGTCAGATTCAGGCAACCCGCCGACAGGTTTGACGCTGTGCCTGCCGACAGTCTATCCTCAGTCCGAATGAAGCAAACTCCGCAGGACGATACTCCCCACGACCTCTACTCAGTCAATGGAGCTGGGTTGCACCTGCAATCACCTGGGTGGAGTTGGTCCACACAAGGGCAGTTGGAGAGTTGGCAGGGATATCTTCTGGGTATTGTGCATGCCGGATCGGCATCTGTGGAGTGCCCGGGCCAGCGACACCGTCTGGAACGCGGCGGTGCTTATTTTTTCCAAGTCCACAGCCAGACTTACACCCTGAGCAATGTCGGTCAGGACCGGCTGATCCTTGGCTGGGTCTATTTTCATTCCTTAGATAACACATTGTTTCCTTCGTTGATCAGCAAAGGCAAAAACCCTGCCATGCTGGAATTGTTAATGGGTCGGGTGATCGAGACAGTTCAGCAAAACGATATGGCGGCAGCTTCCGATTGGCTGAAAGCTGTGCTTCGCGAGCTGCGTCATGATCCCCGCGCAATCGAGACGTTGGATGAGACCGACGCACCCTATCTTGCTGGCATAGAACGACTCTGCCGCGCCATCTGCGCAGAGCCAGGCAAGCGCTGGCAACTGGCGGAGTTGGCCGAGGAGATCCATGTGAGCGCGGCACACTTCACTCGGTTGTTTAGAAAATATCGGGGCATAAGCCCTGGGCGTTTTCTCATCCTCAATCGGATGGAAGCCGCGCGGCATCAGTTGCAGCACACCCCTCACTCGATTGCGGAGATTGCCGAGATTCTGGGCTACACGGACGCTTTCGCGTTCAGTCATCAGTTCAAGACTGAGACAGGTATGAGCCCGATGGCATTCCGCAACCGAGGTGGGGAAATATAGAGTTACTGGTTGGTGATGTCGGGTTCCGCAGCGGTGTAGTTGCCATAGTGCCAGTGCGGAGTCCGCAACGACGCGCCGCGAGGAAACGGCTGGACAGGGTCCGCAAGTTGGAAAGGCGCCTCGCCATTATTGTAGGGCGAGTGCTGGCGCTCTTCTATGCATGTCGCGATGAGACGCTGGCGATCTTCCAGGCGTAGATCATGTTGCGGAAAACGGTTCTGCGTAAATTCCGCCAGTTCCCGCGACCAATACGCGTGAATGAGCCCACGGCGACCAGACATTCCCGCTCCCACCCCCGCCGAGCCATGCATAACGAAGTAATCATGCACAATGAGATCGCCCACATCAGCAATGAGCGGAATGGCACCATCAGCACTAAATGGTTCGTTGCGGCCTTTGGCCAGCGCATAGGACTCCTCCATGGATACATGCTGGCTGCCAGGGTATGCCCAGAAGCAAGTCTTCTCTGTGTAAGCATCTAGTGGGATGGTGCAGGCTATCAGATGCGGTTTTGAATGAAAAAGTTCTGGGTCCATGCCCTCGGGCACATCCTGCCAATCCCGATGCCATGGGATCGGGATTCCGTCTCCGTCGCGTTTTACGGTCACAGGCGAACGACACATCCACGAAAAGCCCGGCCCAAGTATCTCTTCCACCACCTCCAGAATGCGCGGGTGCCCCACGAGTGCACGAAATGGTGCCCCCAGCCGATCGATCAGCGCATACATGGTCCAAAGGCGACCGTCCCTCCATGTGTTGTCTTCTCCCTCGATGTGGCCTGCGACGACGCTTTCTTCGAGCTTCACCACCTCGTTGCGCAACGCCAGAATCTCTTCGGGGTCAAACACTCCTCGCATGACGATACCCCCTGTGTTGCGGAATTGTTTCGCTGCTTCCACCGGATCAGTGAATGCATATTTTGGAATTTCAGTAGTAATCATTTATCTATTGGTTTGTTAATTATGCGAAAGGCAATCGAGCCTCCGACTGCGTTCGAACATAGCAGATGTGTTTCGACGATCCATGTCTGGCGCGAACTGATTGGATGCAAAATACACACACCTTTGTCAGGGAGGCATTTGTTGTGGGTTCTGGCCCACAAAGTTGACACCTTTGGTCATCTCTATACCCTGTCCGTGCTTATTAAACCAGCCCGAGTGGTTGGCAGATTGTTGTTAGTAGTCCAAATTTCTATTTAATTTTATAAAGTCAGTTATGTCCCAAACCATTTCGCATCCTTCCACGACTGCTCGGTTTGTCTGGTGTGACGATCAAATCCAGAGCCACAATGCGTTTGGACTATTCCGCCGACGATTTACCTTGGACAATGTTTCCGGCGCAGCACTTCATCTCTTTGCAGAGAACTTATATAGGCTTTGGGTGAACGGAAGCTTTGTCGCTGCAGGTCCAGCCCGGTTTGTAGCCTCGCACCCGCAATACGATTCCATCGATCTCACTCCCTGGCTCCGCGTGGGAAATAACGAACTCCTTGTGGAAGCCAACCACAGGGGGATGAACAATTTCCAGTCCGAGCCTGGCCAGGCGGGTTTCATCGCATGGGGAGAATGTGCAGGTGAAGATTTTGCAACTCCTGGCCACTGGGAGACGCTCCGCTCACAAGCATGGGACGAGGGTGCGCAACCCTATTCGTTCGCGCAAAGCGCGATCGAAATTGTAGATATCGCGGTTCGGGAACGCGAGCACGCCGTTGCCTGGTCATCCGCTCTGCCCGTGCAAAATTCGGAACATTGGGGAATGCTGGAGCCTCGCGAACTTCCCATGCCGTCGATGGAGAGGCGAACCCCTGATAAGTTAGTGCTCCTGGCTGGCTGCGCAGCAGCTCATCGGGTCGGATTTCGTGCCCCGGTGGAAAGATCGATGCCTGGCTATGGTGGGCGGCTGTTTGAATTTGAGTTTTTCGTCCATACACAAGCTGACAGAGTGGTGGAGATCCGCTCGCAATGGCTGCGGCTGTGCCATGAGTCGGATTTCGTCGCGTGGGAGAAGGATGCACGCAGCATGTTTGCCGATACGGCTCAGGTCCATCTGTCTGCGGGCTGGAATAGGTTCCATGGCTCGACTTCTGTCACCCAATCCAATTGGCCGGTGATGTTGGAAGTGCCAGCCGATCTCATCCTGCGCGATCAACCCACTTTGGAATCTATCAACACCATGCGCTACCGCGTGCATGCACCGGGAGTTACGACGGATGAAATATATCCCGAACCGTGTGCAGATTTGGAAAATGTTGCCGGGCAATGGTTCACAGTGCGCGGGAACCAGGCGCACTCACCCGCCACGGAGATGTGTTGGGATCGCATCGTGCAGGCTGGTGTTCCCAAGCTCACATGGCCGGTCATCTTTCCCAATGCACCCACCGGCACCGCAACTCTTGTGTTGGACATGGGCAGAGAGTTTCTAGGTCACGTCCGCTTCGACATGGAGGCACCTGTCGGATGCATTGTCGATGTGGCGTTTGACGAAGTGCTTCAAGAGGATGGCAGTTTAAAAATTTTCCGCTCCAATCCTTTTGTTCACAATGCGGACCGATATCGCACCAAGGCTGGGCGGCAGACCATTCACGGTTTCCACGAGCGTGGTGGACGCTACATTCAAATCACCGTGCGCGGAGTGCATGAGCCCGTGGTGTTGCACGGTTTGGAGATCATACAAAAAACGCTACCCTTGGAGTCCACAGGGCATTTTGTCTGCGATGATGAAGTCTTGAATTGGACATGGCGGGCGTGTGTGTTGACTGAGCAGGAGAGTCTGTCCGATGGCTGGATCGATCCGTGGCGTGAGCGTGGGCTATATCTGGGCGACGCTTTGGTGGAGTCCAAAGTGACGAGCAAATATACTGCTGACCTGCGTCCCACCCGTTGGGCGTTGCGATTGTGGCACCGCGCACAGCGCGCCAATGGTCAGATGCCCGATGTGGTGCCATCGTGGTACCACGGCAAGACGCTGACCGATTACACCCTCATCTACGTGCTCCTGCTTCACGATTACTGGATGTCATCGGGCGACCGTGAATTCATCGAGGAGGTTTGGGACTCGGTGGGACGCATCTTTGCCAGTCCGGTCTGGCGGGTTCGAGATGGCGGTCTCTGGGAGGCGCACCCCGGCGAGGGTGCTGTGTTCGGCGATTGGGGTGCACAGCCCGAGGAAAAAATCGGTGTAAATGGCATTCTGAACGCGCTGCGAGTGCGGGCATTGGATTGCGCATCGCAGCTCGCTCTTTATACCGGCCGGGATTCCGAAGCGCGTCACTATCAACGAGAGGCTGCACGAGTGCGGAATGCCTTTGCCCATGTGCTATGGGATGGTGCCAGGGGGTGCTATGCAGCAGCTAAACTGGAAAGCAAATTGCTGGATGTCCCATCCGCACATGCAAATACCCTGGCGGTTGCATATTCCATTGGCAGCTCCGATCAGATTCACGGCGCACTTACTTATCTGCTGGAGAGATTGAAGCTGAACCTCACGCAAGAGTCGGGAAGGATGGATTTGTACTTTTTACATTTTGTCTTTGAAGCACTCTACGCGCATGGTCTCGCGGAGGTGGCGGAGAACACCATGCGGAGCCATTACCGAATCATGCGTGATGCTGGCGCGTGGACCGTGTGGGAAACGCTGGGGCGGGGCTCAGTCGGGCTCGGAAGTTATTGCCATGGATGGTCGGCCACCGCTGCAGTTTGGATAAGCGAGCGCATACTGGGCGTTCGGCCGGATCCCGTTGACCCCAAGGGCAGAGTACTTATTGCTCCAGAAGCCGCCACGCTGGATCGCGCTGAGGGGTGCGCACCACATCCTGCCGGGCCGATCCATGTCGCGTGGGAAATCAAAGCTTCGGAGTTGGAGCTGAGAGTGGACGCCCCCCCCGGGCTGGTCTGTGAACTCAAGCCTGTCGGACGCCTGGCTGGTTATCGAAAAAAGATTTTTTTAAATGGCAAATGCCTCACAGCTCCCACGCACGGCAATCTGATGGGCGCTTGCTAATACTTCAGTATCCGGCACGAACATCCTGCCGCGTCGGCAGTTGACACCAGGTAGGACTTTTATGAGATACGGTTATTTTGACGATAAAGCTCGAGAATATGTGATTGAACGCCCGGATACACCGCGCGCATGGACAAATTACATCGGCTCGAGGCACTACGGTGGCGTGATCACCAACCAGGCTGGAGGCTATAGCTTCACCCGCTCGCCCGCCGAAGGGCGCATACTGCGCTTTCGCTACAACAGTGTTCCGGCCGACCTGCCGGGGCGCACAATCTATTTGCGCGAGAGTGATGATTTTTGGTCCGCTGCGTGGCAGCCCGTGGGCAAGCCGCTGGATTGCTATAAAACCACTTGCCATTTCGGTACGGGGTATGCTCGGTTCGTTACGGAATATCGGGGCATCAAATCCACGAGCACCTACTTCGTTCCCTTGGGCCAGGACTTCGAGTATTGGTGGATCACGCTGGAAAACACCAGCGACACGCCGCGTGAACTCGATGTGTTTGGCTTCGCGGAATTCACCGCAGAATGGAATCTCATTAATGATCTCCTCAATCTTCAATACTCGCAATATATCGCGGAAGCGACGTGCTCGGAGGGAATCATCTCAGTATCGAGCTGTGGTCGCCTGCCGGAAGACTCGTCCAACTTTGCCAACCGCGATCAAAGTCGCTGGTGGTGGATGGCACTCGCGGGTGCCGAGCCAGTGAGCTACGATTGCGATAGGGAAGCCTTCCTTGGACCCTACCGTAGCTTCGATAAACCCCTCGCGGTGGAGTCTGGCAAGTGCTCCAACACGCCGTGCTACGCAGACAACCCTTGCGGTGCCTTGCACACGCATATCGCCTTGGAGCCGGGTGCACAGCGTGATGTATTTTTTATGTTGGGCATCGGACGCGGTAGCGACAGAGGTCATGCTGTGCGCAAAGAGTATGGCAATGCCAAAAGGGCGCATGAGGAACTTGCGAAAGTGCGCGCGCACTGGGGCAGGCAACTCGACGTTTTCCAGGTGGAGACGCCGGATGCCGACTTTAATCATTCCACTAACGTCTGGGGTCACTACAACGCCCTGATGACGATGGAATGGTCGCGTTGCTGCAGTCTCATTTATACGGGAGATCAGCGCGACGGGCTTGGATTTCGCGATGCTCTGCAGGACACACTCGGAGTCACTGCCACGCTGCCCGATCAGGTGCGGCAACGGCTGGTGCTCATGCTGAGTGGTCAGGAATCTCATGGCGGGGCACGACCCGAAATCCGGCCTTGGGACCATCGTCCGGGACACATGCCACCGACTCCTCCCTCCAGGCTGAGGAGCGACGATTGTCTGTGGTTTTTTAATAGCATCCCGGCATATGTGGCAGAGACAGGTGACGTGGAGTTCTATCGCACTGTAGTTCCTTATTCCGACGTCGGGCAGGCGACTGTTCTAGGTCATATGCGTCGGGCACTTGAATTTAATCTCACCCGAACCGGTGCCAACGGACTGCCCTGCGGACTCGAGGCGGATTGGAACGATTGCCTCAAGCTTGGCTATCACGGAGAGAGCATATTCGTGACTTTTCAGTTGCGTTTGGGTCTCCAGACTTATCTAGAAATCGCCAGCCTGCTTGGAGAACAAGCGGAAGCAACCTGGGCAGCCAAGGAGCTGAATCAAATCGACGAGAAGATTCAAAAATACACGTGGGATGGCGAGTGGTTTCGCTGGGCAATCGCGGAGGATGGAACTGTCTTTGGCACAAAAAATTATCCTGAAGGCCAGGTATATCTCAACACCCAGGCATGGGCAGTGCTAAGTGGAGCTGCCACGCAGCACCAGACACAACTCTGTCTCGACACCGTGCGTAGTCGTCTTGCCACCCGCTACGGTGTCATGATCTGCGATCCTGCTTTCATAAACACCCCCGTGGCGGTCATGCGTGCAGTGCTCATGCAGCCGGGCTGCAAGGAGAACGGAGGAATATTCTCCCATACGCAAAGCTGGGCGGTGTTGGCAGAGTGCGCACGGGGCGCCGGCGACACAGCATATACCTACTACCGGTCGTTTCTGCCCAGTGCCATGAATGACCAGGCCGATATACGCGAAGTGGAACCCTATGTGCACTGCCAGAGCACGCATTCGCAGGCTTCAAAAAAAGAAGGCACCTCCCGTATTCCCTGGCTTAGCGGCACTGCCTCTTGGGCCAACTATACAGCTCAGGTCGCGATCCTCGGCATCCAGCCACAGATTCATGGATTGCGCATCCACCCTTGCATCCCTTCGTCCTGGCCTGAGTTTCGTGTCCGCCGCCTGTTTCGTGGGCGGCAATTGCATATCCATGTAACAAATCCGCAGCACGTGTGCACAGGCGTCCGAAGTCTCCGCGTGGATGGTGCCCAGATGGAAGGCGACTTCATCCCAATCGAGTTGCTGAAAGACGGTAGCCACATCGAAGCGGAAATGGGCACTGCGCAATAAGCCACCAGCGCGACAATCAATTACGTAAGCTGCCCCATCTGGCGATACACCGATTCGTAGGTCGTAAGCGTGCGAACAGGATCAAACACTGCGGCTATCCTATCCGCGTGAGGTTTGAATGCGCTGGGGTCGGACAACACTCGGAGCACCCCCTCAGCCAGTGATGCCGGGTCCTCCGGTGCCACCAACAAGCCAGCACCAGTGCTCTGCACCGCGACGCGTGCACCGGGAATATCGGTAGCTACAACCGGTGTGCCACACAGCATGGCTTCAGCCTGAACGAGTGCGAAACAATCGGAGCGTGATGGCAGAGTGAACACGTCGCATAGGCTGTAGAAATCTCCCAGTTGCTGTGCATCCTGCAAAAGCCCGAGCGAAGTAATGTAGCGCACGTCCCATAGTTGCCGCCATTTATCGAAAAACCTTTCATAAGCAATCGCTGTTTCACCCGCGAAAACAAAATGTGCTCGTGGCTCCCGCGCAACAATCAGCGGGATGGCCCGCAGAAGTATATCGAATCCCTTTTCTTCAACGAACCGCCCGGCAAACCCGATAATGCGTTTCTCTTCGAGTCCAAGTTTGCATTTCCATGCGTGCGCGCGTTCGTGATCGGGATCGGGAGGCGGGATGGGCGGTGGAATCGTCGCGAGTCGCTCCGTGCACTGCGAAAGCAAAGGCGAGTGTCGTGCGTAGTCTTCGGAATAAGTGACCACGACATTGGCATGCCGCATGGCATACGTCATTTGAGCCACAACCATACGCGCGATGAGGCTGTTTATAAATCCACCCGGCAAACGCAAGTCCCCATGATGGGTAAGCACAAACGGTTTGCCCTGCTTCACACACATCGCGGCTATAAATCCCGATGCAAGCAGCGGGGTGTGGATTTGGACTATATCGCACCGAGCCAGTTCGTGCAGAAAAGTCATCGGGAACGACGGCATGCACTGACCACGGGAAAGCCGTCCCAGACTCGGCAGCCGCTTGACCCTCACGCCATTGAGAGTGCTCTCCAGAGCAAGCGAGGGTGTATGTTGCGAGGCAAGCACCGTGACGTCGTGTCCACGCGCTGCCATACCCTCCGCAAGCAACGCGGCATAGCGGGTGAGACCCGTCCAATGAGGCAGATAATATGTAAGAGCAGTGAGAATGCGCATACAAAAGTGTTCAGAGTTGGGGCGGTCGTGTGAGTCCAGACCATCGCCTGCGTAACGCATCATACGTATGGTGAATGGAGCGACCTGGCGGAAATAAGCTCCGATACTCACCCAGTTCGCGTTGTTCTGCGTCCTGATCAATTCTCTCCACCAAAGATTGAATCGCATCAGCAGTCGTATGCGCATCGGACCGGAGTGCCGGGCCGAACCTCACCAATATCGTGGGCCGACTTTCCTCCAGCCAGTGCCACCGGAACGCAACCGGCTGGATGGCGCACCGGCTGCGCCGCGCAAGCAACACCGCACCAGGCCGCATGGTCACAGGCTCGGCTGGGCTCGCCAGTCTGCCCTGCGGGAAAAGCCAGAATGCCGCACCTGGATGCTTCAACAATCGCAACGCCTCTCGCACCCCGCCCAGCGCAGCATACGGATTTGAAAGATCGATGGGCACTGCGCCTGCCAGTTCGAAAAAACGGTAGCGCGCAAGCACATCAGCTTCCTGCCAGACGTAGGTGCGCGTGCCCCGACGCAGTGCCCCCAACGCCACCGCCACGAAACCGTCCCACCAATTGGTGTGGTTGGCGCAGAAAATCGCCGACTCATTGCCATGCGGGAGATGCTCCTCACCAGCAACGCGAATTGCATGGAAACGCTTGCGGATGGCGCGACGCACCAGCAGCTCCAGCAATCTGGCAGCGACAGGGTTGCGTTTCATGGGCAGCGTTTACTGCGGTGATATCGTTTCCATGCGCGCAGAGCAAGGCGCAGCTTGGTGAAACGCCCTGTCGAAACGCGGCGGTTGAGCACATCGTAACCAGCATTCTCAATCTCGTCCAGGATGCCGGCATACACTTCTCTCATAAGCCATACGGTAAATTGCGAGCCATCGTCTGCGAGCAGAGCGATGCCATTCTCGCCGCGTTGAAAATGCATGCGGGCGCGATGGATTTGAAACTTCATCAAGCTCACAAATTCCGGACTCACTCTACCTGCTAGCAAGTCCGCTTCCTGCACTCCGTGGGCTTGTAGTTCGCTCGATGGTAGATACACGCGATCCCGCTGCAAATCTTCGCCCACATCGCGGGCGATGTTGGTAAGCTGCATCGCGATGCCAAGATCGATCGCGTGGTCGCGTCCGCGCGGGTCGCGGAGTTCCAGTATGCGCGCCATCATGAGTCCCACGACCGAAGCTACAAAATAACAATACTCCCGCAGCTCCGGCCATGTGTGCAGACGCACCGGACCGACATCCGTCTTCATACCGCGAAGAAGGTCGATGAACAGCTCGCGCTCAATTCCATATTTTTTAACAGCCCATGCAAAGGCCGGAACAAACTCGGGAGTAGTGCATTCGCCGTCGAGCATGCGGTCGAGTTCATTCCGAAGCGCAAGCAATGCGGCTTCCACGCCGTCTTCACTCACTGCTTCATCCACCAGATCGTCCGCATATCGGCAGAAGGCGTAGATGGCATACGCGGCGTTCTTTTTTTCCTGAGGCAATGCAAACGAGGAGAAATAAAAACTCTTCGCATGTTGCCGGGTCATCGCCCTGCAACTGGCAAAACTTTTTTGAAGAACTTCGGAGTGCAACAAGAGCACTAAACCGCGTCGGGGATGAGACGGTCAAGAACCTTGGCAGATGCAAGCACCCCGGGCAGGCCTGCGCCAGGATGGGTGCCCGCGCCTGCAAGATACAGCCCCTGCACGTCCTCGCTCTTGTTATGCGGCCGAAACCACGCGCTCTGCGTGAGCACAGGCTCGAATTGAAATGCTGACCCGACATACGCATCCAGATCGGACTCGAACTCCAGCGGTGTCATGATGCGACGCGTCACCACGCTGCGGCTCAGCTCCGGGCACAATGAGTCGAGCGATTCCAGTATGCGGTCAGCGTATTGTTCCCGACACGCATTCCAATCGGTGTCACCTTGCAGGTTGGGCACGGGCGAGAGAACGTAGAAATTCTCGCACCCTTCCGGCGCCAGCGAAGCATCCGTGCGGGTCGGAGCGTGCAGATACAGCGAGAAATCATCTGCAAGTTTCTTTTTTGTAAATATGTCGGAGAGCAATCCTTTGTAGCGTGGGCCCAGCAGGATGGTGTGGTGCGCGAGATGCTCGTAAGTTCTATTCGTGCCGAAATAGACGACAAACAATCCCATGCTGTAGCGCATGCGCTCGATGCGCCGATCCGTCCATTTCCTCCGAGCCTGCGGATTGATCAGCTTGCGGTAAGTATTTGCGGTGTCCGCATTGGAAACAACGGTCGATGCCCGGTCGATTGTTCCATCCTGCAATCGGACACCTCGCACGCGACCGTCCTCGACAATTATCTCGCTGATGGGCGAGTTGAGATGCAATTCCCCGCCCATGTTTTGCAACAGCGCCACCAGCGCATCCACCACAGCACCTGTGCCGCCCATGGCAAAATGCACGCCCCATTTCCGCTCCAGATAGTGAATCATGGAATAAATGGAACTGCTCTGAAACGGATTGCCGCCGATAAGCAGCGGATGAAAACTAAATACCTGCCTTAAAGCAGGATCCTGGATGTAGCGCGAGACAAGCGAATATACCGAGAGATGCGAGCGCAGCCGAATTAGGTCCGGCGCGATCTTAATCATATCGATGAAGTTGGAGAATGGTTTATCCGCAAGCTCAGTGAAAGCCCGGTTGAATATGGCTTCCGACTGGCGCACAAACTGTCTGTAGCCGTCCACATCGCGCGGATTAAACCGGCGAATTTCGGAGATGATCTGCTCTTCCTTGCCGTTGTAATCGAAGTGGCGTCCGTCGTGGAATTGGATGCGATAAAAAGGATCGCATGGCACGATGTCGAGGTAATCGCTTGTTCGCTGACCTGCCAGCGAGAACAACTCGTCGATCAAAAATGGCGCGGTGATAATGGTCGGCCCGCCGTCAAATTTGAAGCCGTCCTGTTCGTAAACATACGCGCGGCCGCCGGGTTTGTCCCGCATCTCATAGATCGTGGTGTGGTAGCCTCGTGCTTGCAGGCGGATTGCAGTGGCAAGCCCTCCGAAGCCGCTGCCGATCACGATGGCTTTCTGCGTGGAGGAGATTTGGGTGTTCACATTGGTGAAACGCTGGTCGGGAATCATGAACTGGATGGGCTGGTAAGCGAGCGAATGGAATACATGATCTGGTGCAGCCCCTCTCGCACATCGGCAGGAAAACCGGAATTCTCCACACGGGTCGCAGCCAGCTCAAACATGGTCCGCAGCATGGACCGGGTTTGCTGCAACGCGCCACTGTTTATTATCAGCTCACGCTGTTTTAGCACAGAGGCTTCCGTCGCTCCCTGGCCGTCGGCACAGAGTTGCAGCACGCTGCGTTCATTGCCCCTGAGCAGATCGTAGGCAGCGCGAAGAAGCACCGTCTTTTTCCCATCAAGCAAATCGTCAGGCGGCTCATCCGCACCGGGAGTGTAAGATTCGAAGCTGCGCAGATCGTTCTCGATCTGAAATGCCAGCCCCGCAGGCTCTGCAATTAGTGCCAGCTCGTCCAGTTGGCTCTGCGAACACCCTGCAAGCATCCCGGCAAGCACCAGTGGGCATTCCACCGTATAGCGAGTGGTCTTCAACAGATACATCTGCTCAATCTCATGCAGCGATACTTTGGAAAGATCGCGCGTGCTCACCACGATGTCAGCACCCTCGCCAAGTCCTGTCTCAATCACATAAGACAAAAGTCTCGCACTCAGCTCCGCCCGGCACGCGTAGCGCGTCTCCAAGACCGACTTCATCGATGCGGCAAATAAAATGTCGCCCGTGACAAGAGCAAGGTTCGACGCGGTGCGCGGCTTGTTTCCAAGCGTGTGTAGATTTTTTTCAACTACCTTGTGAAAGGAAGGCGCACCGCGGCGCATGTCGGAGCGGTCGATGATGTCGTCGTGGATCAGCACGAAATCGTGCAGGAGTTCCAATACCGCAGCAATCGTGAGATCGTCATCGACAAGCGCATAGTCCGCTCCCGCGAGCAGTCGGCGGGTTTGAAGAAATAATAAAGGGCGAATGCGTTTGCCTGAGCGACCGACAAAAGCCGGCACTTCATTGAGCACCGGCTCGTAGGATGGGGGGATAACGCGGCTCGCCAGGAGATCGCTGATCATGCGCTGAAGCCGCACGTCCACCTGTGTCTGCATGTCGGTGAGCATGGTGCCGTGTTGGGGACGTTGGATCGTGTGCATGTTTGAAGTTTACGCGCTGAGCGCGGCTGGCGGATGCCCGCGATGCTTTGTTTACAATCAGTCCATCGTGTTTATCTTCCCGCAGTGAGTTTTGTAACTGTTTTTAATAAATTGCCCGAGGGCGCGTCCGCATTGTCCCGGCGTTTCGCCCAGTTCCTGGAACCGTGCAGCCCGGCCCGTCTGGAGGAGCTTGCTGCGCGGGCCTCGGCTCTGACGCGTCGTCATTTTGGAAACACGATGCGCCTTTTCGCTCCGCTTTATCTTTCCAACGAGTGCATCAATAATTGCAAATACTGCGGCTTCTCGCGCGATAATGCGATCCTGCGCGTGACTCTGCCGCCCGACCAGGTCGTAAAGGAAGCACGGCATCTCGCAGGCGAAGGCTTCCGCAACATCCTGCTCGTGGCAGGGGAACATCCGAAATTTGTTTCCTCCGGATACCTGGCCGATTGCGTGCGCCGGGTGGCCGAGCTGGTGCCTTCGGTGTCGCTCGAAGTCGGCCCCATGGAAACGGAAGAATATGAGCCACTGGTTCGTGCAGGGGCGGAAGGTCTGGTGGTGTACCAGGAGACTTACGACCGGCTCACTTATGCCGAGATGCACACATCAGGCCCTAAACGCGATTTCAATTGGCGATTGGAAACTCCCGAACGCGCCGCAGCCGCAGGCTTCCGTCGCATTGGCATCGGAGCACTCTTCGGTTTGTGCGATTGGAAAGTCGAAGCGACCGCTCTTGCCGCGCATCTGGAGTATCTTTCAAAAATCTGCTGGAAATCGCAACTTACCGTCAGCCTGCCTCGATTGCGTCCTGCTGCCGGCGATTTCGAGCCTCAGCATGCGCTGCCCGATCGCGAGTATGTGCAGCTCATCTGCGCATTGCGCCTCACGTTTCCGCATGTTGGCATCGTGCTGAGCACGCGCGAACCATGGCCGTTGCGCGACGCGGTGATGCCCCTGGGCGTCACAATGATGAGTGCAGGAAGTCACACCGAGCCCGGCGGTTACACCGGTCAGGGCCGCGAGGATTTGCACCAGACCGTGAGGGGACGCCAGGTGGCGGCTGCGGGGCTCGATGCTTCCTCGTGCGCCACAGAGCAGTTCTCGATTGCAGACACACGCTCGGCTGCGGAGGTCGCATCCATGTTGCGCACGCGGGGATTCGATCCCGTGTGGAAAGACTGGGACGCAGCCATTTTAAACAAATGAACCAATCAATCCGGATCACGGTGAATGGCAGTGAGATGGTTCTGGACCCGCCCTGCACCGTGAGCGGATTGTGCGAGCGCCTGGGGCTCTCGGAAGCCTCTGTCCTGATCGAGCACAATGGTGTGGCGTTGTTGAAGGAGGAAAAAACCGCCGTCATTTTGCACGAGAAAGACCGCTTGGAAATCCTGCGCATCGCTGCGGGCGGATAGCTCTTGACGCTTCCGGAGGTCGCTCCTAGCCTGCTGCCTCGCGGGAATTCCGCCGCCTCCCAAGGGCAGTTTTCACTTTTCCAGATGAACATCCACGAATACCAAGCCAAAGAACTTCTCGATAAATTCGGTGCCGCCACGACCAAGGGAGGTGCTGCTTCGACTCCCGAGGAAGCAGAAAAAATAGCCCGCTCGCTGGGCACCAACAACCTCGTTGTCAAAGCGCAGATCCACGCGGGAGGGCGCGGCAAAGGCACCTTCACCAGCGGATTTAAAGGCGGCGTGCACCTCTGCAAGACCGCCAGCCAGGTGCGCGATTACGCGGAGCAAATGCTCGGGAAAACACTCGTCACCCAACAGACCGGACCCGAAGGCCGCGTGGTCAGGAAAGTGCTCGTCTCCGAGTCCGTGGAGATCGAACGCGAAATTTACTTTGCGATTCTGATCGACCGCGAGTTGAGCCAGCCGGTGATCGTGGCCAGCACCGAAGGCGGCGTGGA
>CBDUBV010000022.1:0-31186 GCA_965365475.1 uncultured Chthoniobacteraceae bacterium | reverse complement strand
GAAGCATTATCCCCATGAACCACGGTGTCATCAATTATGAGTCAACGACTCCCCTAATCCATGCCTTCCCGGTGTCATTTACTTTTGAGGCAACAAGAGCGGAATCCAATATTATTGAAATAGCATGCGAGCAGATGCCCGGAATACTGCTCTCGCAGAGCGCGGGCATTGGGCTGTGGAAAAATGCCCATAGCTGGAACTGCCACTCTGGACACGAGCATTTAATCCGGTCCGGACGCAGAGGATAAGTGCGCTCCAAAAAGGCTCCTCATCGGGCCACGACGCTGCGGTAGGCTGACTCAATCTCCGCTGGCGTCAATGCGCGCGAATATACCGTCACTTCGTCCACTGCACCGACCAGGTTGTCGTGAGCCTGACCCTTGTATTTGCTTCCAATCACCACTGGCTCGTTGTTAACATTTGGCATGGAGCCCGAAGGAACGCGGACGGAATTCTCCAGTTGTCCATCGATAAACAGGCTCAGGCGGGCTCCATCGAACGTGACTACCACGTGGTGCCACTCGCCATCGAGCAAGTCTTCGGCCGATGTGACGTCCAGGTATTTTACGCGTTTGGCATCGTAGAAACCGCCGACCACCAGGCCTTGCGTGGCATACAGCCACAGGGAATTGCTTGCCCCCTTCTCGAGGATTCGCCCTTGTAATTTATTCTCGTGCGATCGCACCCACGCAGACAAAGAGAAATTCTCCAGCGCCGCCTTATTTGCATTGAAACTCACCGCGCTATCCCCCGCAAAGGCCAATGCCTGCCCCTTAACCCCGGAGATGTACACCGGCGTGCCGACCGCAGTAGCCTCCGAGCCAGTTATGGCATCGCGCAGATTGCCATCCAGGCTCCATTTCCACAAAGGATTCGCTTGCACCGAACTCGCAAGAATCATCAACGACGCCATGGAAAAAAGAATCTTTTTCATGAAGCAATCCTTACTCCCCCGCACGTGCCTTGACCAGAATTGTTCTTACTGCGTGGCGATCTTTGTGAGCAATCCGCGCTTGCGCACACGCTCGAGCATCCAGATAAAAAAAGCGGAGGCGGCCGCGAGAAACGCCAGGTTCAATAGCAGCGCCAGCCCCAGCGACGACCAGGCAATCGTGCCGGTTTTGAGCACTTCGCGCATTCCCTCAAACACGTGCGTGGAAGGTAATGACAAAGCCACGGGGCGCAACCAGATGGGCAACACATCCACAGGATAAAACACCGCCGAGACCGGCTGGATCAGAAAAGGCACCGCCCATGCGAGCGATTCCGCTGCCTGTCCCCAGCGCAGAATCAGCGCCATCGACACCATGCCCAGGCTCCAACCAAACAACATCAGATTCGCGAAGAAAGGAATCAACGCCCAATGGAAATCTAGAAGATTAAAACCATACAAGCCCGCTGCCATGGCGGCCAGAATGGTGGCAGTCACCGCGATGCGCAGCACGCCTACGATGAAAGTCGCCGCGACATATTCCGCTACGCGCACGGGTGCCACAAAGATATTCAGCAAATTCCGCGTCCATACATCTTCCAGAAACGAGATCGCCACGCCTTGCTGCGCTCGGAATAAAACATCCCAAAAAATCATTGCGCCGATCAGAAAGGAAATGAACTGCGGGAAATCTCCGGTTGTGTTGCGCTGGAGAAACACGGTGAGAAAACCCCATACCAGCAAGTCGAGAGCTGGCCAGAAGATCAGTTCCACAAACCGGACCGCGTTGCGCGAATACAGGAAACAATATCGTAACGTCAGGTAGAAGATCGTGCGCGGACTCATGTCACGTCCTCCCGTGCGAGCTTGATAAACAGTGCTTCCAGCGACGGCGATTTGCTTTGCTCCAGGATTTCGTGCGGCGTTCCCTCGCACAGGATGCGTCCGTGATGGATAAAAATAATTCGGTCGCACACTTCCTCCACGTCGCGCATGTTGTGCGAGGTATAGAGCACACCCATGCCGCGCTCGGTCTGCACACGGCGGAGAACTTTGCGCACCTTGTCTGCGATGTCAGGGTCGAGGCTGGCCGTTGGTTCATCGAGCACGAGCAGCTCGGGATCGTTCAGGAGCGATTTTACAAGATTGACCCGCGTGGATTCGCCTGCGGAAAGCTGGCCGGTTACGTTTTTCGTGAGGTGCGGGATTTCGAAAAGTTCGAGCAATTCCTGTATTTTACGTTTCGCGTTGCGAACGCCGTAGAGTCCGGCAAACACTTTCAGATTTTGCCACACGAGCAAATTGGTCGGCAAACTCGCATACGCCGAGGAGAAATTCATGCGTCGCAAGGATTCCACACGATGCTGGAGAATGGATTTATCAAAGACTTCCACGCGACCAGATGTGGGCGTGGTGAGTCCCAGGATCATATTAATCGCTGTGGTTTTGCCCGCGCCATTCACACCGAGCAAGCCCAGGATTTCGCCCTTATGCAAGCGCAGGTCCAGGGCATCGACCGCAGTGAATGCCTCGAACTTTTTCGTGAGTCCGTGGGTGGAAAGGATGGTCTCCATTGCAGAAGATTAGTACAGCTCGACAGGAGAACGTTTTCCATCCTCCGGGCTGCGCTGCGCTGCGGCTTCCTCACTGCCGAGCACGCCCACGCGCAAGCCCCAGACTTCGGCGTCGCGGCGTTGGAACTCTTCGACGCTGAATGCGTCTGGCGGGGATAGCCGCGCTCTGCACTGCTCGATGGATGCCAGCGCGCGATCCAGCTCTGCGGACTCTACTTTTTCCAATGCTTTGAAGGCTTCTTCCAACACATGGATGCGATGGCAGATCATGGCCATGTCGTTGCCTGCGCTGATAGCCAGGCGGATGGTCTCTTCCAATCCATAGCCATTGAGGATCGCGCCCATGTCGAGATCGTCGGTCATGATGAGGCCTTGGAAACCTTGCTCACCGCGCAGGAGTTGGGAAATGACACGGCGGGAGAGCGAGGCAGGCAATCCTTCCGGCTCCAGAGCGGGATAAGCACCGTGGCCAATCATCATGCTGTCCACGCGATCTATGAACGCGCGGAATACTGCCAGCTCGGTCGCAGCAAGTTGCTCGCGCGAACGGTCTATCACGGGCAGTTCGTGATGCGGATCAAGTCCGGCAAAGGTGTAACCGGGATAATGTTTTCCGCAGCTGAGAATGCCGCCCGCCCGCAGAGCATCGTTAAATAGTCCTGCCTTCGCGATCACCTCCTCTGCGGTGCGTCCGTAGCAGCGCCCCCGCAAGCTATTATCCGCTTCGTCATCGAAGGAGATATCCAGCACGGGGCATAGATCGAGATTGAATCCGAAGATGCGCAGCAGCGAAGCCGTGATACGCCCATGGCTGGTGATCAGGCCCGGCTCATTGCGATCACGCAGCTGCTGTGCATTAGGCGGCTCATTGCCGAGAAGCTTGAGACGCGAGACGCGTCCGCCTTCCTGGTCGATAGTGATGATTGGTTCATGAATGCTGAGGTCGCGTAGATCATCGATCAGCTTCCGAAGTTGTGTCGCGCTTTGAATATTTCTTCCAAAAAGAATATACCCGCCAGGCTGGATGCGCCGGAACGCAGCGGCACTGTGCGAATCGAGAGTCGGACCCGGCACACCGGTGAGCAAAAGTTGACCCAGAGAGGATTGCTTCATACGTTGCCAAGAGAAACGCGAAACCTCTTCTCCTGTCGAAATGAAAATACTCCTTTGCCTTGCAACCGCACTTCTCCTCGTCCCTGCGGGGCTCACAGCCCGTGTGCAACTCGGGATCGACGTGCTGGAGCAAAACGATTTTTCCATTCTAAAAGGCAAACGCGTGGGTCTCATCACCAACCAGACAGGGGTGAACTCCTCCGGGGTGCGCACACGGGAAGTTTTGCATCGTACGCGCAATGTCAACCTTGTGGCGTTGTTCACTCCTGAACATGGTCTCGACGGCACAGAGCTGGCGGGGAAATATGTCCCCAACCGCAAGGACTCGCTCACCGGGCTCACCGCATATTCGCTCTACGGTCCGACCCGCAAGCCCACCGCCGAAATGCTGCGGGGTATCGACGTGTTGGTATTTGACATGCAGGACATCGGTTGCCGCAGCTACACCTACGTGAGCACGATGGGCCGGTGCATGGAAGCAGCGGGAGAGAACGATGTGGAGTTCGTAGTGCTCGACCGGCCCAATCCACTGGGTGGCAATCGCGTGGAAGGGCCGATGGTGGAGTCGCGCTGGATTAGTTTCGTCGGGCAGTTCCCGGTCCCTTATGTTCACGGACTTACCACGGGCGAGCTGGCGCGAATGTCCAATGGTAAAGGGTGGATGGCCGCAAAATGCAAATTGCAAGTGGTGCCGATGCAAGGCTGGCAGCGGGGCATGGCCTGGGCGGATACCGGACTAAAGTGGTACCGCACATCGCCCAACATCCCGCGTGGCACTTCCCCACACTACTACGTGGTTACTGGCATCGTCGGCAGCTTGAGCGGAGTGGACTGTGGAGTAGGCGGGCCCAAGCCGTTTGAATACATCAAAGCCCCATGGGTGGACGGCGATGCGCTTGCCAGCAGATTGCGCAAGGCAGACCTGGGCGGCGTCGCGGTGACGCCCATCTCGCGCGGGGTGGCATTCCAGATTCATCCTCGCGCCTCGGCGAACCTGACCGCGCTGGCTGTGCATGTGCTGGCGGAGATCAATCGCGGAGCTAAGCCCGATCTATTTGCGAGAAGCTCTGCATCCAAGCTGGATATTTTTTATAAAGTATATGGCAGCCAATCCATCCGCAGTGCTTTGAGTAAAGGTGTGCCGCCGGAGCGCATCGTGGCATCCTGGCAGCGCGATGTGGAGCAGTTCCGGCGTGCCCGTGAGCCCTATCTGCTGTATTGAAGCGCATCATTTACATTCTTGCGGTGGCGTGCGTTGCAATCGCGCTCTGGCAGTTACTTTCATTTCGTGCCCCACCTATTGAGCCTGAGTTTGTGACATTGAACAACGTGAAGGTAATGGAATTCTCGCATGCGCCGCGCACGCGCGATCTGCCGATCATACTTTTTTCCCCGGCGTGGTCAGGTCGTGCGGAAGATAATTTCTTTGTGTGTGAACATCTCGCCCGCGCAGGATTTCGTGTGATGCTGATGCCCGCCGAGGCCCCGGCGATGGAGCCCGATTTCTCGACCGCTGCTGGATATGAGGTTTTTTTGTCCTATGCGCAGCGAGAACTCGAGCGGCGCACTGGCGCAGCAGAGCAGGTGCTGGAAGCCATGCGCTCGCATCCGGAAGAGTATGGGGGAAAGATCGGCGCTGCGGGCTATTCCTTTGGCGGAGCTGTCGCGGCTGAATTGTGCAGACGTCGGGCAGACATCGAGGCGGGCGCGGATGTGGACGGGACATTATTTGGAGAGGCTGCAAAGAGCGGAGCGGACAAACCGTTTTTGTTCATCACCAACACGGAAACGTCTCCCTCCGCAGCACTTTTCGGCAACACACCGGAAGGACGCCGAGCAGAGTTCACTGCGAGGAGCTTTGCCGATATGGAACGCTGGCTGGCCGCTCATGGCGGATGGTTGCTCAGGATAGAAGGTGCCAGCCACGAGCAGTTCAGTAACGAAGGGCTCAAGCGATTTCGCAGTCGGCGGTTTGCCCGGAGTGTGCTGAAGAAAACCGCGGAAGCACTTGCCGCTTTTTTCACAGGCGTGCTGGTGGACGGCGATCCTGCCACGCGGATGGAAGCTATGGGAGTGACACGTTTTCCATGAGTGTCATCATCCACGAGATCGACCTTATGCGCCCGGAGCATGAGGTGGCATCGCTGCGCACGCTCCTGAGTCCAGAGGAGAAACAGCGGGCGGATCGGTTTGTTCGCACGGAACACCAGCACAGATTCATCGTGGCCCGTGCCGAACTTCGGCGCATCGTTGGAAGCTTCCTGGGCGTGCCGCCCGCCAGTGTGGAGTTCCAATTGGGGTCGTTTGGAAAACCGCAGGTTGTCGGCTGCGAATTCAACCTCAGCCATTCCCACGAGCGTGGTCTCATCGGCTGCCACCGCAATCGACCTCTCGGGATCGATATCGAGTTTCAGCGCGAACTGCGCGAATTGCACGATCTGGCCGCACGTTTCTTCGCGCCATCTGAAGCGGATTGGATACGCGCAGGTGATTCGCAGACGCGTTTTTTTCGGCTCTGGACGCTCAAAGAGGCTGTGATGAAAGCCTGCGGACGGGGCTTACAGCTTTCCCCCAGGGAGATCGTATTCAACTGCGAGGCAGAGCCAGTATTGCATAGCATTGAGTGCTCACGGCTGGCCGCAGCAGAGTGGTTGGTCGAAGTAATCCCGGTGCTTCGCGGCTACCACGGCGCAGTGGCAGTGCAACGCTAAGGCAAGTCACCGCGGCACGGCCCAGATGCGCACGATGCCGTCCAATCCCACTGAGACGAGTCGCTCATTATCGGGAAAAAAATCCACACCGCTGATCAAGCCGACGTGGCCGTCCCAGACCGCAAGCTCTTTCCAATTCTCCGTCGCAAAAAGCCGCACGGCGGGCGGCAGCTCGGGACGCACCCCACCGCTGGATGGATCGCCACCGCTGCATGCGACAACGAATCGGCCATCGGGAGAATACCGCAGCCCTGTGATCCAATCCCGCGAGGATATGAGTGCGCTGCTCTCGATACCTCGCAGTATCTCCCAGCGTCGGATTGTGTTCACATCCGTAAATTTTACATCCGTAGGCCCGATGCGGTAGCCATCCGCACCGGTGATGAGATGCGCGCCATCCGGCGAGATCGCCAGCGCGTTGACCCCCGTCAGGTTATCATCCAGCCGAGCGATTTCTTTACCGGAACTCACGTCCCAGATTCTGACCGTGGCGTCCACACCGCCAGAAATTGCCCGCTTGCCATCAGGTGTGAAGAGCACGGCATTCACCATGCCGACATGTCCCAGAAACCAGTCCAACTCCTTACCGGTTTCGAGGTCCCAATACACCACCATGCCATCCACGCCGCCCGAGAGAGCGCGCCGGGCATCTGTCGAGATCGCCACGCTCCGCACCGGACCAGTGTGCCCGCGCAGCTCATAGGTCACCTTGCCCTGGCCGAGGTCCCACCAGCGCACCGTGCCATCGTAGCTTCCGGTCAGTAGCTGGCGACCGTCGTGATTGAAAACAATAGACGCCACGCTGTCGTCGTGTCCGCTTAGCACTTGCGTCACGCGTCCGGTGATCGGGTCGAGCAATCGCACCTCGCCGATGCCCGTGCCTGTTGCCAACAAGCCACCGCCGGGAGAGACAGCCACGCAGCCAAGCGAAACTCCAAGGTCCACCCGCACCAGCTCGCCGTCGGGAGCTTCGACCGGCGTTTGCTCGGGTTCAGCGGTGGGTGCTTGTAATTCGGCCATGTCCGTCCCCGCAACCATATCTGTCTCTCGGAACGAGGGCACCGCGATAGGCGTGGGAGCTTCCACCATTTCCGGGGTCTCCGTCACTTGCGGCGTTTCCGTCACTTGCGGCGCAGTAGTAATGTCCTCCGTCGGCTTTGCTAGATAACTCCACGCAACAAAAGCTGCCAGCACCAGACCGACTCCGGCCAGCACAGGCCTGAGCCGAGATCGGACGGAGGGAAGCTGTTCCTGCTCGAGCTTTATTCGAAGCCGCATGTCCTGCACCTGCAACACGTCGCCCTCGCGAAGGCGCCTGCGCATTAAAAGCGGCTCTTTGTTAAGATACACATCATTGCGCCCGAACCCTTCTGCGAAGATGGTTCCGTCCTCCTCCGAGATATGGACCATCGGCTCCTGCTGCACATCCAGCACGCAATCATTGCCCGAGCCGTGCGCAAACTCCACCATCGCGTAGAGCTTTTCGCCCTCCAGCAGAGTCATTGTAATAGTGCGCGTCGCAGAAGTAGCCATCGGGAAACTCGAAGATTCGCGGACCGGTAAAGACTGTCAATCGCGTTCCTGCAAATTACCACTTGGCATTTTATCGTCCGAGGCTAGGTTGCACGCCCATGCATGCCACAGATACCATTACGCTCAAAATTCGTGAACTTTGCCAGGCCATCCTCGACGACCCATCCTTCGAGGAAATTAAAAGCAGCCTCGATACTTTCATCAATAACAACGACGCGCAGATGCAATACCAGCAGGTGAGTCAGCAGGGAAATGCCCTCCGCCAGCAGCATTCCAATGGCGAAGAAATCTCCGATGCCGACATTGCTGCGTTCGAATCCAGCCGCGAATCTCTCATGGCCAATCCCATTGCCCATAACTACATGGAAGCCCAACGCGAGATGCATCGCATCCAGGAGACCGTGGCGCAATATGTGGACAAGACCTATGAGCTGGGCCGCGTGCCTGCTTTGGAAGATCTGGAAGAAGAAGGCTGCTGCGGAGGCCATGACGGTGGCGGTTGCGGGTGCCACTAGAAAAACTTCTGCTTTCCAGCATGTAGCATTTCCGCTTTTCAGCGTCTTTATTTTCCCATAGCCTCTTCGTGCCCATGAATCTTGCGCAGCTCGAAAGCCTTTATCATCTTCCCTTCTTCGACCTCATCTCACAAAGCCGTGAGGTTTATCTTCAGCACTGGAAGAAGTCCGAAGTCCAACTCTGCACCTTGCTCAGCATCAAGACAGGAGGCTGCAGCGAGGATTGCAAATATTGTTCACAAAGTGCTCATTACAAGAGCGGCGTCGAGCGGGAGAAGCTCCTCACTTCCGAAGACATCGTCCCCATCGCCCAGCAGGCACGCGAGAGCGGCAGCACCCGCTTTTGCATGGGTGCGGCTTGGAAAGGTGTCCACGAAGGCGATGGCAAGTTTGAACAAGTGCTGGAGACCATACGCGAAGTCAGCAAGCTCGGCATGGAAGTCTGTGTCACACTCGGCAACCTGAGCCCCAATGAAGCGCGGCTGCTGAAAGAAGCAGGCGTCACTGCATACAATCACAACATCGATACCTCTCCGGAATTCTACCCCGAGATCGTCTCCACCCACACCTTCACGGACCGGCTCAATACCATCCGCGCCGTGCAAGAGGCCGACATGGCAGTGTGTTCAGGCGGGATCATTGGCATGGGCGAGACCGTTCGCGACAGGTTGCGCATGCTGGAAGTGCTGTCCAACTTCGAGCCGCAGCCCGAAAGCGTGCCCATCAATTGCCTCATGGCCATGCCCGGCACTCCGCTGGAGGAACAGGAACCCGTGGACGTGTTCGACCTTGTCCGCATGGTCGCGTGCGCCCGCATTGCCATTCCCAAAGCCAAGGTCCGCCTCTCCGCAGGCCGCAGCCGCTTCAGCCCCGAAGGCCAGGCCATGGCTTTCTATGCAGGTGCCAACTCCATCTTCTACGGCGAGAAACTTCTTACCGCCGATAATCCGGAGAAAAACGAGGACCTCGAACTGCTTCGCAAGCTGGACCTGCTGCCGCAACGTCCTTACAGCGATCAGCCCAGACCGGTCGAGCGCGAGCTGGCCGCAGTGTGAGGTTTTGACGGCGGCTTTTTCTTAACCTATAGTTCAATTCCCCTATGAAAACATCGCGCTCCGCTTTCACCCTCATCGAACTTCTGGTGGTCATCGTGATCATCGCCATTCTTGCCGCCATCGCTCTGCCCGTCTTCGGACGCGTCATGGAGCGCGGCAAAGGCACCAAAGATCTGAATAACTTGAAACAACTCGGCACCGCCATGCTGATCCTCATGAACGATGACGACGGCTGGTTGCCCACGAATGTTAACGAATGGCCCAAAGTGATCGTGAAAGAAAAACAAACTCTGGATGACACCGGCGTCTTCATGAGTGCGTTCGATCCCCGCTCGCAAACCAGCGGGGATACCTTCCTCACCAGCTTCGGCATCAATACCAACATGACCCTTCCCGACAATCGGGACTCCTCCAAGTGGAAAAATTCTTCCTCGCTCATCATGCTGGCACCGGCACCCAACGGCGGAGAACCTGGCAGTCTCCAGTTTAACAACACCGCCACCTCCGCTCTTCTCTCCCGCCCTGCTTCCGCCACCACCCCGATGGGCACCATGAGCAATGGCCGTCTCATCGGTGTGCTTTTTTCCGATATGCATGTGGAAAATGTGCAATGGGGCGAATATATCGGCACAGGCTCAGGCACGCCTCCCACTGCCAAATACTACTGGAACGTGGACGGCACTCCTTGAGCCCACAGCCAGACGCCATCCCGGTCCGCGCCGGGAGTCAACCTTACACAGTCCACGTCCGCGAAGGTCTGCTCCAACACGCCGCAGAGATTGTGCGGCCTCTTTTCTCCGGCACCCGCATCGCCGTTATCTCCGACACCCACGTCGCCCCATTATACGGCGAACACCTGCTGACTTCTTTACAACACGCGGACTACTCACCTTCGCTCCTCACCGTCCCCGCAGGCGAACACAGTAAATCTCTTTCCGTAGTCGAAGACCTCTGCAATCGGATGATCCATGCCGGCCTCGACCGCTCTTCCCTCGTCCTCGCGCTTGGCGGCGGTGTCATCGGCGATCTCGCAGGCTTTACGGCTTCCGTGTTCTATCGCGGCATACCGTTCATCCAGATTCCCACGACTGTCGTGGCCCAGGTGGACAGCTCGGTCGGCGGCAAGACAGGCGTGAATGCAGCAGCAGGCAAAAATCTCATCGGCGCCTTCCATCAACCGCTCGCCGTCATAGCCGATCCCTCCACGCTCTCCAGTCTTCCCGACCGCGAGTTTCACGAAGGCATGGCGGAGGTGATAAAACACGCCGCGATACGGGACTCCGCGATGTTCGACCGTCTCGCCACATTCACCCGGTCCTCGCCGGAACTTTCCCAACTGATCCGGCGCAATGTGGAAATAAAATCCGCCATCGTTGAGGAAGATGAATTTGAAACTCGCGACATCCGCGCACTTCTCAACTTTGGACACACCATCGGCCACGGCATCGAGAACGCCGCTGGCTACGGCACACTTCTTCACGGCGAAGCCATAAGCCTTGGCATCGCCGCCGCAGCGAGGCTTTCCGTCGCACATGCAGGACTGCCCGCGCCCGACTGCGAGCAGATTCTATCCCTGCTGCGCCGGTTTCACCTTCCCACCATACTGCCCGACGACATTTCCACGGAATCCATCATTGCTGCGCTTGCCACCGATAAGAAATTCAAACAAGGCTGCGTCCGCTTTGTTCTAATAGACAAGATCGGGTCCGCGTTTGTGTCCGATCGCATCACCCACGAGCACATCCGCGAGGCTATCGAGCGGCTGCGCCAGCCGTAGCGCTGCGTTCCCATTCCTGAAATACCGCGCGGAATCCCGGTGCGAAATCCTCCGGTCGCGCCCGGACCCATCGCTTCACCAACTCGAGCGGGAAAAAGTCCACGTGCTCGATCTCCGCAGGCGCCACCCGGAACGGACCTTCATGTCGGGCCACATGTATTCGTACAAACTCGTGTCCGGTCTCTTCACATGCCCGCAAGCTCCCCACCTCCACACATTCCGCATCCACTCCCAGCTCCTCGCGCACTTCTCTCGCTGCACATTCCTCGTAGGTCTCTCCCGCATCCACATGTCCCGCTGCGCTGGAATCCCAGCGGCCCGGGAAATGATCTTTCCACGGCGACCGCTTCTGCAACAGCACCTCGCTCGCGCGGTTAAAAACCAACACGTGCACCGCCCGGTGCCGCAACTTATTCACATGAACACTGCGCCGACTGGCACTGCCCGTGACGCGATCCTCCTCGTCCACCACGTCAAACATTTCTCCATCCAAATCCTGCGCACCCAGGTGCGCATTGCCCGCCACCAGCCGCGTGAACGCCACCCATTGCTCCAGGCCCATCTCTTCCGCCCGCACGCGCCCATCGAGCCGCAGCTCCGCCACGATTGCATCGAACTGCGGCACCTCCTGCCGGAGCAATTTGTGCAACTGCTTTCTGCGCTGCGAGAATCCCATTTTCACCAATCGATCAAAGAGCACCCCGTCGCAGGCAGGCAGCTCGCCTGGCCGACGCAACGTCATCCGCACCACAGCGGACTCCACTTTTGGCGCGGGAAAAAACAAGCCCGGAGGCAGCGTGCGCAAGTATTCCACATGCCAGCGTCGGCCCAGCAGCAGAGTCAACCCGCCGTATTCCGGGGTTGAAGGCGCGGCACTGAGTCTGCGGCCCAATTCCTTCTGAACCATGATGATTACTTGTTCCACGGGCGACGCACTGCTTGTGAAATGGAACAACACCGGGCTCGTAATGTAGTAAGGCAGATTCCCCACGAGCGTCACCGGACCTCCTGGATA
Organism: uncultured Chthoniobacteraceae bacterium; assembly: GCA_965365475.1. Classification (GTDB taxonomy): domain Bacteria; phylum Verrucomicrobiota; class Verrucomicrobiia; order Chthoniobacterales; family CAKUMP01; genus CBDUBV01. The sequence goes on along the minus strand of CBDUBV010000022.1, from coordinate 18,962 downwards.
AAGCCTGCGCGGGTCGAACCGCAGAGCGTCCTCATGCAGAACTTGCACCCGTTCCTGCGGGAAGCGGCTTTGCAGATGTGCCGCGAGTCGTCCGTCCTTCTCGATGGCCAGCAGATTACACCCACTCTGAACCAGACCTTCGGTGAGCGCACCCAGGCCAGGACCGATCTCCACCACCTGGGAGCCTGCTTTCACACCCGCCTGCTCCACGATCCAGTGCGCCATGTTCTGATCATGCAAAAAGTTCTGGCCCATGCCCTTGGAAGGCACCAGATGCAGCCGCGTCAGTTCTGTGCGAATTTCCGAGAGCGTCATAGCTTCACGCGGTTTGAAGGAGTTACGCCCGATCCCGAGGTTGATGTATGCAGGCTACTCGCGCGAGTCTTTCGCAATTTGCTCACAAGTTATTCACAGACACTTTTTTAATTTTTTGCTTGCCTCGGATCGAACGGTAAAGCCGGTTTCTCCTTGCGCATCACCTTCCGCGCTTGCTGCATGCTTTTGCCATCCACGAAGTATGCAGTCGCCGCGCGTCCAATCGCATAGGTGCCCGCCGCCGCGATCCCACCGGAAACGATGTGCCCCCAGAAGGGCACGAACTTCAACACCGCCCGCGAACTTTCGCGCAGCACCATTCCCAAGCCGATATTAGCGCCCAACGCCCCCAGAAACTCCGCCACTGTCCGTGGCCCCACCGGCCGCCCGCTCACATAGATAATGCCCGCCACCATCGCCGATTGCAGAGCAGTGAGAAAAGGCAGGTCCGCCAGCGGGATCGGCTGAGCACCCAGCGCGGCACAGATCGCCGCGTTCGACCGCACGAGCGTGAGCGCGATACGCTTCTGAGCCGCCTGATTTTTTAGTGCCCGCGCCGCTTCCAACTGCGTCTCCATAGGCAGTTTCGACAAAATCGCTTCCGCCAAAGCATCCGATGGTCCATTTAAAATAACCGAACTCACATCCAGCTTGCCCATGTCCGCATGCCCGGCGAGTTCCGCCAGCAGATCGAGCCGCGCCTCCTCCGACACCGGCCCCAGCGCGACGGCCACCAGCGGCAGATCACGCCACTCCTCCACGTGCGATAGAATTTCAGCCGCGCGCTGCATTGCATCCCCCAGAACAGTCTCGCCAGGTGCTTTGGCAAACACCACCACATCCGGACGCAATGCCCGGAGCGAGCTGTGAATGAGCGCTTCCACGCGCTCCTGTTCCGGCTTGTGCCCGTCCAGTATGTGCAAGCGTCCGCGCGTGGAATCCCCGTACTCCGCCCAACACGGCGGCAAAGCCGGAGCGAGGTTTTTCGTTTCATCCTCCTGATAGAGAGCCGATGCGAGATCGTCCGCGCTCAGCGTGTGACTACCCAGCAGCAGGATGCGTGGCGGACGTCGTTTCAAAAAAAGATTCTTGATCGGGGTGATCTCTTTGAGCACCGGTTTCTGCAACCCGCCAGGCAGCTTGCGCAGCAACGATTCCAGCCGTTCGAAATAGGGAAGTATGCTTTGAATTTGCATATGATTAAAGCGCGGCCAGGACCTGATCCAGATGCTCATCGGGTTTCACTTTTTTAAAGATGGCGCGGATAAGACCGTCCGGCCCCACGATAAAAGTAGTGCGTTCGGTGCCCATGTATTTCTTGCCATACATGCTTTTCTCCACCCACACGCCATAGTCTGTGACCATGGTTTTATCCGGGTCTGAGAGCAGCGGAAAGGGTAATGAAAATTTGTCGATAAATTTCCGGTGACTGCGCGCATCGTCCACGCTCACTCCCAGCACCGCCGCCCGGTCCTTGATTGCATCCCATCCATCGCGCAGCGCACACGCCTGCGCAGTGCAGCCCGGAGTGTCATCTTTCGGGTAGAAATACAACACCAGGTTGCGGCCTGAGAAATCCGCCAGCGTGACTTCCTGGCCATCGCCATATTCACCGCCCGTTGCCACCGCAGCGAAATCCGGTGCCCGCTGCCCTACTTGAAGTTGTGCATCACTCATGCCATGAGCCTTGCACAGAAACCCACACCGTCGAGAAGATTCTCCTCGGGCGTTGTGGCTGCAGGCTTGGTTCTTCCAGGATGAATTGCAAACCAGTCTATCGATGCACGCTGAAAGGAGACCAAAACTCTTCGCCAGTTGTCTCCCAGATGATCGCAAGGTCCTCGGGCGTGCCGCTGGTGACCGATGGAAGTTCACCGATGGGGTTGAGCTGGTAGCGGATATCTCCTACTTTCTCATCCAGGATCGCGGGAGCTTCAGCATTCGCACTGGCCCAGGCGGAAAGGGATGTCCCGCTTTTGAGATAAACAGCTATGGTCCCCGCGGTCACTAATCCGGTCGCCCGCCCGGTGTCGGTGGCGTATTGCTCCTTGGCCGCGTCGATGATCCGCAAGTTGTTGAGCATCACTGTGGCTTGCGACCGTGCGCGTGACCGAAGAAAGGTTGGCACCGCTATGGAGGTCATCAATGCGATAATTGCAACAACGATGAGTATCTCCACCAGGGTGTACCCATGCCGATTGGTTTGAAGTATTCTAATCATGGTTTTGCGTTTTTGTTTATGCGACGAAGTGCTTCTAAAGCATGTCGCGTGCCAGCATGACAGCGCGGGCTTCGTCTTGTGCCCTGGAGGTGCGACATTCCTGTCGCATGCAGAGATGGTTCAGGGGACAAGAATGTCCCCAGTGCGACCATTCGATTTCCCCGCAGGTCGGGATGTCTTAAGTTGTCGTTGATATAGAAAGCTCACTTGATAAGCTCGACGCGCTGCATCGCCCTTACTCCCCCTCATAAAAACCATGCCTTCCAAACCCAGCACCAACATCGAATCGCACCTGCACGAAAGCCGCGTGTTCAAGCCGAACGCGGCATTTGCCAGGCAAGCGCACATCCAGAGCCTCGCCGAATACCAGGCTCTTCATCGCGAATCCATCAGCAAGCCGGACAAGTTCTGGGCCCGGCAAGCGAAGGAACTTCAATGGCAGAAAAAATGGACCAAAGTTCTGGACTGGAAAGCACCCAACGCGAAATGGTTTATCGGTGGGCGCATCAATGTGAGTGAGAATTGCCTCGACCGGCATCTGGACGGACCGCGCCGCAACAAGGCCGCAATCATCTGGGAAGGTGAGCCCGGCGAGAAACGGACGCTTACGTATCAGCAATTGCATCGGGAAGTGTGTCTCTTTGCCAATGTGCTCATACGCAACAAGCTGAAAAAAGGCGACCGCGTCATCATTTATATGCCCATGATCCCCGAAGCAGCCATCGCCATGCTGGCATGCGCGCGCATCGGTGCTGTGCATAGCGTGGTGTTTGGTGGGTTCAGTGCGGACAGCATTCGCGACCGGATCGCGGATAGCAAAGCGACCATGGTAATCACGGCGGATGGAGGGTATCGGCGCGGCGCCATCGTACCGCTCAAACACAGCGTGGACGAGGCACTAAAAGACTCGCGTCAAATCAAGCGGGTCATCGTCTTCCGCCGTGCGCATAATGATATCCACATCGAGCCGGGTCGCGATGTGTGGTGGCATCGCGAGATGGAATACGTGGATGCCCGGTGCGAACCCGCGCAGCAAGAGAGTGAGGATCCGCTTTTCATCCTTTATACAAGCGGCTCCACCGGCAAACCCAAAGGCATCCTGCACACCACAGCGGGCTATCTGCTGGGCACGTATCTGACTACCAAATACGTTTTCGACCTTAAGGAAACGGATGTCTATTGGTGCACGGCGGACATCGGCTGGGTCACTGGCCACAGCTATGTGGTGTATGGCGCGCTGGCGAATGGTGCCACCACGCTCATGTATGAAGGGGCGCCGAACTGGCCCGACCCGGACCGGTTTTGGAAAATCATTGAGGACTATGGCGTCACTATTTTTTACACTGCTCCCACCGCCATCCGTGCGTTTATCAAGTGGGGAGACGATTGGGTGAAGAAACACGACCTTAGCTCTCTGCGGCTGCTGGGCAGTGTAGGCGAACCGATCAATCCGGAGGCATGGATGTGGTACCACCGGCTGGTGGGTGGGGGACGCTGCCCTATCGTGGATACATGGTGGCAGACCGAGACCGGCGCGATCATGATTGCCCCCTTGCCCGGTGCCACCCCGTGCAAACCGGGCACGGCGACTTTGCCTTTCTTCGGCATCGATGCGGCGGTGGTGGATGAGAATGGAAAAGAAGTGCCGCCGAACGTGGGTGGCAAGCTGGTGATCCGCAAACCGTGGCCTTCCATGCTGCGCACGATCTATGGCGACGCCCCGCGCTACCGGAAGACGTATTGGGCTGACTACAAGGGCTGGTACACCACAGGCGATGGTGCGCGTCGGGACCGTGACGGAAATTTCTGGATCGTGGGTCGCATCGACGACGTGCTCAATGTGGCCGGGCACAGGCTGGGAACGTCCGAGGTGGAAAGTGCCCTGGTAAGTCACGAAGCAGTCGCAGAAGCAGCCGTGGTAGGCCGACCCGATGAGATCAAGGGCCAGGCAGTGGTGGCTTTTGTAACTCTAAAAAGCGGCGTGCGCCCGACCAAAGAACTCGCCCAGCAAATCCGCAACCACGTCGCACACAGCATCGGCGCAATCGCCAAGCCGGACGACATCCGGTTCACGGAGACGCTTCCCAAGACGCGCAGTGGCAAAATAATGCGTCGTCTGCTGAAAGAGATTGCGGGCGGTGGCGCGGTCACGGGCGATACTACCACGCTGGAGGACTTCGCCGTGCTCACGCGGCTGGGCAAAGGCGAGTAGCGGTCACGAACTTCCCCGGCAAATCCTGCATGACATTTCCCGGCGGCATGCACTATGTTCGCTCCATGCGATTTTGTTTCGTGTTATTTGGTGCGCTTCTTTTCGGGCCTGCCCTTCCTGGTCTGCTGGCTCAAGACCAGCCGACGCCTACGCCTGCAGTGGACGCCAGCCCTGCACCACCCGAGCCCTCTCCCGATCCCGCAGCCACTCCCCAGCTTCCCGAGCCCACGCTTACCGCTGCGGATTTGGAAAAAGCGGAAACCTTGGACTCTGTTTCCGTGCCCACGCCAGGCGAATTCTTCACCGCGATTGAGCGCCATGGTAAACCATCGTGGAACACCCAATTCCGCGAACCCATACCCACCAACTTCACCCGCCGCACGCAGCTCGCACTGAACCTGGGCGGTCTCGTAGCCGATGGCTACATCGCGGTAGCGGCTCAGGACAGCCAACAGGTGAAAAATATCGGACGCGATATCATCGCTATCGCAAAGGCACTCGGCGTGAGTCAGAACGTGCTTAGCCGCGGCAATAGCATCACCAGTTTTGCGGAAAACAACGAATGGGAAGCTCTCAAGGAAGAGCTTGAAGCCACACAGAATGAGGTGAAACAAGCCATGGACGAGCAGCAGGACCAGGAGTTGGTGACTCTGGTAAGCCTCGGCGCGTGGATCCGAGCCACGCAGGTGGTGAGCGGACTGGTAGTGGCAGAGTACACTCCCGAGCGCGCAGAACTTCTACGGCAACCCGCGCTCCTGGGCTATCTGCGTGGCAAACTTGCTGAGCTATCTCCGCGCCTGGCGGAGGATGAGCTGATCACCACCATCGACGGCCATCTCGCCGCCATGCAGGACATTCTCGCAAGCGATCTTGCCAGGCCGCTCGATGCCGCACAGATCACACAACTGCACGACAACGCAACGAAACTCGTCACCGCGCTTCTGGCGCGTCCATCAGCATGATCCGCAATCTTTTTATTCTTCTCGTCCTTGCAATGCCCTTCAGTGGGCAAGCTCAGACCGATGCGGAAGTGGCTGCTCGCGCCAATGTGCTGGAACTCGCAGGAGCATTCTCCAACGACGGATTCAAGCTGCGTGATGGGCACCACACGGCGATGGTCGATCCCGCCAACAGCCAATTACTCGTGGTAAATCTCTATGCCGGCAATGATTACTGGTTCCTTGCAGGAGCGGGCAATAACGAAGAGCGCGTGCAGATCGAGGTATTCGATAATGAAGGACGCTTGCTGGAGAGCGAACCCTATGAAGCACCGGGTCGAGCAGCCGCCGGGCTCAAGCCCGTGCGCAGCGGACGCCATTACATTCGAATCCAGCGACCCGAAGGCGCACCGGCACCGGTTTGTTTCCTCTACACATATCGCTGATTCTTTTCCCCGATGAACGCCACATCCACGCGCACCACACACCAGACCGATAGCCCCAAGGTTAGCCAGTTTTCCATCCATTTACAGAATCGCGTGGGAGCGTTGCAGGACCTCGTCCGCATGTTAAATGAACACAGCGTGGAAATCGTAGCACTCAGCGTGCAGGATGCCACCGACTCCGCCCTGGTGCGCATGGTCGTCACCGATCCGGACCTCGCCGAGCAATTGCTTGGGGGCAACGACATCTCGCACAGCATCGTGAAAGTGCTGGTCATAGAACTCCAGGAAGCATCGCAGCTCGGCAAGATGCTCACCAGCCTGTTGCTGGCGGAAGTGAACGTGGATTTTCTCTATCCCATGCTCATGCGTCCAGGCTGGCGCAGTGCGATCGTAGTCCACGTGGAAGACAACGATTGCGCATGCGCGGTCCTGGAATCCAACGGCTTTGCGCTGCTTACGCAGGCGGATATTTCCCGCTAGCACTGGGCCGTTTAAATACCAGCGCAGTGTGCCCTACGCGTTGGATAAACTCGCAATCCATCGCTTCCACAATCTGTTGAAGTAATTTCACCTTCTCTTCTTTGTGGTGTTCGAAACGGATTTTTACCAACGGGTTGTGGCGAAATGCTTCTGCAAGTTCTGACAGGAACGCCGACGTTAACCCGGCTTTTCCTATGCGCAATCGCGCCTCCAGCTTTTGTCCTGACGAACGAAGCGCACGTTTCTCTGCGGCGGTGGATGGGTTCATTTGCTTCCTTTCAATTCTGGCCCGACGAGCACCCGGTCTGGAGTATCGTTGATGAGTTCCACGCAACCTCGGATGGCTGTCCCGCTAGCGAATTGGACAGGGCCGCGCACGGTGAGCTGCTCGCACTCGATGAGCGAAGGCACGCCATCGGGACAGGCGGCATCGAGTTGGTCCACCAGTTTATAGTGCTTGGAATCGAGATCGATCGCCGGCGGGACACCGCGCCTCGATTCCGCCAGCACCACGCGGCCGTCTGGCGTCACGGCATAAGCATCCGAGCGCAAGGCGAGCAGATCGGCTGTGGTCTTCACGGGCGAGAAACGGTCGCGCGGAACTTCCAGCGCGGTGGCATCCGGGAAACACGCAATGGCTGCGCCCATGGCAGTTTCGAGCTGAATCACCTGCGGAGATGAAGCATCGCGCGGGTTTACCGTCTTACGATTGGCAATCATCGGCAGCGGTATGAACCCGCTATTGACCTCGAGCATCTGGGCCAATCGGTCCAGACGAATCCAGAGGTTGTTGGTATTAAAATAGCGGTGGCGTTCCACCTCCTGGAAGCTGACCATGTCCTCCTCCGGGCATTGTGCCGACTCGCGCAGCAGCAGGTGGCCCGTGGTGGCATCCTCCGCGAGATGCCCGCCTTTGCGGTCTGCTGCGGTGCGGCGTGTCACCTCCATCGCGAAGGATGCATCGCTCTGCGCGAACCAGGTCAGGATGCGCAGATCGAGCGTGGCGCCCAGATTGTCGGCGTTGCTGACGAAGAGATAACGGTACCCTGCATCGAGCAGCCGTGGCAGCATGCCGGAGATGGCCGCGTAAAGGTCCCCATGGCCTGGCGGACACCATTCCAGCGCGGGGTCCTCCGGCCAGTGCACGGGTTGCAAAGTGGCTGCATCGATCTTGGGCACTTTGTTCTGCATGAGTTCAAGATCGCGCGGATCGCCCAGCTCGGGATCGCGCGCGAGATGACCGAGCGTGTCCGCGCTGGTGCTGAAGCTGTTCAGCAAAAGAAATCGCGGGCGGTCTGTCCCCATGGCACGCAACTGGCGCACGGTGAGATCGAGAAAATTACATCCCTCCCGCACAGGCAGCAGCGATTTGGCTTTTTCCAATCCCATGCCTGTCCCGAGCCCGCCGTTGAGCTTGAGCACCACGGTGCGTGCGATGAGCGTGGGCTCCGGCACCACGCTGCCCAGCGAGTCGAGCGCAGGCAGGTGCTGCACTGGGCGGATGCTGCCCTCCGGGATGAGCCCCGTTTCTTTGCGTTCGAGCATCGCAAACGCATATTCAAACGCCCGGATCGCCGCGGAGCTGATCCCATGGTGCTCCATCTTCTCGCGGAAAGGTGTAAAGGGCATGCGCGTTACCAGTTGCGCGAGAGCAGAATGAAGCCCCGTGGTTTCTGCTCCGGATCGTTGGGGTCGCGCGAGACAGTGTCTTCGCCGCGTCCGAATTCCTCCGGCGCGCGAGGATCAATCAAGCGCAAGGGATTGATCGTGCGCAGCACGCGGATGAGGATGCCGTCCACAGGCTGTTTCACTTCAAAATATTCCACGCGCGGTGTGCCGGATGGTGTTTCCTCTTCCGGGTCCGTGAATGGCAGCGGTTCATAGAAATCCTGCGCCGCGCAAGTGCCGCACAGGAGCAATGCAAAAATAAGTGGCTTCATCATGGTAGTAGCTAACCGGATTCCTGGCATTGGCGCAAGGCCTCGTACAGGACGATGCCTGCGGATGTCGCCAGGTTCAAACTGCGCGCTTGCGGCGCCATCGGGATGGTGAGGCAATGCTCCGCATGTTCGGCGAGCAACGACTCAGGCAGCCCCTTGGTCTCACGACCGAAGATGAGATAATCGCCCGGCCGAAATGCTGCGTCCCAATACGCGCGGCGGGTTTTTGTTGTCAGAAAAAAACATCGCGCATCGCAAGGCAGCGATTGTGCAAACTCGTTCCAGGAAGCATGCCGCGCCAGTTTCACCTGTTGCCAGTAGTCCATGCCCGCGCGCAGCAGGTATTTGTCGTCGAGACTGAACCCCAGCGGCTCCACGAGGTGCAGCCGGGCATCCGCAGCCAGACACAAGCGTGCGATGTTGCCCGTATTCGGCGGGATTTCTGGTTCTACGAGGACAATTTCAAACATGGTGAGCTTGCGCTGGAGTTGGAAAATGTCATCGTCCACGGATCATGATTCCAATCAAGACCCCACAGCAAATCGAAAAAATGCGGCTGGCCTGCGAGCTTGCTGCAAGCTTGCTTGGTCGGGCCGCTGCGATGGTGCGCCCTGGAGTGACCACCGGAGCAATCGATCGGGCGGTGGGCGAATGGATCGCGGAAGCAGGATGCCGCAGCGCGTTTCATGGCTATCATGGGTTCCCCGGGCAGATTTGTATTTCCGTAAATGAAGAAGTGGTACACGGCATCGGCGGTGCGCGGCGCATTCAATACGGCGACATCGTGAAGCTGGACATCGGAGTGGTGCGAGAGGGCTGGGTGGGCGACAACGCGATCACCGTGCCCGTGGGTTCCATACCGCAGGAGACTGCCGACCTGCTCGCGGCCACGGAAGAATCGCTCGAAGCGGGCATCGCGCTGGCACGCGCGGGTCGGCGTCTGGGCGATGTGTGCGCTGCGATCGAGGAGGTAGTGGTCGGGCGCAAATTTACCGTGGTGCGTGAATTTGTGGGGCACGGCGTGGGGCGCAAATTGCACGAAGAACCGCAGATTCCGAATTACGGTCGTCGCGGCAGCGGTCCGAAACTCAAGGAAGGTATGATCCTCGCGATCGAGCCCATGGTCAATGCGGGCCAGCCTGGTGTGAAGATTCTTAACGACAAATGGACCGTCGTCACTGTCGATGGCAAGCCGTCCTCCCATTTCGAACACACTGTATTGGTAAAAAATGGCGGGGCAGAAATTCTTACTCCGCGTCAGGCAGTGCCGGTCTGAGACCAGTCACGCCCGGCACCGCGTTGGAATTGCCAGCTCCGCCGCAGGGCGTAGGAGCTACCATCCCACGCTCGGTCTTGGATCGTGATGCCATGGGAATCGCCTTCGATGGTGTGGAAACCATTGGGCTCGCCTTTCAACCGATGAGAAGTCGCTGTGGAGACGCACGAGATCACACACGCCCGTTGCCGAAGAGGAAGAGTCTGGCAGTAGCTCTGATGAAAATGTCCCGCCAGCACCAGATCGATTCCGGCTGCATCCACCATGCGGGTAAACTCCGATAACCGCCCGATGAGATGCCGCGCGGTGCCCCCCGGAGGAGATGCCGGTGGATGATGCACCACCAGCACGTGCGTGAGCTGATCCTCCGCTGCCTGCCCTCGCTCCACCACGCGCCGCATCTGTCTGCGGGAGAGCCGACCGCGCGACCAGTCCAGATGCCAGCCGATGGGCTTGGCTGAGTTTGTGCCGATGACTCGCATGGAATCGTTCTGCCACTCGGGTTCCAGATCGGATGTGATGTAGCGTTTATAATTTGCAAACGGCCATAGAAACCGCTCCCACAATAGCCACAAACCTTGCACATCGTGATTGCCCGGCACCACGAGATACGGCGCACGGATTCTGCTGAGCAGTGCACGCGCGCACTCATACTCCGAGGAGCGTCCCCGCTGCGTGAGATCGCCACTGATCGCCACCAGCTCAGGATTCCAGTCCGCGATGGCTGCCACCAGGCGGTCTGGGAGACGACTCTCCACCGCGCCGCAATGAATGTCGGATATGTGAACCAGTCTCACTCTTTTTGCGGCTCATCCAGAGGAGCGATGACCTTCAGCCCTCGGGGTTTGATTTTTATGGAAAAGGGCAGCGGCACGCGGTGCAGCTCGCCGTCCATCATGACCGCAAGTGAACTGCGCCGCTTCACGTCGATCTCCAATTCCGTGGCGCGGATACGTGTCACGTCGGGGTCCATACGCCAGCGGCCCATCACCCACGCGAGGCCACTGCGCATGAGAGCCAGCCGGCTCTGATGTTTAAAGACATAGACGGTGAAATATCCACCGTCCAAAGAACGTCGTGTGGGGATGATGCCGAGCAGGTCTTCGTAGTCGTTATTGGCGATCATGGTGAGGCGTGTGCGATGGACCTGTTCCGTGTCCGCGTCGCGCAAGCGCAAAGTGAGCGGCGGGTAAGCCCGGATGCTTAGAAATGTGTCCCACACAGTGCGGCAGGTCTTCGCCACCCAGCTCCCATGGTACTCCGGCCTTCCGATAGCCAGCGACGGGTAGAACCCGATCACGATCACGCAGAGGTGATAGCGGCCGTCTATTTCCATGAGGTCCATATCGCACACGGGCGCATCGATGAGAGCACGCACGGCTTCGGGCAATTCCAGAGGCATGCCCACATCCCGCGCTGCAAGGTTCAATGTTCCCAGCGGCAGGATTCCCAGCGGTTTGTCATGTTCCGCGCAGAGATTTGCCGCGCTGGCCACGCTGCCATCGCCACCGCCCACCACGACCGCATCCGCATCGCCCTCGATCGCTTTGGCGACCGTAGCGGAGAACTCCTTGCCGACCACGCAATGCATTTTCACCTGACAACCGGCAGCGGTGAACTGCTCTTTCACGGTGTCTGCCACAGCATCCACCCCCATGCGCACGATCGTCCCCGATTCGCGATTGAGGATCACTTCGTAACTGGTGCGTTGGGCGTGTGGCATACGCAGAAGAATCGCAGCGCAAGGGCGCGGCACGTGTCTGGAAGCCGGAGGCAACTTGGTCACACTGCGTTGAGTCCGCAAACCGGACGGTCACAAACTTTTCGGAGAAACCCGAAATCAAGGAGCGAACTGGCGCTTCTGCACTACCCGCCATTTGTAGTAGGGCGCGAGATTGGCGCTGGCATCCGTGGCGAAATCGACATACGGACCAGTGGAGCTGTCGGGCGACTCGGGAAATTTCTCTTCCGGGTCGATGTAGCGTTCGATGAGTGCGCTGCCGCGGTACTCAGAGACCACAGTGTCTTTGCCTTCCTCCCACCTGCTTTGATCGGAGTTGGTCCGCTTTTTGAGGCCTTGCACGCGCATGTGGACGGTGAAGGTGTTCGATTTTGTAGTAAGGCGCGGGTAGAGCGTGGCGTAGGGCTGCTCGCGTGTGTTATCGCCAGTGGTGCGTTTATCCGCCCAGAAGGCTGCCACATTGGAATACGTGCGGCCTTGCGGAACGAGGAATACTTCGGCGATCTCTGTGGCAGACTTGAAGATGGCGTTCGAGGAGAAAACGCCTTCAAAACCTTTCAATGTTTCAAGGATGTCGAGAGGTAAATGATAGTTTACGCTATGGGTCGATTCAGTTGAAGGGACATAGTATTTATATAGCCCTGAATTGTTGTCTGCTACACTCGAATTTTTAGTTTCGGTTATTGCAGTTAGTTTCAAATCCTGCAAAGCAGCCCATAGTCCCGTAGCGCGCGTCATGTTTGTAAAGGGCTGCATGGAGTAGTTAAGATTTATCTTGCCAGAGGTGGAAAGCCGATCGCTGACTGGGAACGGGTCCACGATTGGCATATAGAACAGGTCTGCAAGTAGGTAATCCTTGGGCGATGCCGTATAGCCGCGATGGTTTGCACGAGTGGCAGCAGGGTTGGGACAGAAAAGGAGGGTCTCCCAATGGCTACCAGCCAATGCTCGCGACGAAATGGAACCAAACTGAAATGCAGAATACATCTGGCGGTTGGGGGAATAAACTCCGCTGAAGATTGGGGCATGCACAGCACCTTCGAATTCTTTATAGTAAGGATTAAAGTCTGATCCAGAAACAACCCGGCCCAAGGCTCCCTGATCGGGCGCGTTAAAATAAGGCCCATCCATAGCGATACTGAACCCATTATCCCAATCACCCAAGGGATTTGCAATGGTTCCCGGCGGCGTGGTTGTGATCCTTGCGCCATCCATGTCGGAGGGCGTCGCAGGCACATCGGTGGCAGTGCGAGTTAGCAATCCTGAATTAGCCAGCGTTGTGTTTATTCCCTGGACAACCAGTCCTTTTGCCGGAGACCGCATCCAGCTACCTGAAAAACTCACAAATGCGTGGGCATTGGGGCTGGATGGAGAAATCGGAGTTGGTAGGCGGAAGTCGCTATCAGCTAGATTCCTCTTCGCAACTCCTAGGCGGTAATCGCCCACCAGTTCTTTCCCAATGAGAACTTCGCCTACCATACCAAACGATCGAGCCTGAGCATTCGCTTGAAGATATCCTGAAGTATTAACAAAGCGTTTGCGAAAATCTGACACGAAGTTTGCATAATTGGTTTGCGCCCCTGGTCCCAAGAATGCCACAGCATCGACGGTGGGAGTACCACTAGCCGGGAGATTCACAAAACGCGTATCTGGGACTGGAAATTTATACGTGGCATCGGGGAAGGTAACGGTTGCGCTTTGCACAAGTTGCCTGGCATCGGGCGGGCCAGCCAAAAGTCGCAAAGTGATTTCCACGCCTTCAAGTTTAAAATTTGGGTTCGTAGGGTCTCGAGTGATTCTATCAAGATGCGTCATGTTTGCCGGACCCGGACCAGTGTCAGGCACCTTAGGACTGCCAGCGTCATCGAAATCATCAGGCGTATAGGTGGCAGTCGCCGGGCGCACAAATTTTATTACGAATTGGCTGGAAGCGAATCGCGCTCCACTGGCTGTATTTTTCGGAGCACCATCGGTGTTGCGATTGGTCAAAAAGAGTTGGCCTGGAGGTGCTAATGGCGAGACAGCATGGTTTCCACGATTATATACAACAGGGTCGTTCACCGGAAAATCCAAGGGTTTTGGTGGTTCACCTCCAAACGTCACAGTGCCTTTAATAGATTCGATGTCCACCCATAGTCCGGTCGCGGATAGGTTATTACTATCCGTGTTGCCTGGCCCTGGATTCATGGGGCTATAACTCATCATGGGCCAATATGTCTGAACCATGGGCGCGGCGCGCATTGCGAAAGACACCTCATTAGTGGTTTTGTTGTAGGTCACGCCTTCTGTAAAAAAGCCTAATCCGATATGGGTAAAGGTCGCATACGTGTTGCCCATTCCGCGAGTCGGGGTGCCGGTCACAGGCGTTATCTGAATCGGAGCGACCATGGTGCTCTTATAATCCAGCCCAGTGGGTGCGGCGTAGCTGTTGAGCCAGAAATTTGAATTTGGAGTGCCCGCTTCGGCAGCTACCGCGCCATGCCCCGCACCGAAAAGGTTCGCACCACTGCGGATGTAGTCAAAAATAAAGGTCAAAATCTGATTACGATCGGTGCCAAATTTAGTGGAAAAGTTGCCCCCAAATCCGGGAATCTCGGTTTCTGTCATCCGTTGCAAATAGGCGTAAAGTTGTCTATTCCGCTCAAAACTAGTCCAATCGTGGGTTGTGCTCAGAGGTTTCTCTCTTTGGAAATAGTAGGGCAATAAGCTGCTGCCGGAGTTCAACGACCCGCAGAACATGAGCAGCTTATCAAACGGGTCTTGCTTGGCCACAGGCTGCGTGATCGGCCAGATGCTTACACGTGGAGTATCGAACAGCGTGACTTCGGGAGCCTTGCTGTTGGCAGTAAGGAAAAACTGGCGCCCCTGCACGGTAGCAGGAGAGAGCGGCGTGTTCGCGGTGCGATCGGGCTTAAACGATAGCTCATCGACGCTGGCGTAGAGTCGGTCTGTATCGTTGGCCATCTTGATCAAGTAACTGGGGTCGGAAAGGTTTGTGGGGTTGGCGGGATAGCGTGTCCCGTCCAGCGAGCCGCCACGTTGCACGCGCGGTGCCACTGCGGTGATCTCGTCGCTGCTTGTCAATTTATCCCCCAGTGCTGCACGCAAACTTGTCGTCGCTGGATGGCCCGGATAACGCTGAAATTCGTTTCTTCCCGGCTGGAACTTGGCTTGCGCAATCGCGGGCGTACCGGCAGTTCGCGGCGTCGCCCAATATTCTCCGCCAGCAGCAGTGTTGATATTTATTTTTGCCGTTTCATCATCGGTCCAAAAAGCGACACGGCCTACAATGGGGTTTGTCGCCGACACCGGCACGGAACTGTCAAACACGGAAGCGTTTGTATCGCCACCTGTAGGCGAGACAATCTGGCCATCTTTGAGCACATACATCCAACGCACGGGCATGGGCGCGGGGTTGTTGGCCGCAGTAATGGCTCCCGCAGGAGAGAAGCCCGGAGAGCTATCGATCGAAAACCCTTGCACGCCTTCGATGGCGGAAGTTGCAGGGTTATCCACTGGAATGCCGTTGGCGGCGTCGAGCGTGCCGGGGGGTGTGACCACGGGGTAAATAAGCCGGGTTGCCAGAGCGGGGTCGGACGCAGGCATGGGGCTGTTGAGATCGCACCAGAGTGCGTTGTAGGCCGAGTCGGCGGGGGCGTTTGTCTTCCAGGCTGCAAGCGCGCTGGATTCGGTGGCGGAATTGAAAGTGGTATCGATCATTTTCGGCGCGGAGTAGAGCCGAAACACGCGGTCCAGAGTTCCATCGTCTTGCCATGTGCGGATCATGCCTGGCTGCGAAGCCCATGCCACTCGGTCGGAACCATTTTTTGCTTGCGTAGCTTCGGTGATGGTCGCCATCACCAGATTGGTCACTGAGTCTGCGAGCTGCGAGGCGGTGGCGGCGTTGTCGCGCGCCCTTCCGGCGTTGGTCTCAGTGGCGACGGAAGTAAGGAATGCGATGGCCACGATGACCAGCAAAACCAGCATGGATAAAACGATGACTAAAGCAGAAGCGCGGCGGGAGTTCATGGGCGGTATATTTGGATGGCACCGGTCTGGGGAGCGATCTGGAGGGTAGCGATATTGGACGCATCTTTTTTGGAAAGATCATCTGCCGAACGGGCTAATATGAGGGTGAAAAAGTTCCTGCTTGCATCCACACTGCTGCTGCCATCCGGATAAAAGCGAATGCTGAACCAGCGGCGATTATCCGTAAATGGTGGCAGCGTGCCGGCGGGAACCCCTGGGCTGGGTGTGCCAATCACCGGGCTCCAGTCGGAGCTTTCGGCTACAAACACGGTGGGAGGCAGCGTAAGCGGGTTCTGGAAAGCGCGTCCGTTGCCCGCGCCCTCCGAGGGTTCCACCAGCAGCATTCGCTTATAACCTTGCGGTTCGCCATTAGTGCCAGGAACCTGATAGAACCTCGCCTCCACCGTGCGGTTCATGGTGATGGCGCGTTGACGCGCGAGCGCGAGTTGACCGGCAACGTCCTCGGTGGCTTGCGAAAGCCGATAGGTGGACGCCAGGTTACCAATGGCAGGCATGACCAGAGCCGTCAGCAGTCCGATAACAGCGATGACCACCAGAAGCTCGACAAGACTAAATGCACGCCGGTTTCTCATGGCGAACTCCACTTTGCTCCCTCGATGTTTACCGATGTGGCAAACACCCGGTAATCGAGTTTGTTATCCACCAGGTTGGTGGTGAGTGTCTTCAAATCGTCATCGTACTTTGTGATGTTCGTGAAAAGGGTGTTTAGCCCAAGCTTGGTGATCATGCCCGCTGCACTGTTGGCCTGCGCAAACCGGGCTGCGGAAGCTTCGTCGATCGCGACCAGGGTGATATCAATCGTCGGTGGCAGCAAGTGCCGACGACTTGGTGAGGCTACTTGAGCAGACTCATATGCGTAGGAGAGAGTGGCTGCGGCGGGATCGCGCACGCGCAAAACCATGGCTACCACATTTTCTGCGAGCACACTCCGATATGCAGCGACGGGTAGCGGGGTGGTGAACCATGTTCTTTCCGTGGTGTTCCGGTCCAGCCTGGTCGTGGTGTACACGGTCAATCTCTCCGCAGGCTCGATCATTTGCATGAGCCGAAACCGGACGCGGGCGGGGCTATTATTTATGGGCTGGATGGCGACTGGCCGTGACGTGGCGTCGCTATTCACCGCGACGTAATACCCATACGTGGCAAGCAAAGAACTCAATGGACGGTTGACCGCGGTCTCCACCGCGCCAGTGGGTGCCTGGAAAAATATGGCACTGCTCACGGCATTGGGCGGATCGGTCACCAGACCCTGTCCCGCGATAAAGCGAAGCTCGGAGATCGGTCCGTAGGTGCTCGGAACAAATGAGTTGTTGCCCGCTTGTCTGGGGTTCCCATTGGCGGCAAGATATTCGTAATAAGTATTGAGCGTGGCCTGGGCAATGTTGAGCCGCAAAGTCTCCATGGCCTGTGTAGCTTCGCGGAACTTCTGCTGCCTTGCCCGGGATTGTTGCCAGAGCGAGGTCGCTCCACCCATCACCTGCGCCAGCAGTAACAACATGATCGAGAAGATCGTCATGGCCACGAGCACCTCCAGCAAGGTGAAGCCGGGCTTGAGACGTGCGTGCATGAGCCTCATCTCCCGCGATTCGAAAGATAGAAAAAGTCGGTCTCCGTGCGGCCGGGTACTGGCGTGCCATCAGGAATAAAATCCGTCTTAACCTCCACGCGCACCAGGTGCTTCGGATTCTCAATGATAACGGCTTCTGGCTTGCTCGGGTTGCTGGCGACCGATGGGGGGGTAGCCACTGTTGGGGTTGCTCTCCATAGGGCTTCACTTGCCGTAGCTACTTCCACTGCTTCACTATCGAAATAGAGCACCCTGAGGTTGCTTAGATCGCTGAACTTCATCTGCTGCGCTCGCGCCGTCACCTGGCGCATGATCTGATTGGTCACTTGCACGCTGGTGTTCTCGGCGGATTGGGTAAGACCCACAGATAGCACGCCAAGTATGGGCACGATGGCAAAACTGAGGACACCGAGAGCAATCACGATCTCGACCAGGGAAAAACCGTGATTCTGCGCAAGGCGTCGGGAGTTGAGAGAAAAGATCGGACGGTTCATACTTCGAGGGGGTAAATACAAAGTAAAAATGATCCAATTAGCCGGAAATGCAATGGGGAAGTAGGTGCCGTTTATGGGTTCTGTCTCACAGAATCAGGCTGTATTGGGGCGACTGGGTGGCCGCAGGCCTCTGTGCCCCGCGGCTGCGGCTACTGGAAACCTTTGCGAAAGGGCAGGGTTCTGCCTTCAACCCACCCGGGGGTGAATATGGAGCTGATGGGCTGTTTCGGTATGCCGCATTCGCCGTGCCGCACCAACTGGTCCAGCAGATTGACAGCGATCCGCGCCAGCAGAACGGTCTCGGTGAGCAGACCCGCGATGCCATCTTCGTCGGGAATGTTATGCAAACCCAGTGTGGCAAACGCGATGTCTGCGGGCACACGGATCTTGTGCGATTGCAGATGGTATAGTTGCAGGGGAGAGAAGCCCAGCACAGCTTCAGGTTTGTATTTATCCACCCATGCATGGAAACCTTCCTCGTCGGTATGCAGACCCAGAAATGGGGGGATATGCTCAGATTTTTTCTGCAATGTCTGCTGCAATCCGAGCACGGCAGCATGGCGTGAGAGATCGTCTTCCACCGGCACGGCATGTCGGCAGATCGCTGCGCCAATGCGGCGATAACCATGGCGCATGATTTCCGCCCAGGCGCGTTCCATTCCGCCAAATGCGGAGTGCCGTACCATATGAAAAGGTAGATCGTCCACCCGCCCGCAACATACAGTGGGAAAGATCGTGTTCAGCAGGAGTGTCGGCAGATCGCGTTGCGAGACCCGGCCCAGGAGCACTCCTACATAACCGCGGGCGTAGAGCATTTTCCAGATTTCAGCTGGTTGCGCAAAGTGCGACAGGCTGAACCGATGCAGGTCGAAACCAAGTTCCCAGGCCCGTTTTTGCGCCGCTTCAAAGTAATTGCCGCCCACGCGAAGTTTGGTCATATCGTCCGATTCCACAAATGCCACTGGCACTCCTTCGTAGGAAGAGCGTCTGCGCCGTGTCCCCATGGAGGCAAAGACCGGATCAGGGCGATAGTCGAGCTTGGCCGCAGTTTTCAATACCAACTCGCGGGTGGCAGGTGCGCAACGTGGGTGGCCGGAGAGCACTCGCTGGACCGTGGCGCGGCTGACTCCGCACGCAGCCGCAACAGTGCGGATGGTCGCTCGGGGTGGGAATTCGTCCATGGCAGTTTCAATGCATACCGCCGCAGAGACAGTCAAGCTTGAAGGCACAAACAGCGCCTGCGTTTTTAAAGTTAGAAGTGTCGTGCATGCCGCTGGTGAGC
>CBDUBV010000021.1:0-31408 GCA_965365475.1 uncultured Chthoniobacteraceae bacterium | reverse complement strand
GGGGCGAGCGGGAGGTCGCCCTTCCGGGTAGATGCTACTACTGGACGGGGCGGTATGGCGGATAGCACTTTATCTTTTACACAAAGTTCCATAGTGTCTGCGCCCGATGAGATTCCTGATCACTTGCTCCCTGCTTGGGCTGCTCTGCGCTGGATCGGCGCGGGCCGAGACCTACACCATCGATCCAGTCCACAGCACCATCCGATTCGACATCCGACATTTTTTTACCAAGGTGGGGGGGCGGTTCACGGAATTTAATGGCACGGTGGATTTTAATAAAGACGCGCCCGAGACCTCCAAGGTGCGCGCGACCATCGCGAGCAAGAGCATTTTTACCGCGAACAAAAAACGCGATGAACATCTGCGGAGCGCGGACTTTTTTCATGCTGAAAAACATCCGGACATCACTTTTCAAAGCACCAAGGTAAAGGTGATCGACAAGTCGAACGGCGAGATTACCGGCGATCTTACCATGAACGGCGTGACCCGGCCGGTGACATTGCAGGTGAAGTATCTGGGCGAAGCGGTCGGCATGCAGGGCGAACGCCGAAGCGGATTCGAGGCAACCACCACGCTGAACCGCAAGGACTTCGGGATCGTCTGGAACAATGTCGTGGAAGGCACCGCCGTCCTGGGTGACGAAGTGGAAATCGAAATACAAATTGCAGCGATAAAACAATGAATAAGTTATTTGATCTGACAGGAGAAGTGGCGGTGGTGATCGGCGCGACAGGCGTGCTCGGGGGTGCGCTGGCCGAAGGGCTGGCCAAAGCAGGTGCCAGCGTGGCGGTGCTCGGGCGCAATCAACAACGAGGCGACGAGCGGGTGCGGGCCATCATCGACGCTGGCGGTAAAGCGCAGTTCTTTGCGGCGGATGCAGGCAGTGCTCAGAGCCTGGCGGATGCGCATGCGCAGATTGCGCAAACTTTGGGAAATCCCACGGTTTTGATCAATGGGGCGGGCGGGAACGATCCTTCGGTGACCGTGACCGATGAGCATCCATTTGAGGAAATATCTCCCCAAGCGTGGAAGGATAGTTTCGATCTGAATGTGGTAGGCGGGGCGTTTTTACCCTGCAGAGAGTTCGGCCCCGCGATGGTGCGGCAGGGCAAAGGCAGTATCATTAACATCGCGAGCGTGTCAGCTCATATCCCGCTCTCGCGCGTGGTCGCTTATTCTGCCGCGAAAGCTGCGGTGCTGAACCTGACCAAATTCCTCTCCCGTGAATGGGCCGACAAAGGCGTGCGCGTTAACTCCCTCACGCCCGGATTTTTTCCGGCTGAACAAAATCGGCGGTTGCTGTTTCTGGAAGACGGATCGCCCTCGCCGCGTGCCAGGCAGATACTTGGGCGCACCTCGATGGGACGCTTCGGTCAGCCCGAAGAACTGGTCGGGGCGGTGGTATTTCTGGCCAGCCCGCATGCCGCAAGCTTCGTGACCGGAATCGATCTCGCGGTGGACGGCGGGTATCTCTCACAGTCGATTTAAGGATCCCCCGGTCTCAGGCGGCGGACGATCAGCGCAGCAGAACGCGGGCTAATTGGCAGCCCGGTCCAATGCTTCCAGCTCTGCTTTGAGTTCGCGGTTTTTGGTGTCCAGTTTACGAATCTGCAACTGCCACCGATGCAGCTCGATGGTGGCCTTATTTATATAGCTTTGTATCTCAGTGCGCTGGGATTCATTTTCTTTTAAGCGCCCCGCGACCTGCACCCGGCGCTGCTCACACTCCGCAGCGGAGAGGTCGGAAAAATCGAACTCCGGTTGCACCAAGGTCTCATCCGCAACCTCCTCAAACACCCGCGATTCTTCTGGCACGATGACCATGCCTTGACAATGAGCGCACGCAACTTCCAGCCCGATCCCGGCGCGGTCCACGATTAAGATATTTGCGCAATGAGGACACTCGAACTGAATGTCTGACTCGGTGAGTTCAATGTCTTTGTCCATGTTGGGCATGGCTGGATAGTTAGCCCAAAGCGACATTGGCGTCGAGAGCTTTGGTTGAGTAAAATTATAATTTCTGGCAATCCTCCACACTGTGCCAGCAAGGCTCGCACAGTGGCGCAGTGTGTCATGAGGATACATCCGTAGGCGGGCGCAAGAATGCATGGATGTATGCAAATAGCTAGTACTGATCGTTTTAAATAAACATTTTTACAGGGCACGGCATCTGCTTGGCTGGCATCTCGAAACATTTTTTATATTATGTCTAAAATTTTAGGAATCGACCTTGGCACCACGAACTCTTGCATGGCCATCATGGAAGGCGGCGAGCCTGTGGTGCTCGAAAACTCTGAGGGGGCACGCACCACGCCATCGGTTGTTGCGTTCACCAAAACTGGTGAGCGTCTGGTGGGTCAGGCCGCCAAGCGCCAGGCAATCACCAACCCGGCTAATACCATTTTCTCGATCAAACGCTTTGTCGGACGCAAATTCGATGAGGTTCGCGAAGAGGAAAAGCGGATTCCGTATCACGTCGTGAAAGCTGCCAACGGCGACGCCGCAGTGGAGGTGGAGATTAGCGGAGAGAAGAAGACTTTCAGCCCGCAGGAGATTTCCGCAATTATTCTGGGTAAACTCAAAGCGGATGCCGAAGCCAAGTTGGGTGAAAAGATCACGAAAGCTGTGATCACCGTGCCGGCTTATTTTAACGACGATCAGCGCAAAGCCACCAAGGACGCTGGGCAGATCGCGGGACTGGAAGTGCTGCGCATCATCAACGAGCCCACCGCAGCCTCGCTTGCTTATGGTCTGGACCGCAAGAAGGATGAAAAGATCGCGGTGTATGATCTTGGCGGCGGTACGTTCGATATTTCGGTGCTGGAGATTGGCGAAGGCTTGTTTGAAGTCAAAGCCACCAATGGCGACACGCATCTCGGCGGCGACGATTGGGATAATCGGATTATCGACTGGATCATCAACGAGTTCAAATCGGAGACTTCGATTGATCTCTCCAAGCAGCCCGACGCTGTGCAACGCATCAAAGAAGAGTCGGAGAAAGCCAAAATCGCGCTCTCTTCTTCGCAGGAATACGAGATTAATCTGCCCTTCATCACAGCGGATCAGACTGGGCCCAAGCACATTCAGAAGAAGCTCACACGGTCCAAGCTGGAGCAGCTCACGGATGATTTGTTTGTCCGGACGGAAGGGCCAGTGCAGGCCTGCTTGAAGGATGCGGAATTAAAAGCTTCCGACGTGGACGAGTTGGTGCTCGTGGGTGGCATGACCCGCATGCCGCGCGTCATCGAGACTGCACGCAAGTTGGTGGGCAAAGAACCGCACAAAGGCGTAAACCCGGACGAAGTGGTGGCAGTGGGTGCAGCGATCCAGGGCGGCGTGCTCCGGGGCGATGTAAAGGATGTGCTCCTGTTGGACGTGACCCCGCTGACTCTCGCTATCGAGACCGCAGGGGGCGTGGCAACTCCCATGATTCCGCGCAACACGACTATTCCGACGAAGAAAGCGAACATCTTCTCGACGTATGCGGACAGCCAGCCAGGCGTGGAGATCAAAGTGCTGCAGGGCGAGCGTCCGCTGGCTCGCGACAATAAAATTCTTGGCAATTTCCATCTTGATGGCATCCCGCCAGCGCCGCGCGGTGTGCCGCAGATCGAGGTCACGTTCGACATCGACGCCAACGGCATCCTGCACGTGAACGCCAAAGACCTTGGCACTGGAAAAGAACAAAAGATTTCGATCACCGGTTCCGGTGGCTTGAGCAAAGAGGAAGTCGAGCGCATGCAGAAAGAGGCCGAGCTGCACGCAGAAGAAGACCGGCGAGCCAAAGAAAAGATTGAAGCCCGCAATTCTGCCGACAGCCTGGCGTATCAAAGCGAGAAACAGCTTGGCGAACTCGGAGATAAACTCCCTGAGGACAAGAAAAAGCCAGTGCAGGATGCGATTGCGGCGGTGCGCAAAGCTCTTGAAGGCGACGATGTCGATGCGATCAAGAAAGCCGAAGCAGACCTTCAGTCGAAATTCCAGGAGATCAGTGCGGAACTGTACAAGCAAGCTGCGGCAGCTCAGGCACCCGGTGGCGAGCCCGCTCCAGAGCAACCCAAAGCGGCAGGCTCTTCGGACGATGTGGTGGACGCAGAGTTCGAGGTCGTGGACGAAGACAAGAAGAGCTGATTTTTTTCCCAAAACAAACTTCCGACGCCCGCCCTGGATTCACCAGGTCGTGCGCCGGACAACCAAACAAAAAACCAACTAGACACAAACCAGTATATGGCAATCAACGTTAAACCTCTCGGCGATCGCGTTCTCGTGAAACCGCTTGAAGAGAAAGAAGTAAAAAAAGGCGGCATCATCATCCCTGATAATGCCAAAGAAAAACCACAGGAAGGCGAAGTCGTCGCGCTTGGCACCGGCAAGACCGACGATGACGGCAAGAAAGTGGAGTTCACCGTCAAAAAAGGAGACAAAGTTCTGATCTCCAAATACGGCGGAACCGAAATCAAGATCGACGGTGAGAACTATCTCATCATGCGCGAGGACGACATCCTTGGCATCATCGGCTAAACAAATCACCCAATCAACTTACAGACCAAATAATATATGCCAGCTAAACAATTGAAATTCGACGAGTCCGCACGCCAGGCTCTCCTGCGCGGAGTGGAGAAACTCGCCAAAGCCGTGAAGTCCACACTCGGACCATCGGGACGCAACGTCATTCTCGATAAGAAATTCGGCAGCCCAACCATCACCAAAGATGGTGTGACAGTGGCCAAAGAAATCGAGCTTGAAGACCCGTATGAAAACATGGGCGCACAGCTCGTGCGTGAAGTTGCCAGCAAGACCAGCGACATCGCAGGCGACGGCACTACCACCGCCACTGTGCTTGCTGAAGCGATCTATCGCGAAGGCCTCAAGAACGTCACCGCAGGTGCCAACCCCACCTCGTTGCAGCGTGGCATCAATAAAGCCGTGCAATCCATCGTGGCTGAACTCGGTAAAATCTCCAAAAAAGTCAAAGAGAGCAGCGAGATCGCCCAGGTGGCAACCGTTTCCGCCAACTGGGACTCCACCATCGGCCAGATCATTGCTGATGCCATGGATAAAGTCGGCAAGGACGGAACCATCACGGTCGAAGAAGCCAAATCCATCGAAACCACGCTCGACGTGGTCGAAGGCATGCAGTTCGACAAAGGCTATCTGTCTCCTTACTTCGTCACCGACGCGGAAGGCATGGAAGCCGTTCTTGATAATGCCTACATCCTCATCCACGAGAAGAAAATCAGCAGCTTGAAGGACCTCCTTCCATTGCTGGAAAAAGTCGCCAAGAGCGGCAAACCGCTTCTCATCATCGCTGAGGACGTGGAAGGCGAAGCCCTCGCAACCCTCGTGGTGAACAAACTCCGTGGCACACTGCAAATCTGCGCAGTGAAAGCTCCCGGATTTGGCGACCGCCGCAAAGCCATGCTCGAGGACATCGCAGTTCTCACTGGTGGCCGTTGCATCACGGAAGACCTCGGCATCAAGCTTGAGAACATCACGCTCGAAGACCTCGGTCGTGCCAAGCACATCACTGTGGATAAAGAGAACACAACTATCGTCGAAGGTGAAGGCTCCAATGCCGACATCCAGGGCCGGGTCAATCAAATCCGTCGTCAGATCGAGGAGACCACATCCGATTACGATCGTGAGAAGCTGCAGGAACGTCTGGCGAAACTCGCTGGTGGCGTGGCAGTGATCAATGTCGGTGCATCCACCGAGACTGAGATGAAAGAGAAAAAAGCCCGCGTGGAAGACGCTTTGCACGCCACGCGTGCGGCGGTGGAGGAAGGCATCGTCCCTGGGGGCGGCGTCGCTCTGATCCGCGCTCAGAAAGCACTCGACAGTCTCGATCTGCAAGGCGATGAAAAAATCGGTCTCCAGATTGTGCGTCGCGCGATCGAAGCACCTCTGCGCACTCTGGCTGACAATGCCGGGCGTGAAGGCGCACTCATCGTGCAGGAAGTCAAGAAGCGCAAAGGCAACGAAGGCTACAACGTCGCCACGGATGAATACGTGGACCTGGTGAAAGCCGGCGTGGTCGATCCGACCAAAGTGACTCGCAGTGCGTTGCAGAATGCATCGTCCATTTCCGGACTGCTTCTCACCACGGAAGCGCTCATCACCGAGCTGCCTGAGAAGGATAAAGCTCCGATGCCGGGCGGTGGTGACATGGGCGGCATGGGTGGCATGGGCGGCATGATGTAATCCGGTTCACCCTTAACCGAACCAACTACAGCAGGCGGATCGCGCGAGCGGTCCGCCTGTTTTGCGTGGCTGGAAAGCGCAGTAGCATTTCCAGAACGCTTATGCTATCGATCCTGCCAGTAGGCGGTGTGCTATACCCCGTTGCCGATGAGCCAGGTGAGGTGCCCTGCTGGCGCGACACGCGAAGCCGGGAACTGCGCCGCTCCCGATTGCACCGCGTCGATCACAGCTTGTTTCGCTGGATCGTTCACGAGAAACAGCACGTGACGCGCGGCATTGATGACTGGAAACGTGAGCGTAAGTCGCGTGGAGTGGAGTTGAGGAACCCCGTTGGCCACTACGGTTTTGTCTTTCTCCTCCAAGGCTCGGGTGCCAGGAAATAGCGAGGCCGTATGCCCATCCTCACCCATGCCGAGCAGGATCAGATCATGCACCGGAGCACCTCCGGCAAACAATTGTGTCAACTTCTCCGCATACTCCCACGCAGCTTCCTGCGGAGGCAACTCGCCACGCATCCGCAGAATCTGAGAATGCGGAATGCCGGCGGGCGCAAACAATTCTTCATACGCCATGCGATAGTTGCTGTCGGCGTGGTCTGGTGGAACGCATCGTTCATCGCCAAAGGTGAACCAGATTTTATCCCACTCCAGCGGACATGCGGCCAGTGCGCGATACACCGGTCGCGGAGTCCCTCCTCCACACAAGCTCAGAATGTAGCGATCCCGGTCATGGATGCCATCCACGGCTGCACTGAGGATGATGTCCAGTGCGTCCTGGGCGAAGTGGACCGTGTGGATGGTTTTCATTCTTCGGATTGCGGTGTTTCCATATAGCGGGCGAGAAGCCAGCACAGATCGGAAAGTCTGTTTAGATACAATCGGATTTCCGGATTGGGTTCGCCGAAAATTTGCTCTGCGGCCACCACGCGGCGCTCCGCGCGGCGACAGATAGTTCGGGCCATATCCATCGCAGCGGACACAGCGTTTGCACCCGGTGTGGCCCACCCATCGAAACTTATGGTTTTTGTTTTTTCCAAATAATTCACCATCTCGGTAAGACGCTGGCCCATGGAGGCATCGACCAGTTTAAACCCACCAGCCACATAGCGATCTCGATCTTCATTCGCGGTGGCGAGTTCGCCCATCACAATGACGAGGTCTTTCTGTATGGCGAGCAGCGACTCGCAAACGTACTCTTCCCTGGCCAGAGCCCGTGCTGTGCCCAAGGCGGCGTTGAGTTCATCCACCGCGCCGTAGGCTTCCACGCGCACATCGGTCTTCGATACTCGCCTACCATACATGAGAGCCGTGGTTCCGCGGTCGCCTGTTTTCGTCGCGATGCTCATTGCGACTCCGAGTTGGGATAGCTCCCGAGGATTTTGACAAAGGAGCAGTGTTTCTCCAGTTCCGCCAATGCTCTGGCAACAGGTTCGTCCTCGCAATGGCCAAGCACATCGACAAAGAAAAAATATTCCCACGCTTTGCGCTTCGACGGTCGGCTTTCGATCTTGCTCATGTTCAACTTGAGCTGCTGGAAAGGTCGCAGCGCGGAGAATAAAGCACCTGCTTTGTCCTGAATGGCAAACATGATCGAGGTCTTGTCACGGCCCGTGGGTTTGCTGGTGCTCTCACCGATCACCAGGAAACGCGTGGTGTTATTGGCAATATCCTGGATACCGGTCTCCAATATCTCGAGGCCATGCAACTCCGCTGCGGCGCGGGCCGTGATGGCACCGGCATCTTTGCTCCTTGTGGCAAGCTCCGCCGCTGCCGAAGTACTGCCTACTTCCACCAGCTCGACCTCGGGCATGTGTTCGTGTAGCCAGTTTCTACATTGACCAAAAACCTGCGGATGCGAATACAGCCGGGCTATTTTAGCGCGCGGAATTTTCGCAACCAGATTGTGCTCGATCTTCAAAAGCACCTGCGCACAGATGTGAAGCGGCGAATCCGTGAACACATCGAGAGTGTGACTCACAGCACCCTCCGTGCTGTTCTCTATCGGCACGACTCCGTAATCCGCCCGGCTGTGCTCCACGATTTTAAACACATCGCGAATCGTGGATTGGGGCAGATATCGGACGCTTGCACCAAACTTGCCGCGCGCAGCCTGGTGGCTCCATGTGCCTTCCGGCCCCAGATACGCGATGGACAAATCTTTCTCCAAAGCCAGTGAGGCGGACATGATCTCTCGATAAATCGCGCGGATGGATGCGGGGGTGAGTCGGCCTGTGCTTCGGCGAATGAGCGAGCGCAGAAGTTGTTCCTCGCGTTCCGGGACATATATAGGCGAGTTATCTTTGCGCTTGATCACTCCAATCTCGTGCACCAGGTCTGCCCGTTTGTTCAGCAATTCGATGAGCTGCGAGTCGATGGCATCGATCTGACTACGCAAACCAGGCAGCCCGGACTTCTTGCGGCTGGCAATCGCAGATTTACGCGCACTCATGGCAACACCTCTTCCGGCACGACGCGCTCCGCCTGGGAATCTGTTTCGGATTGGGCTTCCTGCATTCTGGCAGCGGTTTCCGATGTGTGTTCGTCCGGCGCATTGGATTCCGATTGCCTGGCAATGTCCGCATCACCAGCCAGCGGAAGATCAGCCTGTGGATTTTCCGCTGGGGGAGCAGGCGCTTGCGCGGAGGGGAGTTTGATCTGGCGCAGCTCGGAGGCATTGGGCAACTCATCCAGATTTTTCAGCCCGAAATGCTCAAGAAAAAATTGCGTGGTCTCATACAATAATGGACGCCCGGGCACGTCCGCGCGGCCTGCGATCTTTACCAGGCCACGATCCTGCAGGGTGCCCATCACGCCATCCACAGCCACTCCACGCACTGCCTCGATGTCCGCCCGAGTGATCGGCTGCCGATACGCGATGATCGCGAGCGTCTCCAACGAAGGCGGGCTCAAGCGGGCGGGCTTATTTTCGGGAAACAATTGCCGCACCCAGACAGCGCACGCTTCCTGGCTGACCACCTGCCAGCCGCTGGCCTGCTCCACGAGTGCAAACCCGGCATCGCTCTCCAGATACTGACGTTGCATCTCGCGCAGCACTTCCTCGACCTGCACAGCCTTTGTTTTAGCCAATGCCAACACGGCTTCCTCGTCGGAAAACTCGGTAGCGGATTTTAAAGCGGAAACAATTTCCCGCGAGGTGATGGGTTTGGGTGAGGCGAATATGAGTGCCTCGACAACCTTGCGCAATGTCATGGATGGATAGATTTTAAAGGGTGAAAAACAGAGTCGATCAAAATTCTCAGTCCGCACGCTCCAGTTGAATCTCGCCAAAGGTGTCGGGCTGCGCGATGCGGATGCGTTTAAGCCGGATCATCTCCAGCAGCGCGAGGAAGGTAACCACAATCTCTGTTCGCGAAGCGGCATTGGCGAAGAGTTCGGTAAACACAAGACGTGAGCGCGTCGCGAGCGTGGAGCGGATGAGTTCCAACTTGTCGCTTACCGTGTGATTCTCTTCGAAAATCTCCCGCAAATCTTCCGTCTTGTCATCCAACCGGCGAAGGATTTTTTGGAACGCATTGATCAGGTCGAAGATGCCCACCTCGCCCATGAGCAACGGATTATCATCATCGAAATCCGGCTTGTCTGGTGTGCGTCCAAATAAGTCTGCCTGCTTGATTTCGCATACTTGCAGCTGTGCAGCGGCGTCTTTAAATTTTTTGTACTCAATTAACTGCCGGATCAATTCCCAGCGTGGATCTTCCTCGTCAGCTTCTTCCTCTGGCGGCTGCTGGTGCACAGGCAGAAGATTGCGGCTCTTCATGTAAATAAGGTTTGCCGCCATCACGATGAATTCACCAGCCACCTCGATGTCGAGAATCTTGAAAGCCTCGATGTATTCCAAGTATTGCTTGGTAATGCGCTCGATGGATATGTCATAGATGTCCACTTCATCTTTGCGGATGAGATAGAGCAGAAGGTCCAGGGGACCTTCGAACACGGCTAGTTTGACTTTATAATCCGTTTCCATTCGGCAGAACGGGAAAAGCTAGCGGGCAGCAAGGCACGTGGCAAGGGTGCGTTCGAAAAGACCCAAAGTCACATGTGCCAGGTTGATGAGATGAAAAGTCTGGCCTTGGACTGATAAGCACCTATTTTCCCTCCGATGAAACCCACCATTGCATTTGTAGGAGTAGGTCGCATGGGCGCAAATATGGCCCGCCACCTTAAAGACCAAGGTTACAGCATCGCCGCTGTCTATGATCAGCATCGCTCGCTGGCGCAGGAGCTGGCAGGGGAGACCGGAGCCAAAGCTTGCGAGCACCTTGCCGACGTCACTGCCAGCGCGGAGATCATTTTCACCGTGGTCACTGACGATGCGGCACAACGCGCGGTATTTGCGCAGGGCGATGATAGTCTGCTGATCGGTGCTGCGGGCAAAACCTTCATCAACTGTGCAACTCTGAGTCCTTCTGTGCATGTGGAAGTGGAACAGGCTGCAGATCGCGTCGGAGCAGCTTCGCTCGAAGCATGCATGGCGTCGAGCATCACGCAGGCCAGATCCGGCACGCTGTATCTCATGTGCGGAGGCAGACGCGAAGTATATGACCGCTGTAAGCCGATTTTAGAGGAACTCAGCGAACACGGAAAGCTGCTTCGGTACATCGGCCCCGTGGGCAGCGCAGCGCAAGTGAAAGCACTTGTGAACATGGTCATGAACATTAATACGGCAGGGCTCGCGGAAGGCCTGGGATTGGGGGCAGCACTCGGGCTGGACCTTGCCACGCTTCGCGAGGTGTTCTCGCAGACCGGTGCCGCATCGCGTGTGCTAGTCACCGATGGCGAAGACATGATCGCGCGCGAACACGATTGTTATTTCTCCGCCGCCCATGCCGCCAAGGATAGCGGGATCGCCTTGGAGCTTGCTCGTGAGAAAGGAATGGCACTGCCATTGGCCGCCGCCACCAAAGCACAATACGACAGGATGATCTCGTTGGGACTTGGCCACCTGGACAAAAGCGGGATCGCGGAACTTACCTTTCCCGGGCGACAACCTGCATGAGCGTCAACGCGGCATCGCCTCCAAAAGCTGCGGAAGCCATAAACTCAAAGCCGGGATATAGGTAATCAAGAGAAGCGCCAGAACCATCGCAGCGAAAAAGGGAATGGTAGCGGGCACAACTTTAGCGATTGCGATATTTCCCACACTACATCCAAGAAACAGACAGGTTCCTACAGGCGGAGTGCATAGCCCGATGCAAAGATTGGCCACCATCACAACACCGAAATGCACCGGATCAACGCCAATTCCTATGGCAGCGGGCAGAAAAATGGGCGTGAAGACCAGAACAGCGGGAGTCATATCCATAAAAATGCCCACAAGCAACAACGCGACGTTTATGAGAAGCAAAACCACGATTGTGTTGTGCGAGACACTCAGCAACGCCTGCGCGGCAGCCTGAGGCACCTGCTCGATCGTCAGCAATCGACTCATCGCCGCACTCAAACCAACCAGCAACAGCACGATGCCGGTAGTGCGTGCCGAGGACACGAGGATCCCATACAGTTGTTGCCAGTGGATTGCGCGATAAAAAACCATCACCAACAACAAAGCCCACACAACAGCAAGCACAGAGGATTCCGTGGGCGTCATAATCCCTCCAAGTATGACAACCAGCACCAAAATCAGCATGACAAGGCTGGGCAGCGCACGAAGAAAAGAGGGCCACAACGCCGGGGAACCGCGCCGAACCAACCCAGACGTAAGCGTGGAACAGCCTTGGTGCCACGACTTGAGCAAAGCCACCCCCATCAACGCCATGCCGATGAGGATGCCCGGCAATATACCAGCCAAAAACAAAGCTCCCACTGAGACATTCGACGCCACTAACGCATATACGATCATCACATTGCTGGGCGGGATAAGCAGCCCGGTTGTGGCCGCAGTTGTAGTCAACGCCACGCTGAACCCCCTGGGGTACCCCTCGCGCTCCATTTCAGGGATTAACGAGGTGCCAATGGATGAGATCGCAGCGGTCGCTGATCCCGAGACTGCTCCAAAGAGCATGCATGTCAGGATATTAACCAATGCCAGACCACCCCGAGCCTTTCCGACGATCGCAGTAGCCAGATCGATCAATCTGCGTGCGAGTCCCCCAGCCGCCATCAGCTCCCCTGCGAGTATGAAAAACGGAATCGCCAGCAGCGGAAAACTGTCGAGCCCGTTCGCCACATCGCTGGCCATAGACTCCATGGCACCATCCCGCCCCAGTGCAAGAGCACCCAAAAGAGTTGACAATCCAATGACAAAAGCAACAGGCACGCCAAGCAGAAGAAGCACCACAAATGTCACGCAAAGAACTCCCAGCCCTTCTGTCATCGTCCTCTCCCGCTCTCATCCCAACTACGAAAACCTGCAAGGGCCCGGCACAGCGCTAGGTGCGACAGTAATACCCCTACGATCGGTAACACCAAATAGAACCAGGCCTTGCGAACACCCGTCGCGGGCAGCGTTTGTCCTGAATCCCAGCGCAGGTGAAACAGAGCCGTGCCTCCGTATGCAAAAACTGCCAGCGAGAACGCCAGCACGCATAGGTGTGAGGCGATGCTCACAATGCGGCGCGCATCCGGATGCAATCGGTCCACGAGGACATCCACCCCAAGGTGCCTTTCGTCGGCATACGCAAGCACCCCTCCCAGCAATGCAAGCCATACAAGGAGCACTCGTGCCAACTCCTCAGTCCAGGCTGGCTGGCCTCCGAGGATTTGCCTGGACAATACCCCCCATAGCACAACCACTATTAATACTGTAAGAATCATCGCGCAAAGAGTGCTCAATCCGCGAATTAGCAACGAGGTGGTCATCGGATCGCCTTCATTTGCTCCACCAATTCCTCGCTATCTTTCGTAGCAAACTCATTTACAACCGATTGCACCGCCATGCGGAAAGGCCGCTTATCTACTGACACCACGGACACCCCGGCGCGTTTTAGTTCCCGGAGAGCCCGCTGTGTTTCTTGCGCCCAGAGCTGCCGTTGGTATTTGCTGGAATGCGATGCCGCTGCTCGCAGCCAGGCGCGTTCATCATCGCCAAGACTTTCCCAAAGCGCACTGCTGGCGAGAAGAACGTCCGGGATACTTGAGTGCTCATCCAGCATATAGTATTTGCAAACTTCAAAATGGCGGCTACTGAAAAAGCTCGGCGGGTTATTCTCTGCTCCATCCACACCTCCCTGTTGCAGCGAGGTATAAAGCTCTCCAAAACCCATTGCGACGGCCGATGCTCCCAAGGCTCGAATTGTAGTTTCGGCGACAGGGTCCTGCTGCACGCGAATTTTGAGTCCTTTCAAATCAGAAAGGCCATTGAGCTTGCGCGTCGCGTAGAAACTTCGACTTCCCGCATCATAAAAAGCCAGACCTACCAGCCCGCTTGGCGACCCAGTCTCCGTGCGACTTACCGCTGCAAGCAGATCCTCGCCAATCGAACTACTCAGTGTCGCCCAGAAATGTTCATGGTCCCGAAAGAGATACGGCAGGCTCAATGTCTTGTAGATCGGCACGAAATTCCCTATCGGTGCAGCTCCCACTTTGGTTATATCAATGCTCCCTTGTTGTAGTTTTTCGAGACATTCCGTCTCGTTGCCGAGCTGCTCACTCGGATAAATGCGGACACTCATTTTGGCATCGGAGAGTTTTACCAGTTCGCGTCCAAACTCCTGCAATGCTTCGTGCACGGGGTGCCCTGCAGGCAACCCATGCGCCACCGTCAGCACACGGCCATAGGGTTTGGCATTCGCACCCCGCTGCCCCATCAAGGCAAAGCCGATGCATGTGATCAAAGCACCAAGCAAGAAGCCGCCGACAAATAGTGAAGATGAAGATTTCATAGACTACCTTCGCCATTGCCGCCGCTTCATTGCTCCCGCTTCCAACCACTCCACGACGAAAGTTTCCTCCGCCTCATTCCCCACTGGCTCCGCCAATATTTCCACTTCCTTCCCTGCGGCGCGCCGTCCTGCGACGCGCCAGCCCGCACGCGTGATCAAGCCCGAAAAACTTACCTCGGCCCACGATTGTGGAGCACCGGCAAACACTCTCCATACCCCCGGGCGCGTCTCAGCAATCAGCATGTGGTGCAGTGCCGTCACAAAACCGCCCGCAGCAGTCACAAAATTCGCCGCCCGCGCCGCCCGCCGGTTCTCCCATTCGTCATACGCATGCCAGGGCTTGTAAAATCCATCGGCCACGCGCAGCAACAGTGCCGCACACATCTCACCCTCACACATGCCCAACTGACTCGCGACAACCGACGCCTGGTGCGGCAACCACGAGAACAGATATACAATACGTTCCAACTCTTTGTGAAATGTCCGGGCTAGTGCTTCATCCGCCGGCAACACATGTAGTGGAAAACTGCCCAGCGTGACCGAAGGGCAACGCAGATAAGTCGGTTCTGAATCCTCCGTTGCCACTAGCCGATACGCTCCTTTTGTATCCACCGGAAGTGTCAGCTCATTGATCACGCGCTGCGCCCGCGCACTGAGTTCTTCATCGACGCCTTCTGCTGCCAGCCATGCTGCTGCCACCGCGCGCAACGCCACGCGGGCCTCAGTCGGATCCACCGACGTCATCGTCTCGCTAAAAGTTATCAGCGGTTTGGTTATCAGCTCCAGAGGTTGCGCCGACCAGTCCACGTGGTCGCTCAGATTGCGCAGAATCTCCTCGAGAATTTCCCTCGCCATCGCCCTCGATTCGGGCTGTCTCGCGTAGGCAAATTGATGCCAGGCTTCCACTGCAATGATAGCGGCGTTCATCGGCACATCATAGGCCTCGCCTCGCCCGTGCATGTCCGTCTGCCACGGATACATCGCACCCGAACGCTTTAGTCGGCGCGCCAATGCCCGAGCCTCCACCAGACCCCGGTGACGGTAACGCAGGTGCCGCTGCGCTTGGTCACCTCGTCCGCTTTCCAGCAGCGCCCGACAATAATATGTGTCCGTATCGTGGAAACACCCGAACCAATACGGCAACATCGGACGACTCAACCCGCCCGGGTGCGTGGGTCCGTCGCCCACACTCTGAGCTACGTAGAAAAGACTCGCGTGATAACGCTGCTGCCAGAGAGGTTCCGCTGGCAACTCCACCGCGCTCGTTTCCCAGAATGCCTCCCATCGATTTTGCTGCTCTGCGAAAAAAACATCCGCACTGCGCACCCAGGGGGGAAGGTCTGTTCCCTCCCGTGCACCAGGCTTCACTTCTAGAGCAATAAATAAACAGCCGCGTCCACATAATGCCGCGCCTGCACCAAGCCTTTGTAGCGTGGCTCCTCCGCGCACTTCCACGCGGTAGGCAGCACCCAGATCCGGTTCACCAGTCCAAGCGATGCGGCCTGTTTCCTCGACGAGACCGCTTACCCGCTGACTCAAATGCATATCGCAGTCGATGTCGTTTCCTAGCTTGTGCACTCCTTTTGCTTTCCCGCCCAGCTTCAGCACTTCTTCTGTCACCCGCTCTGGGACGAAAGCTATTTCCACATCTTCATCCACTTCAATCTCAAAGCCGACCCAGCCGGAATCCTTTAATGCTGCGCTGCGCACTGTGTAGTGAACTCCGCGCTCAGGCTCGATACCCGCGCGCCAGGCCAACTCTGATCCCAAGTAAAGAGTCCCCTCCGTGGTCAGAACACCTTTGCGCAGGTCGAGTTGTTGGCGACACCCATACACTTGGGGACGATGCGGCATGGCGGGATCGGACGTGAAGCGCGCATCCGCGCAGAATATTCCCGACCTGCCCGCCCACAACCCTTCGTGCTTCCAAAACGCATTGCGAAACAGCACTTGCGTGCGCAAGGCTGTGACCGGATACAGCACTTCGTTTCCCTGACCTTCTGCCCGCGCACCGATGCTGGAACTCCACCAATCCGCTGTCACCCCGGAGAGATCGATCATGCTGCCGATGGTGCCATTGCCCAGATAGACCGGCTCATAGCTGTGATCCTCATAGTGCGACTCCCATAGCAGCGTCCATGCATCACCGACCAGCGCGTTGGCTTTGCTACCCATCTATCGAGTTGTTTTGATGGTCACGGCGTCAACATTTCCGATCTGCGTAACCTGATCCTTCGTCACATCGCCCATGTCAGTGCGCGCATCGACAAGAACCACATTGCTAATTTTGGACAAATCGTGCGGGGCTGCCAGGCGCACGGGATCGGTCGCCGGCCCAAAATGAACTTGCTCCAAACGGACACCGTGCAAACTGCCCAGCACAGCCTGATCCGGCTCGCGCGGGCGCACGAGGAAATGAACTCCTGTATCCGAGCCGTGCGCGCGCACCGCGCGGTAGGTGATGTCGAGCAAATTGGCGGTATCGAGGAGATCGATTGCCATGGCCTCGCCAGCACGGATCACGTCGCAATCTTCAAAAGTGATTCGCGTCATGCTTTCCCCGCGCGTTTCTGTGCCGATCTTCAGGCCGCGCGTCGGACTCCACATCGAGCACCCCCGGACGGTGATGTCGCTGGTGGTGTGGAGCGGATCGCTGTTCTTGATGGCGATGGCGTCATCGCCCGCGTAGATCATGCAATCCTCGATCAGAATGTGCGAACTTGAATCCGGGTTGATACCATCCGCATTATTCCATATCCAATCTTCACCACCGCCGTTCCAATTGCGCGGAGAATATTCCGCCAGCACGCTCACTCCCCGGATGGTCACCCGCGTGCAGCGCAGCACATGCAAGGTCCATGAATAAGCGTCGCGCAGGTGCACATTTTCCACCCGGATGTCGGAGGAGTCCTGCATATGAACCAACTTAATGTCTGGATGGTTCGTCGGCTTTTCCATAGCCCGGCGCCGCACACTGCCCCGACCATCAATGATGCCGGAGCCGGTGAGCGCAGCATTTTTTACTCCGTCAAATAATATCAACGCCTTCCGATGGTAGCGAACGGGCGCATCGAATGGTGGATATTCCGCATCGTTGTCGATTGATTCAAGTCGGGCGTTGTGCGTGAGATGTAATTCCACTCCATCGCGCATTTTTAGCGTGCCTATTTTATATATGCCTGCGGGAATGACGACGGCTAGGCCCGGTCGAGCTTTGTCAATAGCGGTCTGAATGATTCCTGTGGCAGAAGCCTGTCCATTTCGTTCGGGCGCGTCTTCGGCGAGTGCCAACTCTGTTCCCGCAGGAACACCGGATTTTTGCGTCAGGATGACAAAGATCGGCGGTTGGCCCTCACGTTGAAGCTCGCCTCGCCATGGCGCGGCGAGAGCTGTTGTGCTCCCGTCTGGCAAGGGCGGATAAGCGGTAAATTGCCCCAGTGCCGATAGCGAGAGTTTATCTCCGGCGGGCAATTCCTTCCGCCAGACCTGCACTGGCAAAGGCTCTTTCCCCGAAGGAATTGGCGAATCGTAAAGAGTTTCCATCTCCTGCTCAGCGCCCAATAGCGGAGGGGCGATAAACTGGGCAGCAGCAAGCAAAAGTGCGGAGTATGATTTCATAAAATTGATGTGCCGGCGCGAACTTCGGAGCCGAATTTCGCAGTTCTAGCGAGAAGCCTGATTTTTAAAATTCCGGGTTGTTCGCAGTGAGCCCCGTGAGAAACATCCGAAAATCGCGCTGCTCTTGTGAGCCTTGGGCGGCGCCCATCCATTGCTCAAGTTGGGAACGCGTGATCGAAGCGATGTGTCCGTCTGCGTAGGCCACGTTCATTCGGCCTTGATGCCGGCTCCACAAATTCTCCACGCGCGTCGGCGTAGTGAGTGTGCCACGCGAGAAGTTTGGTATTGGCCAATCGACAACCAATGCGGCTTTTGAAGCAAACTCGATCCGAGTTAGAGGCGTCTCATACTGGCGCATTTTCATACCGTCCGGCAGTGTGTAGTCTGCAAGTCCCAGATGCGTATTCCTCCCATAGGAATTGTCGCGCTCGCCGTCTGGCGTGCCTTTGGCATTGCTTCCCGGACAACGCAACACGGTGTTGAGAAGTTCGTCCCAATCATTTGCAATGCCGGCTTTGTCGAGCATGTATGCAAAAAACTCAGAGCCCGGATTATTCCATTGCAGACCGTTGTCGGGAAATATCTGAGGCGGCAACTTGCCGTTGTGCTCGCTCGCCCACCGAAACATCGACGCGCTGATCTGGCGAAGGTTCGAGACGCATTTTGTTTCATTCGCACGCGCCGACATGCGCTGAGTCACAGGCACCAGGATGGCCACCAGGATCGCCACGATCGCGATCACCACAAGCAACTCGATGAGAGTGAAAGCGGGCTTCCGTCCTCTCGGCCCAAAACTAAGGCTGCGGTGTAAGCGTGACATTGCGAATCTGAAACTCAGAGGTTGTTCCGATGCGGAACTGCAAGGTTACAGGGCCCAACTCTCCGCCCTCGACCTGAGAAAGAACTTCGGCCGGATTCCACACGAATTCCGCTTCCGTCTCGACCCAGTCATCTTCTCCGGTAACGGGCGTGAGATGAATACCGCCACCCAGGTTGCCTTTGTGCGGACCAGTGGGGATGCCTGCCCCAAGCCCATACGTCATGGTCTGACCGGCAGGCAGTTTCGTCTCAAAGGAAATGCGGTAGCGGGTGCCTTCCGCAGGTTCCTTAATGTATTGGGTCAGAATCACCCCGGCAGGTTTGTCTTTCTCGTTGTCTATGGCACTTACGTCAATAAATGCGGTGCCGTCTTCGAATTGACAGTATTTTGCGGCATCGGAGGCTGAAAGCGAAGTTTGACCCAGACGTTGTACCACCCATCCCTGGAGGCCTTTCGCAAAGTCGCCATTGCGAATCTCACTGGCTGATAGCGCGGGGAGGCTCAGCAGAAATGTAAACAGAAAAGTAGCGAGGGTTTTCATACGGACTTTGTTTAGCCTTTGATTGGGAAAAAGTAAATGTCACCGCGTCTAAACCCTCGACTCCACAAGAGCAGTGAGCCTCTAAAATACAGCATTGCATCGATGCATAAATGCTCTTTCCTACCACTCGAGTTAGGCCTCCTATGCAACGATGCGCATATCTGGCACTTTCCATCGCTCTTCGGCTCTCTAGGATGCAGCGCATGCATTCATCGTCCCTCCGATTCTTTTTTGTGACATTGCTTCCCGGCTTCCTGTATGTCACGCCAACTCTTCAGGCCGAAACTGCGGAGCCGGTTGTTGCACTCGACACATCTCCCATGAACGAGGTAAACGTAGCGGACTTTGCCAATGAACTGCCCGACCTGGCCGCCATGCCGGTGGAAGCCACCATTCACATCGCGATGGAGTCCGATGCTGCTTCTGCTGATGGTTCAGCCGAGCGGCCGTTTGCAAGAATCTCCGACTCACGCGCTGCCATTCTACAGAATCTTGAAGCGGGCACTTCTACTCGTGTGAAGATCGGCGCGGGCACGTATCGCGAAGACTTGCGGCAATGGCTGCGCTTTGACAAAGCAGCACCCGAAACCGTACGCACCACTCTGCTTGTGGTGGAAGGCGAGCCAGATGGCACCACGATACTGAGCGGCTCGGATAGCATGCATGGCGGCGTGGATTTTCAGCCGACGGGCTGGAAAGAAGTGAAAGATGAGCCAGGTCTTTACGAAAATACATGGCCATTCTCTGCTCCGCCCGATGCTGGGCCGTGGATCGACAGTTATGGATTCGCGCTGCTGCCAGGTCTTATGCAACGGTCTGAGATGGTGTGGGTGAATGGCGTGGCGTTGCGTCAAGTGCTGACCGAGCGTTATCGTTGGGAAGATGAGGATGGCCCGCGTGGCGTCAAGGATCGTGGCACAGGCAAGGGTGGAGATCCTGACAACAAACGCGGGCAGCTCGTGCCGGATGGACTCACCGCCCATTCGCCTGCGACATTACGCGATCCAGGCACATTTGCCGTGTACAGCGGGCCGGATGCGCCGGCAAATCTGCGTGGGAAAATCTTCATGCGGCTTCCGGCGGATGTCGAGATGGCCGAGCCCACCCGCATCGAAGTCGGAATGTGGAAGGGCACAGCTTGGTCTCCGCTGTTAGCTGTCCGCGATAAGGACAATATCATTCTTCGCGATCTCGTGCTTCGCCATGCAACCACCGGTCCCATGGGCAGCACGTTGAACATCACCGGCTGCACAGGTTTCTTAATCGAGCGGCTCAATGTGAGCGACAACGTGGCTTCAGGTATTTCCATCAGCTCGTCGCACAAGGGCATCCTGCGCAGAGTCACAGCCAACAACAATGGCTCCAATGGCATCGGCATTGGCGAAGGCAGCAGTCGCATCCTGGTGGAAGATAGCGAGACTTCCTTTAATAATTACCGGGGCGGGTGGTCGGGCTGGACCGCGTGGCATGCTTCGGGCAGCAAAAGCGGTGGGGTGGAGAAAGTGCATTTCCGGCGGCATGCTTCCGTCGGCAACTATGCCAATGGACTGTGGTTCGATGTGTATTGTCGCGATGTGCTGGTGGAGGATTCATTTTTCTTTGGCAACAAGCGCATGGGAGTCATGTTTGAGCTTACAAAACCACGAGGCGGGCCGCAGATTCTGCGCAACTCGGTGTGTGCTTTTAACGACAATACCGGGATATTTCTTTCCATGGCATCCAACTCGGCCGTGCTGGGATGCCTCTTGATTGGCAATGGTGGCGGAGGCTTTGTCGAAGACGAAAGCAAGGACGCCCAAATTCTTTATAAATTTGCCCCGCACCCGCAAGGCCCCAAGTCGGCGGAGGATTGGCAATCTGTGGTGGTCCGCGATACGATCATGGCCTCTAGCGACGGGCGCATCGTGGATTATCTTTCGCGCAAGTCAACGCCGGTGAAGGAATTTCCATATGTGCTGAGCGTGCTGGCGACTGATAACAATACGTATTGGAGCCGTGAACCCGCAGGCTTCCGCCTGCCTGATGAGACGTGGGGCGATCTCGAGCAATGGCGCGAAGCTCTAGCGAAATATGGTGCCCCAGGCGGACGCGATG
Source organism: uncultured Chthoniobacteraceae bacterium (assembly GCA_965365475.1). Classification (GTDB taxonomy): domain Bacteria; phylum Verrucomicrobiota; class Verrucomicrobiia; order Chthoniobacterales; family CAKUMP01; genus CBDUBV01. The sequence goes on along the minus strand of CBDUBV010000021.1, from coordinate 10,294 downwards.
CACACTCCAGGTGGGAGGATCCCGGCCTGGCTGAAGACGCGAAGAAGGAATTCAGGCCTGGCACGGACTCGGGCGTTTCACGCCGGGCGCGCGAGATGGGCGTAGTGCTGCCGGAGGCATCCATCGCGGAATATTGGCGGCGCATGGACGCTGGCGGCTACACCAGCCCGGTGCTGGAATACCGCCGACAACACGACTGATCCTTTACCGCAATTCGCCAGGGATGGTCATCACTTTTACCTCCCTGGGCCAGCCTTTCTCGTTGCGCACGATGTGGGAGGTCAGAATATCGATGGCAGCCGCGCCGAGTATGGCAGGTTTCTCATTTATTCCGCGATAACCACTCGGCATGTGACCGATCCCAAGCATGGGCACCTTCCTGCGGATTCTGGCTTTGGTGAGAATGTTGGTGATGGAATCTGCCACTGCTGGCCCGACCACGAGCAGGACATCGGGTTGCACCTCGCGGAACCATTGCAAAAATGCCGGCGCCACCTGGCTGCCAGAACGATGCCAATCGAATATGGCTGGAGGTGCGCTGCGCACGATGTCGTGGAAAAAATAATAATAACCCATGCGAGGAGCCCACCGTTGGCGATGGTCGAACTCTTCCCATGTCACGAGCCCCGGGCGTTTGAACTTGCGGCGTTCGACCTCGCGCAAGAGCAGTGCCATGTTCTCCACATGTCCCGATTTGACTCTGTGCACGGGAAAAGGCCCTTCAAACGACGCGCACGATACTGCGGCTAAATTGGTAAGGTCCAGTCCCGGCGGTGCTGGCTCGAAGACCTGACGCGGAAAGAATGCGACCCCCTCGACTCCGCGAGCGCGCAACACCCGATTGAGAGCCTGCACTTCTTTGCGAGTGAGTCCGGTGCGAAAATCATTCACTACGTACCCGAGGCCTTCCGCTCGCTCCCGCGCACCGCGCACCATCTCCCGCATGTAGATATTGTCATAGGGTTCCACGGGCAGGATAAAGCCCAGCACGGATTGGAAATGTGTCTGCTGCATGTTGCGCATGTACGCCATGAGCTTGCTCACGTGCGGATCGGGGCGGTAGCCCATGCGGACCGCGACCTCCCGGACGCGCTTGCGCACCTCCTGGGAGATGCGCGCGTCGTTGCGCAACGCCCGGCTTACGGTGGCCTGGCTCACACCGGCTTCCATCGCGATAAGACGGTGGGAAACTGTTGTCATTGTGCAACTATGCATACAGGCTGCGACGCAAACAAGAAAATCGCCGGAGGTTCACACTTGGGGGGCAGCCAAATGCTGCCCAAACCCACACGGCATGCCGGTATAATGAAGGTAGTGCGCTCGTGCAACGATGCATGCGAAACCCATTGCGATACATGTGTCGCTATAGGATTCTTCACTGCACAGGCCAATGCCTGCGTTGTAGTCCAACCCTAACTGAAAACCACATCTATGAAAAAATGTCTCCTCTCCATGTTGTTAGCCGCTTGCGCGGTCTCTGTCGTTCAAGGTCAAACGATCATCTTCACCGATACCTTCTCATCTGGCACGGCCGCCGATGCCGGCTATTACCGGTTCGGCACGACCGGCACCACGCTCGCCCGAGACTCTACGAATAACGAACTTGATTTCACCATGGGAAGCACGGCGTCGTCGAGGTCTGGCGTGATCAAATCATTCACGGAGCAAACTCTGGCCGTTAATGACTCGATAATCTTCTCGTTCTCGATCAACAGCCGGTCTTTGGCTAGTTCTCAAAACCACGCTTTCCGATGGGCCATTGGCAACCTCGGGAACGGCAGTGCCGTGACGGGCGTTCCAGTGACAGGGGACTTTACGTCCGCCACTCCATTTGGGAGCGGCGCACGCGAGATGTATCAATTCAGCGCGAGCACCAGTTCCACAGCTGGGTTTGGTCAGTTTGTGACTGGATCGTCCAGTCCTGTGCACAACCAAAGCGGCACAGGGACAGCGATTGCCTCCTTCGCTGGCCCAGCCAGCGTGGCGCTTACTGGCGCCACAACCGTTTCCTTGACCATTACGCGCACGGCTGCAAGTAACTACAGCTTTTCACAAACCGCGTTTGGTTCGACGACCTCAGGCACATTGACCGGCGTGGGTACAAATATCTTCAACAACCTGGCTTTCAGCTTCAATAATGCCCCCGGCACCGGCACCTACGATGTCGCCCTGGACAACATCCAGGTAACGGTCGTTCCCGAGCCTTCGACCTGGGCACTTCTAGCTGGCGGCATGCTGGCAACGGTCGTATTCCGTCGTCGCCGCCGCATGGCTTGAGCGGTTGATTTAGGGTTAGTGAAATACGGAGAACACTCCCAGAGGTCTGCAGGCCTCTGGGAGTTTCTCATTTTGAGACCAAGCGATAAAGTATCCCCCACGTGAACGCCTCAGCCAACCCAGAGCATGGCTCGCCCAAAGTGCCACCCGATGAGCGCATCCCGCTGCGGGAAAAAATCGGCTACGGGCTGGGCAACGTCGGGTCGGGGCTTCAAGAACAGGCCGATAAAGCCTTGTTGAGCCCAATCTTCGTGCTGCAAGTCGGCATCACACCCTCAGCGATGAGCCTCTACGGACTGCTCTATCGGCTTTGGGACGCTGTGACCGACGCGCTCCTGGGCTGGTTCTCCGACAATACACGCTCACGCTGGGGACGCCGCAAACCTTATATCGTGGCGGGCGCAATCACGATGGGCATCTGGATGCCGGTGCTTTTTTTATTCAACCCGTCATGGACCGTGCCGCAGATCACTTACTGGATGATCGGCAGCATGCTGGTGCTTTATCTCACCAACACGATCTTCAACATCCCCTACCAATGCATGCTGTTGGAGATCACCCCCAACAGCACGGAGCGCACGAACGTGGCGGTGTGGCGATCGTATCTCGGGCAGATCGTTCAGTTGATCATGGTATGGCTGTGGTGGATCGTGCAACTGCCGCTCTTCAACAACGCACAGGGCGAGACCGATATTATAAATGGCGCGCGCTGGGTCACCACGGCTCTTGGCATTCTGGTCATCGTGCTCGGGCTCATGCCTGCACTCTTTGTAAAAGAGCGTTTTTATAAACAGGCTGAGAAACAAGCCAAACATTCACTTTGGAAAAACTTCCAAATGAGCTTCGCCAACCGGCCATTTGTTCTGCTCATCTCGCTGACCATGCTGCTGACTCTAGGCGTGCAAATGAAGTGGGGTCTGGATTTCTTTACCAAACTCTACTTCGTGTGCGGCGGTGATCAAAAGTTTGCTGCGAGCCTCGCGGGGCTGCAAGGGACGATCACGGTGTTCTCTTCGCTCGCGGGCATTCCACTCTTTCAATGGATCGCGCGCAGGTTTGGCAAGCTGCGGGCATTGCAGATCACGATGTATGTGGTTGTCACGGCCAGCGTGTCCACGTGGTTTGCTTACACGCCCGCGATGCCCTACCTGAGCCTGCTGCCTGGCATCCTGCTTTCTCCCGCGATGACAGCCATCTGGGTGCTCATTCCCTCGCTCACCGGCGACGTGGTGGACTACGACGAGCTGCGCACAGGTGAACGGCGGGAGGGCGCTTTCGCGGCGATTTTTTCCTGGATGTTAAAATTCTCGCTCTCCTTCGCAGCAGCGGTCTCCGGACCCTTGGTGGAGCTGGCCGGTTTCCGCCCGGAACTGCGGTTCGACATGCCCGAATCGGTCGTATTCAATCTGCGTGTGCTGCTGGCCTTCGCTCCTCTCCTTTTCTTGATCCCCGCGATTTGGATCGGTCATCGGTTTCCTATGACAACAGCCGTCATCGAACAGAACCGGCGTGCGCTGGAGGAAAGGCGAGGCGAGATTCAATAATCCAACCGTCTTTTCCAAAAGCAACGCTCTACAATAGAAAACATTATGCTTCGAAAACAGTCTGAGTCCGCTTTCAACCGCCGACAATTCCTCTTCCGAAGTGGTGGCGTAGTGGCCGCCACACTTCTTCCCGCTGGGGCAGTCTCGGCGGCTTCGGAGTCGGCTGGCATCACGTCAGCACCAGACCAGGCACGCAAACGTTCTGCATCCTCCGGTGCGCCCAACGTGCTCTTCCTCATGACTGACCAGCAAAGCTGGAACACGCTCGGAGTTCTTAATCCGGCCGTGCAGACACCGCATCTGGACGCCTTGGCGCAGCGCGGGGTGGTATTCAATCAAGCGGTATGTCAGTCGCCCATGTGCATCCCAAGCCGCTACTCGATGACCACGGGCATGTATCCTGCCCAAGTCGGCGTGCGCAGTAATGGTCAGGCGATCCAGGACCATCGCGATCTGCGGTGGCCAACTATCTTCACGCGATTCGCACAGGCCGGTTGGCGCACGATCGGTGCCGGGAAGACCCACTGGACCATCACCCCGAATCCGGAAAAGGGAATTCGCGAGGTCGTGCCATCCACATTTGGTTTTGAGAAACGCTATATCGCTCGATTGCCCGGCGGGCACGATCGCGAACCGGGTGCCGTGTATTTTGGCGACCGCGATCAGCATCCCGAGAAGATGGCCAAGATCCGCCAGTGGAATAAAGATGCGGGTTCTGGCGGCGAAGGCGTGACAGGCTACCTGGGGCGCACGCTTCCCGGCGATGGCAGCGACTTGCGTGAGGCCTGGCTCACCGACAAGACCATCGCCGCGATCGAGCACGCGCGTGAGGCGGATGAAGCTTGGTTCGCTTATCTCTCCTTCGATGCTCCCCATGCGCCGCTTTACGCGCCCGAAGAGTTTGAGAAGCTCTACGACCTCGATTCCTTGCCTGACCCACTGCTTTCACCCGACCGCGATGCGCTTGCCGAGCATCATCCCAATCTTTCCCACACCGCCGAAGCAGTGGAAGCCTGGCTTGCGCTGGACCCTCGCGAACGGAAGCGGACGACGTTGCGCTACTATGCACTTTGCTCCTACGTGGATGCACAGTTCGGGCGGGTGCTTGATTATTTGAAAAAATCCGGACAGGCGGAGCACACGATGGTAGTGTTTGTCTCGGATCATGGCGAGAGCCTCGGCAATCGCTATCGCTTCAGCAAATACAGCCTCTACGATGACAGCGTGCGCGTGCCGCTCCTGGTTGCCGGGCCACAGGTTCCCGCCTCGGCTCGGGGCAGTGTCGATAGCCGTCCGGCTGAGCTTGTCGATCTCGTGCCCACGCTGCTTGCTGCAACCGGGCAGAGAGTGCCCGATTATCTGCCCGGAGAGAATCTGCTTGAGCCCACGAACCGAGTAGGCGCCTACGCTGAAATGCACGGCAACGGCAGCGACGAAATACAACGCGCTCCCGCCATGATGTGGCGCAACAAGGACTGGAAGCTTATCCTTTATTACGAGGGAAATATCCGCGAATCGCGGCAGAATCCTTCTGTGGTCCATGGCGAGCTTTACCATCTGGCCACGGATCCCGGAGAAATGTTGAATCTTTATCGGGAAGAAAAACACGCTGAGCGCAGAGAACAGATGACTCGTGAACTGCTCTTCCACGTGGCACGCGCCAACGCGATCGCGCCCATTTACGACAGCATGGGGCGGCCTTGAGTCTGATGTCTGTGCGCTATCGCAACCCCGTGCTGCCAGGGTTTCATCCCGATCCCAGCATCTGCCGGGTGGGAGAAGACTACTATCTCGCCACTAGTTCGTTTGAGTATTTCCCAGGAGTTCCATTGTTCCATTCCCGCGATCTCGTGAACTGGAGTCCGGTCGGGCACGCGCTTACACGCAGTTCACAGCTCGATCTCACGGGCGCCGCGTGTTCTGAAGGAATCTTCGCCCCCACACTGCGGTGGCACCAAGGCCGGTTCTACCTGGTCACAACCAATGTCCGCGCGGGCGGGGGGAATTTCTACGTCTGCGCGGACGACATCCGGGGTCCGTGGTCCGATCCGGTGTGGCTCGATGCAGGCGGCTTCGATCCATCGCTCTTCTTCGACGAGGACGGTCGGTGCTACTACACGAGAAGAGATGGGCATGCGATCGTGCAGGCCGAGCTGGATATTGACTCCGGGCGACTCACTGCGCCAGGGCGCGAGATTGCACGGCCTTTCGTCTCGCTCGATGGTGAAGGCCCGCATCTTTACAAGGCGGCTGGGCAATACTACCTGCTCACGGCCGAAGGCGGGACGGGCTTTGGCCACATGGTGTGTGTGGGACGCTCACGCTCACCTTGGGGACCATTCGATCCGTGTCCGGGTAATCCCATTCTGAGTCATGCCCGCGAGACGAGCACGCGCATCCGCTACACCGGGCACGGCGATCTGGTGGAGGCTGGGGATGGCGCATGGTGGATGGTGTTTCTCGCCACGCGGCATGCGCCGCAAAGTGGAGCATGTTTCCACCATATGGGACGCGAGACTTTCCTTGCGCCGGTGGAGTGGATCGACGGGTGGCCGGTGGTGAACGGAGGTCGCTTGATCGAGCTGGAGATGTGTGTCGCGCGATTGCCCGGCGGAGCGGACGGCTCTCATGCGCTAGCGGCTCGGGAAAACTGTGAGTTCGGAGAGAGCTGGCCAGGACCCGAGTGGCAATTCCTTCGCAACCCGCTACCCGGTGCGTGGTCGGTCACCGAGCGTCCCGGCGCATTGCGATTGTGGGGAAATGCGGCGTCGCTGGATGACGATGCCGCCCCAGCCTTCGCAGGACGCCGCCTCGATTCTCCGGGGTTTCGCGCGGAAGTGATGTTGCAGTTTTCTCCTCGAAGGCGCGGCGAAGAAGCAGGCCTGACATTTTTGCTAAGCAACAGTTTTCATGCTGAGGTCGGCTTGCGCTACTCGTCGCAAGGTGAGGGAGTGGAGCTTTTTGTCAGGCAGCGCGTGGCACATCTGTGCAGCGATCTCGCAGTGCTCCCGTGGGCCGAATCCCAGGTCGCCCTGTGCATTTCCGGCGATTGGGCAGGGATCACTTTTGCTGCTGGAGCGGCGAGGAATTCACTGCGCGAGCTTGCACGCAGCGATCGTCGATTTTTTTCCTCCGAGGTCGCAGGAGGCTGGACAGGATCGTTTTTGGGAATGGTTGCTTCCGGGCGCGGATCGGCATGTAGCGTCCCCGCCGATTTCTCGGATTGGTGCTATACGCGCGAGCCTTTGCAAGAGCCCGCAGCTTACCCCGAGCAGCCGTTTTTATAATAGCACAGCACTATTTCCACAGCTCGATTCCGGAGACAAATGGCCGGTTCTTTGTGCCCGGAAGGAACGCCACCGCGATGGCGCCATTTGTATTGGCAGTGGCGGTGAATGTCTCCACATGCGCACGGTCGTGACCTCCCGAGACCTGGAAAATGTCGATGTTTGTCAGGACACGCAGACCATTTATATCAACATGAAAACGGCGTTTGTTTGTGCCGGTCCAGTAGGTCTCGCAAAAGTGCAGACGCACGGTGTACTCTGCTCCGGGCTGCAAGCCGGTCAGAGTATAAGCAAACGATGAGCCGTGGCGGTGGGAACGATACACATCCTCCGGTGCGGGATCGGTGGCGCCAGAGAGGTTGATGCCATCTGCCGTCGAACCTACGCCCAGACTTGATCCAGAGAGGATGGTTGTGTCGCTTGGCCAGTCGCCGGATGCCGCGTTGCTGCCATTGTGCGCAGCGATACGGACGGGACCAGTCGGGACGGGGAGCGACAAGGCGCCGTTGATAAGCACAAGTTCAGGCCGATCTCCATCCGCCACGGAAGAGTGAGCGGAATAAAATACGACCTGATCGCTGTCGGGTCCATCCGCAACATCGGAAGTGAGTCGCAGGGTGAGATACGCGTAGCCCGCTGCGGAAGCCGCTTTGGCTGCGGACGTAATATCAAAGCTGATGCGCTGCCCGACGCTAAGTGGTGCACCTTCGGTGGATGCAACAGTGGTGGCCGGGGCGGAGTAATCCGCAAGCGTGATTTCGCCGTCGCCAGAGGCATCGCAAGCCTGCACGATGACGTGGCCCGCGCCGGCCCAGCCGTAGCGTTGCGAAACGGTGACTTGAAGCTGAATGAACTCCGCGTATGCAATTTCATCTGCCAGAGTGGGCAGGGCGAATTCCACGATGGACACCCATGTTTTGTTGGGCGAGTCGCTGGTTTTGCCAGTGCTCAGGGAACTCGAAGTGGCGTCCGTCGTCAGGAAATTGTCGCTGCGAATGCGCCCGGAAGCCGCGCTGGAGTAGCCTGACACGCCGGTAAGGCGGTCGTAGCTCACATAAAGCGGCAGGGTGAATCCACCGGGTGCTGCGCCGAGACGCAGTGGCGTATTGACGGGCAGAAGCTCCGTGGTCAGCCCGGCGCACGTTTCACGCACTACCATAGTGTGCGGTGGATAATTTCCCGAGCTGTCCCTCTTGCGTTCCAGAGCGACATAACTCACGCGGGAGTCTTCCTGCGAGAACGGATACTGCCCCGCGTCCGCACCTCCGAGATCGGTGACATTCACCACTCCGCTGAGCACCTCAGTGAACCCACCATTTTTTGTGTGCAGATACGGGCCGTGTTCTTCACCGAACTTGAAACCGCGGATGGTAAGAACGCCGCCGTCATTGATGATGAACGGCACGCTCTCATGCGTCATGCTGCGGTAGGACCCGAGCAGCTCGGAATTGATTTGCAGTGCATGAGCGGTCTGGCCGGAGATGGTGATCGCTGGTAACTCCAGCCCGGTGGCGTCGGCGTAATGCGGATTGATGAAGCTGTTTACGAAAAATACGCGCCCGGTGGCAGCGGCAGTGTTCTGGTAAAACGGCATAAACTGACTCTGGATATTCTCCAGCACGAGATCTCCCGAGCGACGGTTTTCAATGAGCACGCATGTGCGCAAGCTCCATAGATTGCTATTATCGATCCCAGACATGGACACGACAGAGTGCGCACCATCGATGAAGCGGAACATCGGTTGGCCCGTGGCTTTGTTAAAAGGTGACCGAGCGATGACTTCCGCGCCAAGACCCAAAATGCGGCGCACATTTCCGCCCACTGTGACAGTGCTGGTGATGTCGATGCGTTTGCGCGGGGCGAAGGCCACTGTGCTGGCGCCACTGTTTAGAGCCGCCTGGAGAAGAGCGGTGTCGTCGATCCATCCGCCAGAGCTATTCAACGCCGAGCCATCCACAATCGCCCAGACGCCAGGGTCTGAGATTGTGGGGATGTTGTTGGGATCATTGAACAACGCGAACCCTGTGGGAGCGTCCCATGCCACTGCGGGCACGGGAGGCACGGGAATGTCGAGCGAACGAGCGGGAGTCGTCGCATCCAGCGACAACACGCCGTGAGACACAAACTCACCAGCGGCATCGGCATTGGAAACGCTCACTGCGCCATGGATGTAAGCCTGGCCATAGCCGGCGACAGTGTTGTTGCGGAGAAAGACTTGTGCGCCCGCTGCGTTGTCAATTGCAGGCTCCGCGCTGGAACCGCCTTGCAGGATCGAATCCACGATCACGATCTGTGCGCCAGCGGAGAGTGTGCGAAGGAACGGCACTGTGTTGTTGCTTATGCAATCGAAGAACGAGAGCGGTTTATCATCGCTGAGCACCGCCACCTGCGATTGGCCGCTGAATTCGCATGCGTCGAAAACAAAAGCGACATGAAAATGTGCTACATGAGCACCTGTGCGAAAGCCTTCGATACGCAGGTTCCGCAGAAGCCCGATGCCAGCCAGATTGCGCGTGATCGCGAGGCCAGTGTGGGCCGTGGCAGGACCGCGCAGGGTGACATCAATCACGCCGCCGCCATTATTAGTATGAAAATCCAGCGCCACCGCTCCGGGATTATTCGCCCCGACATCGATAGTGAGATTGGTGACAAAATTCTGGAATGCGTCATTGGCCGCAGCGGCGTCCAGAATGCGGATAACCGGCTTCGCTGTGGTGTTAAAGCCGACGGCAGAATCCACAAGACGCAGGATGGTTCCCGATCTGCTTGCGCCTTGCAAATGCAATCGACTGCTCTGAGCGCCGCTCGTGCCTCCGGTGACTGTGTCCGATAAATAGTAAGTTCCATCAGGGATAAACAAAATTTTCCCTGCATGGATTCCACCCGGGCGGGTGGCAGCGAGCGCGGCTTGAAAAGCTGCTGTGTTGGCTGCCGCCGAGGCAGGATTGTTGTCGCCGACTGCGCCGTAGGTGGTGACGTCGAGCACGAGTCCAGACCCAGGTGGGTAGGAAATGGATTGCGCAAGAGTTGGCAAGTTCAGCACGCAGAAGAAGCAGAATGCGGCACAGCGGAGAGATGTCGTGGGGTGAAACATGTAGCGAAAATAATCCTGCAATTTGAGGCACGCCACCTTGTGGATATGCATCCTTGCGCATTGGGAAAAGCAGAGCTTTATCCTCGTCCCGT